>JACCZU010000237.1 GCA_013695835.1 Candidatus Aridivita willemsiae
AGGAAACCGACAACCAGGCCCTGGGCAACGCGCGTCGGAGCCCGCGGGAGCGCGGCTTCCTCGGCCCCCACGTAGAAGGACAGGAACGCCGGCAAGAGCGGGAACCCGCATGGGTTCACACTCGCAAGCGCCCCTGCAACAAGCGCCAGAGCGAGAGGCAACCTCTACCTGCCTAAGGACGGGCCCAAGTGTTGCCCCCATCGTCGCTCACGTAGACCGATGCCTCGGGTGCCTCGAGCACCGCTGCAAAAAGAACCTTTGGTTCGTGGGGGCTGAACTCCACGATCGAGGCGCCCTCCGGGACCTCGAACGGCGCCCATGACTCGCCACCATCGGTGCTCGCCGCGGCCGATCCCTGGCCCGTGACGATGATGTGGTCATTATTGCGCTCATCCCAGCTCACCCACATCGCTCCTGGGAGGCCGCCAAGCGCCTCCCATGTGCGGCCCCCATCGGTGCTCTCCATCGCGCCACCCCCCATGTCGGGGGCGAGCAAATGGCCGTCGTCTGAGGGGTCGACCTGGATGCGGCCCATGAACGCACCACCGACTTGGTTGCTGCGCATCTCCCACGATTGACCACCGTCGGTGGAGGCGAACGTTCCCACCCCGGCCAATCCCGCGTAGATAACGTCTTTACCCGCGCCGAGCGCGTGCACGTCGGTCGCCGGCAGCCCGCCGTTACGCGCTTCGAAGGTGGCGCCACCATCGCTCGAAACGCTGATCCCCGGATGCCCACCGACGAGGATGAGGTCATCGGTGAAAGCCCATCCCATCGCGTCGGCGCCGTTCAAGGTTTCCACGACCTCCCACGTCCCCCCACCGTCGGTGGAAACCGATACCCCTTGGTGGCTCCCGATGTAAAGCGTGTCGGGGTCGCCCGGGTCGATCACCAGGGAATGGAGATCATCACCCACGACCGGTTTCGAGCCCGGTACTCCAGGAGCGGGGGCATCTGTTTGGCCTGGGCGCAGCGCGATCACAACGATCGCGAGCAGAGCGAGTCCAACGACCCACGGCAACCAGGTGTGCTTGCGGTACCAGGGCGGGGGCAGCGGCTTGCGGGCCGGTTTGCGCTTTCCCTTTGCCGACGGCTTGCGGCGTTCGGGGCGCGTCTGTGTCTTAGCCATCGAGCGCCCCGCTCTTGTCCTCAAGCGCGCGCTCGGCTTTGAGACGCGCTATCTCCTCACGAAGCTCTGCGACGTCTTGCTGCGATACTCCCTTGCCCGTCGGCTGCTTGTGCTTGCGCCCCAGCAGCATCGGAACGCAGATCAACAGCATCATTGCCCCGCACGCCAGTGCAGGCAGATAAACGGCTAACGATCTCAAGTTGACCTCCTTGGTAGTTGACGTAGCGCCCGAACAGGCGCGCGAAGAACGTCTAGGCGAAGCGCGGAGGTCTGTAGATGGAGCGGGCCAGCAGGAAACGGCGAGTCGTTTCTTTCGCCAGGAACAAGCGCGACCTCGCAAGCAAGACGACCAGGGCAACCAAAGAAAGGACTGCGGCGCAGATCCCCAGGGCGTACGGCGCCTTAGCCGAGGTGCAGGCAGGGCAGTCGCCCATGTGGCCCATCCCTATGGGGAGGGCGAGCAGGAGCAGAAGCAGTATCAGCAACAGCGTCAGGACAACCCTCATCGCATCCAGGATACCGCCCCACAGGTCCGGCTGAGGCGCGAGAACGCAACACCATCAATAGCCCCGACGGCTGTGCGCGCTGTAGGCCGTTCGAGGGCGAGGTCCTGTCGCTGTGGGATCGCCCGAGCCCACCACGGCCTCTCGGGTGCCCTCGAGGCCGGGCTGTTCCACGCCCACTGCCGGCACTCCGTAGCCGTGTTCGTGGGGGACTCCTAAGGGGGCCCGGTCGCGGCGGCTAGGCGGGCAGCTGGCCCAAGGTCCATCTCCGCCCCCCCAGGGCCCGCCCTTGGGCCGGTTGCCAGCACATGGGTCTGGTTGGCCCCAACCGGGGCCTGTTCCCAGCCAACTCCGACTTGCTGGGGTCCCGCTTCAGAGGGAAAGTGTCGTCTAACGATGAACACCCCCGTCCGTTTCGCCCACGGCCCGCCGTGACGGGACGCGCCCCTGGGAGCCGCCGCTTTCAGGTGCGCCGGGACCTCCCCGCCCCTGTGGCCACCTCCGGGCACCGGTGGGCAAAGACGGCGAGGACGCCACCGTCGCCCCCCTGTGCCGGCGCGCCGCACAGGCGCCGGCACAGAGCCTCGCCTGCTTCGTTTCGGAGTGGCTCCCCGCGGTGCGGCCGTCGCTCAAGCCCTCGACCTGGGACAGCTACCGCTCCAACCTCATCCATCACGTTCTGCCCCGCCTCGGGGAGATCCCGCTCACCGAGATCGGCCCCACCGACCTCACCCGCCTCTACGTCGAGCTGCTCGCCTCCGGGCGGGTCGACGGCACAGGCGGGCTGTCGCAGAAGACCGTGCACTACATCCACACCATCGTCCACAGGACGCTGCGCGACGCGATCCGGTGGGGACAGCTCGACCACAACGCGGCCGAGCTCTGTGATCCCCCGCGCCAGCTCCACCCCGAGGTCACGGCGTGGGGCGAGCCCGAGGTCAGGGCCTTCCTCGCCGGGATGAGGACGGAGCGCCTCTATGCCCTCTACCTTCTCGCCCTCACTACGGGGATGCGCAGGGGCGAGCTCCTCGGCCTCTCCTGGGACAGCGTCGATGTCGCCTCGAGACGCCTGTTCGTGCGCCACAGCCTCATCGCCGTCAACTACACGGTGCAGCTGTCGTCCCCAAAGACGAGAAGGTCGCGCCGCGCCATCGCGCTCGACGTCGGCACGCTCGAGGCGCTCGCCGCCCACCGCGTCCGCCAGGACCACGAGCGCGCAACCTGCGACCGCCCCCATGAGCACTCGGGGCTGGTGTTCACCCGGGTGAACGGGGCACCGCTTCACCCCCACAGCGTGTCCCAGGGCTTCGAGCGCAGGGCCCGTCGCCTCGGGCTTCCCCGCATCCGCTTCCACGATCTGCGCCACACGAGCGCGTCCTTGGCCCTCGCCGCAGGCATCCACCCCAAGGTCGTGTCCGAGCGCTTGGGCCACGCGAGCGTCATGATCACGCTCGACACCTACTCACACGTCGTGCCGACGCTCCAGGACGAGGCCGCGGCACGGATCGCCGCGCTCGTGCTCTAGGGCTTGCCGCCGTCCTCCCTCCTTAAGCGCTCGACCAGCTCGACGATGGCAGGCTTGGTCTGGGGCCCGTCCTCCCGCCCCGCCCCATACTTGTTCGGGCGCAACCCCCTGAGGAGAAACATCAGGAGCTGGTCCGAGGGCTTGCGCACGATTGCGATCTGCTTGCCCCTGTAGAACACCGGCTCCTCGACCCCCGACAGCGCCCGCCTGCGGACCTCCGCCTCCAGGGCGTCGGTTGCCTCCTCGATGGCCTCGTCCCAGCTTGCCGCAAAGGCGCCATCCCGCCTCCTCGCCCGGTAGGCGGTGGAGCGCTCGATGTCGGTCATGTGGCATGCGACCCGGACGTTGCCGCTGTTTCTTAGTGCCTTCAGAAAGGGCTTCTTCCACGCTCGTGCCATGTCATGCCGCCCTTCCCCGTGGCTCGACCCGCCGGGTCTGGACCCCGGTGAGGCCCTCGAAGCGGGCGATGGCGACGTCGACGTAGCGGGGGTCGAGCTCGATCCCGAAACAGCGCCGTCCGAGGCGCTCGCATGCGATCAGGGTCGTGCCCGAGCCGAGGAAGGGATCGAGGACGACGTCTCCCCGCCGCGAGCTAAGCGTCACGGAGCGCTCCACGAGCCCGAGCGGCTTGGCGGTGGGGTGCTCGGGATTGGCCCTCTGACGGGGGATGTCCCACACGGTGTCGTGACAGCGCTCAGGCGGCCTCCGGTGGCGGCCCTTCTTCCACCCGTAGAGGAGGAGCTCGTGGCGGTAGTGGAAGTCCGAGCGCCCGAGCACGAAGGAGTCCTTGACCCACACCAGGGTCTGGTGCCACACCCCGAGCTCGGACAGCACCGCGAGGAAGGGAGGAAGGTGCTCGGGCCCCGACGGGGCTGCGACGTAGAACACCGCCCCCGGTGCGTGTCCTGACCGGTCATAGTTGCATAAGCATGTGTCTCATTACCTGCCTGGCGGTCCACGGTCGAAGCGACGGCTTGCCGGCGGTAGAAGGAAAGCGCGAGACTAGCGACATCGAAAGGAGTCCATGAGATTTGGCAGCGGCGGACGGATCGCCTGGGCGATGTGGGGGGTCACCGCGGTGCTTGCTGCCGTCGACGCTGTGCTCGCCCTGGCGAATCGGTCGACGACAAACGTGGATTCAATCGGCTTGCCGGGACAGGCTGCCGTCCTGGGGGTGGCGGTTGGGACGGTTGGAGCGCTTGTCGCCTCGCGCCGGTCAGGAAATGTCATCGGCTGGCTATTTTCCGTTTTGGGGCTTGGACTCGTCCTTTCCGTCCTCTCTCAGGACTACGCCATCCGGGCGCTTGTCTCGGCCCCCAGCTCGCTGCCGGCCGGGGAGTTCTCCGCATGGCTCGGTTCCTGGCTTCCCGCCGCTGGCGGAGCGGCCATCTTTTTGATGCTTCTGTTTCCCGACGGGCATCTGCCGTCCCGGCGATGGCGCCCACTCGCCTGGATTGCCGCCGCCGAAGTGGCGGTGTTCACGACCACAGCCGCCGTGATGACGGCCCCACCTGGTCCGGAGGACCTCTTGGGTTTCAATGGTCCTCGTGGCCTCGATTCCGGACCGTGGGCTGTGGCCCTCGGCGTCTCTTTCTTGGGCGCGGTAGTTGTCGCACTTACGTCTGCGTTCTCACTTGCCATGCGGCTGCGGCGAGCACGAGGACGCGAGCGGGAGCAGCTCAAGTGGTTTGTTTACGCCGGCTCGTTGCTGGTCCTGGCGGTGGTCGCCTTCCAGCTGGGTGTCGTTCCAGCGTCTTTGAACCGCTGGACGAACGCCTTGACCTTGTTCGCCTTTGCCGGGATTCCCACCGCTGCCGGTGTGGCCATCCTCAAGTACCGCCTCTACGACATAGATTTCATCATCAATCGCACCGTCGTCTACAGCACGCTGTCGGTGACTCTCGGGTTTGTGTACTACGCAGTCGTCGTGCTATTGCAGCAGTTTGTCGGGGACCGCATTGCCAGTTCACAGGTTGTGGTTGCGGGCTCGACGCTTGCGGTGGCCGCCATGTTTCGTCCGGCTCGGACCAAAATACAAGACGGGGTCGACCGTCGGTTCAACCGGAAAAAGTACGATGCCGAAGAAAAGCTCGATTCCTTCAGTGCGAGGCTCCGCGACGAGGTCGACCTCAACACATTGACACGGCACTTGCTTCAAGTGGTGCGCGAAACCATGGAGCCAACTCGAGTTTCCCTCTGGCTAAGGCCTTCGGAGGAAGCGCTGGAGAGGACACAACAGGGCTCAGGGGCTAGGGCTAGGCGATCGCCGAAGCGATGAGCGGCGCGCCGGAGCCGCTCTCGAGACGCTCTTGGCATCTTCGCCGACAACTCTCGCCACTCATCGCCATGGGCCGCCAAGCTCTACGCCGACGCTCGGGGACGCGGCAAGCGCCATCCCTTCC
>JACCZU010000250.1 GCA_013695835.1 Candidatus Aridivita willemsiae
ACGCTACCGGTGCTCGTGGTTAGCCTGGTCGCCAGCCGGTCGATGCGTGCGTTGAGGCGCGCCTCGGTGGGATTGGCGGCGACCTCCAGGCAACAGGTCGTGGAGAGATCGGCGAGCTGTGAGGTGCAAGCCCGGTTGCAGGCACTGATGTAGTAGTCGCCGGGCGCCATGTCCGGCATCGTGAAATCGAGCAGACCTCTCGGATTGTGCTTATCGAAGCCCTTGAACCGGGAATTACGGCCCGGGAACGCAACTTGGATGCGTGCGAGGCGCACGGTCGCCGGGGCGGCCGGGTCGGGGAAGCGATACCCAGCCGATTCGGGAGCGGCATAAAAGAAGGTACGGGCCTCGGGAGCGTATCTCTGTGGCCTTTGAACGGGTGGAGAAGACCGCTTCTCCTGACATGCGCTGGCCGGCCGAGGTATGGAAGCGGTTGAGATCGATCCAATTGGCGCCGGCCAGCGCCGTGCCGGGCAGCAGCCCCATGCCAAGAAGCGCTGCGGCGCCGCAGGCCATGACGGCTCTCAAAGTGCGCACAGGTCTCCCCTTCGTCTCTTGGGTTAACGTTGATGAGACGCTTGTTAAGCGGCGAAGGTTCGGGCGGAGAGAAGGTCAGCGTGCGGGGAGGGCGGCCTCGACCGCCGCCCAAAGCTTGGGGGCGTCGCCCGACAGGACGTCTCCCGCAGGCAAGCCGGTTGCGTCCTCCACCTCGGCTACCGATCGCTTTGCCGCTTCAGGGTCGAGCCCGGAGCAGTTGACGGCAACGCACCCCACGCGCGCCGGCCTCACCGCGGCGGTCATGTCCTCATAGGCCGTCACCATGGCGGGCAGCGGCGGAAGCGCGGTGTAAGGGGGCTCCTCTATCGCCGTGCGGCCGGCCTGGTGGCAAAGCACGAGGGCCTCCGGTGCGCAGCCGTGGAGGAGCCCGAGGGTCACGCCGGCGAAGGCCGGATGCCACAGGCCGCCCTGGCCCTCGACGATGGCAACATCCGATCCGGGATCACATTCGAGCACGAGCTTCTCGGCAGCGCCGGAAACGAAGTCGGAGACGACGCGGTCGACCGCGATCCCGCGGCCGGCGATGAGGATGCCGGTTTGGCCTGTGGCGACGAACTCGGCGTTGCGTCCGGCAGCGCGCGCAGCGGCCGCAAGCTCGAGCGAAGCCGTCATCTTGCCAACCGCGGCGTCGGTGCCGACGGTGAGGACCACGCGCTGCGGCGCGTCGAGAACCTTGCCCGTGAACAGCGGGATGTCCTCCGGCGGGTCCCGAACGTCCCACAGACGGACGCCGTGATGCTCGGCAAGGGCGACAAGCTCATCGTCGTCGTTAAGAAAGGTGTGAAGGCCGTTGGCGATCTCGAGCCCGGCCTCGATCGCTTCTGCCATCCACGCCCGCCAGTGCCCGGGCAACCACCCCCCGGGGGTGGCAACGCCGAGCAACAGCGCGGTGGGTGCGTGGGTCAACGCCTCGGGTACCGAAGCAACAATCGGGGCATCGCGCCCGAGCTCCGGCAGCACGGCCCCAAGCGAGGCCCCGGCGTGCTCCCTGTCCAAGACCGCTGCGATGTCGTCGGGAGAGTAGCGGATAACCCCGTGCGCCGTCTTCGCATTGCGGGTCGTCAAGTACTCGTCCGCAAGCACAAGCCAGCGCCTTCGGTCGCTCATGGGCTCTCCAGCATCCCAGTCTCAGGCAGGACTTGAAAGCCCTCGCGCGTCGCCGCCCGCCTCAGTCCCAAGTCGAGGGACACGAACAACTCGCCGTGGGGGAGACTCTCCGCCCATCGCAGCGCCGCCGCCAGCTGCAGAGCGTCCCCGGCGCGCAACCGATGGGCGCTCAAGAGACGTTCTGCAAGTCCTCGAAGTCTTTCTGTCGGCCGCATCTCCAACCAGTTGTCGCTCAGCGCCCTCAGGATGAGGCGCGCCTGCTGCTCCTCGGCACCAGTTATTCCACCAGCCCACACCCTCCTGGCGAGAGCCGAGGTCACCTCGACGCTCGTCGCCCACCACACCACCATGCCCTCGTCGGCCTGCGCCAGAGGCGCCAGGGTGCCTGTGAATGACTCTTGCAACATCAAAGGGATGAGCGCCGAGGTATCCCAGTACCTCAAGACGTCACCAGCCCTCCTCGCGCTCCTCGATCAGGGCCTCTCTTACGGAACCGGTGGGATCATTCGGTCGGGGAAGGTCCCAGAACTCGTCGGGCAGACGGCCGGACCCAAGGCTGATCTCTCCTCGGCGCTCCATGGCGCTCAGACGGGCCCACCCGGCGCCGGCCTCATGGTCACGTATCGGCACGAGCTTCGCGACCGGCCGCCCGCGCTCGGTCACCACAAGCTCCTCGCCGGCCTTCACGCGGGCAAGGTAGCGGCTAAGACTTGCTTTGAGCTGGGCCACTCCGGCCGTCGCCATCCGGTCACCTTCCGAGAATCTGTCGATGAGATGACCATTATAGTCATCTAATGCTCCGTGGCGATTCCCAGGCCGGGGCCCGGTGGCAGCGTCATGGTCCCCTTCTCATAGGTCACTCCCGGGTACGGATCGTGGGCCAGCAGGAGCGGGCCGTCGATGTCGGCATGGTCTACGAGAGAGGCGAGGCTGGCCTCGGCCGTGCCCGAGACTCCCGACACGAGGTCGCAGCCGAGCATCACCTCCAGGCCGAGAGCCCGGGCGGTGTGGACCGCAGCCACGGTGGCCCCGATGCCGCCCGCCTTGCGGAGCTTGAGATTGACGCCGTCGACGACGCCCGCGAGGCGCGCCACGTCGTCTGAGGTCGTTACGTCCTCGTCGGCGAAGATCGGGATCGACGACGCCTTCGTGACGTCACGCAGCGCGTCATGGTCACCGGCCGGGATGGGCTGCTCGCAGAGCTCGATGTCGAAGCGCGCGAGGGCGGCGAGCCGCTCGATCGCCTGTTCTCCCGACCAGCCTTCGTTGGCATCGATCCGCAGCTTGCCTCCGAACACTTCCCTGATTACCGCAACGGCGTCGACGTCGCCGTCGAAGCCGACCTTCATCTTGAGGACAGGGTGATCTGCGTACGCCTTCGCCCGCTCCTGCATGACCTCGGGGGCCTCGATGGAAAGGGTCACCGAGGTCGGGGGCAGCTCTCTGCCGCCGAGCCCGAGCAGCTCGGCCACCGAGACACCTGCGCGCTTGGCGGCGAGGTCGTGAAGGGCGATGTCGAGCGCCGAACGGGCGGCCCCAGGGGGCAGCAGCTCCTTTACGCCCGCCAGATCGAACGGCCCGGCAAGCCGCCCGAGATCGACCGATTCGAGTTGCGAGATCACGGATCCGACCGACTCATCCCAGCGCCCTGCGGGGGAGACCTCCCCGAGGCCGGTCGTGTGGCCGAAACGAACGGTCACAAAGACATTGTGGGCCACCTCCCACGCCTCGCGCGCGATGACGAAGCGGTGACCGAGCTCGAGCTCGACCGCCTCTGCCTCGAGGGACCAGGGGTGCGAAGTCACGACGGCTAATGACACCACAGGAGCGCTGCAATCAGAACCCGAGGCACCAAACGTGTGGTCGAACTCAGATCAGCTTCAGCTGCTCGGGGCGTGCGCGCCGTTCGGCCCGTTCGGCGTGTCCGTGCGACTCCGACCGTGCGCGGCGGTGCGGTAGCGGCTTCTTGATCCCTCCTGCGGCGTTTACCATGCCGGCCACCCGTCTGCTGATTTCGTTCTGCTCGGCCTTGGACGCATAGGCGGACGGGTACATCGACTCGTACTTGGGAACAAGCTCCGGATAGGTCTCGCCCAGCCACGACATGTAAACCTCTTTCACACCGGGCCGAAGGTGCAGGAGTATGGAGGTCACGTAGGTTGCTCCCGCATCGACCGCAGCTCTCACCACCTCTTTCATCCCTGCGACATCGTCGGTGATGCCGGGAAGTATCGGGGCAATCATCACGCCGCACGGGATCCCGGCTTCGTTGAGCTTTCGCACAGCCTCCATCCGCTTTCTTGGGTGCGGCGTGCCGGGTTCGGTCTTGCGCCACGCATCGGCGTTGAGAGTTGGGATCGAGAATGCGGTCGCGACGTCGGTCACCCGCCCAGCGTCGACGAGGAGGTCGAAGTCGCGCAGGATCAAAGTCCCCTTGGTCAGGATCGAAAACGGATTGCGGTACGAGGTCAGGGTCGCAATGATGCGTTGCATGATCTTGTAGCGGCCCTCGGCCCGTTGGTAGGGGTCGGTTGCGGTCCCCATGGCGATGTGCTCGCCCTTCCAGCGCTTAGCCCGCAGCTCTTTGCCGAGCAGTTGGGGCGCGTTCACCTTGACGACTATCTTGGTTTCGAAGTCCCGCCCCGCGTTCATGTCCATGTAGGTGTGAGTCGAGCGCGCGAAGCAGTAGGTACAAGCGTGGGAACACCCGCGGTAGGGATTGATCGTCCAGTTGAAAGGCAGATAGCTGCCGGGAACGTGGTTGATGATCGATTTGGCCTCGACCTCGATGAACTCGATCCCCCTGAAATGAGGGGTGTCGAAGGTGCGCCGTCGAAGCTCGAAGAGCCGTTCTCCATCCATGGTCCCGGCAGTATAGAACATACGTTCGAGCAGGAGCCCCCGCGATCACGGCAGAGGGGGCCAAAGGCCCAGAGAATGTTCCTGCAGGGAGGGGGCATACCCCCCACATGCGGGTGGCAGCAGGCATCAGGCGCCTACCCTTCGGGGAGCGGACCGCGCGTGCGGAGATAGGGGATGAGCTCGACGGCCACTATCGCGGTCATGATCAGCAGCGCACCGATCCACCCGGCGATGGTCAGGGTCTCGCCGTTCAAGAGGAAGGCGAACAACCCGGCGAAAGCGGGCTCGCTCGCGAGGATGAGCGCGGTGCGCGCGGGCGGTGCGTGGCGCTGTGCGTAGGTCTGGACGAAGAAACCGAGGGCGGTCGCGAGCAACGATGTCACCGCGAGCGCGCTCCATACCGGTGCCGCACGCGGTACTTCGAGATCACCCGACAGCCCGGCGACAGCAAGACAAAAAACGCCGCACCCCAGAAGCTGCACACCAAGGAGGGATCCGACGTCGTACCGTTCAACGGCGCGGTCCGTCGCAAGTATGTGAAGGGCGAACGAGCAAGCAGTCAGGACGACCAGACCGTCCCCTATCAAACTCACGTCCTTGCCTGCGCCCGACAAGAGGAACAGCCCCACCGTCGAGGCGCCGGCCGCCGCCCATGCGGGCGCTCCGGCGCGTTGTCCGAGCAGCACCGCGCCGAACACCGGTGTGAGAACGACGAAGAGCCCGGTTATGAACCCGGCGTTCGAGGCGGTGGTGCGGGCCAGGCCGAGGGTCTGGGTTATGTACCCGGCGGTGAGCCAGACGCTCATGAGCGCTCCGGCGCGCCATCCACTCCACGACAGGCGCCTCAACCCACGCCCGAACACGAGGGCGACGACGAGCCCTGCGGAGGTAAAACGGTAACCGAGAAACGCCATCGGTGGAATGAGTGCGATGGCGTCCTGCACCATGACGAAGGTCAGTCCCCAGATAGCAGCGATCCCGATGAGCGCGACTTCGGTGAGATGGCCGCGCCGTCTGGCACCGGTGCCGGCACCCGCCTCGGTCGCCGGCAGTAGCATCGAGAAGAGCTTCACGCCTGCATCGTCGCACCCCAGGCGGCTCCCAGACGCCTCGGCCCGGTTGAAGCTCCGCCATGCGGGTATCGTCGCTCGCAGGGGAAAAGCAGAGGTAAGAAGGAGGAGTTGCCTGGGTGATTGAGTGGTGACTAAGCAAAGCGGGGATCGGATGGGCGCCGGCAACACCCCAGACTCGAGCACACCCGGCAGCCCACCGCCCTATGGCGGACACGGTCCATCCACGGCGACCATCATTCGCATGGTGATGACGGTCCTGGCGACCCTGCTGCTCGCCTACTGCGCTTATCTGGTTCGCTCGGCGATCCTTCTCGTCGTTGTTTCGGTGTTCTTGGCGGCGGGGTTCGACCCCGCCATCCGCCGCATCGAGCACTTCGGACCATCGCGGGGGCAGGCCGTCGCCATCATGTTCGTCACGGCACTCATTGCCGTGACGGCATTCGTCTTCGCGGTCGCTTCCCCGCTCGTCGAGCAGGTCACCAACCTCGTGACCGATTTCCCCACCTACGTTCAAGCCATATCGGAGGGCAACCCACAGGTACGGGACTTCGTGCAAGACAATCAGATCCCAGAAAGAGTGCGTGAAGCAACTCAGAATATTCCAAGCGCGGTGAGCAGCTCGTTCGGCAGCGTCCTCGGGGTCGCAGGATCAATACTCGGCGGCCTCTTCAGCCTCATCACCGTGCTTGTGCTGACGATCTACTTCTTGCTGAGCTTCTCCAGGCTGCGCGAGGGTACTTTGCGGCTCATTCCCCAAAGCAGGCGGGCCCGTGCCCAGCAGCTTGCCGATCCGATCATCGGCAAGATCGGAAGCTACATCGAGGGACAGATTGTGATAGCCCTTCTCTCCGGCGTGCTTGCCTTCCTTTTCTTGACCCTCCTCGGCGTGCCGTTCTCCATTGCGCTCGCCCTGTGGGTGTTTCTTGCGGGCCTTGTGCCTTTGGTCGGAGCGACGATCGGGGCGGTCCCTGCCGTCATCGTGGCCTTCTTCTCCTCCGTCGGAGTTGGGATTGCGGTAGTGGTGTACTTCCTCATCTATCAACAGGTCGAGAACTACTTGGTAGCTCCGCGCATCATGAACGCAGCCGTTGATGTCTCGCCCGCCGCCGTTCTGCTTGCCGCCCTCATCGGCGGCACGCTGCTCGGCTTCATCGGTGCGCTCATGGCCATCCCCGTCGCTGCATCGATCAAGCTCATCACCCAAGAGGTGCTCATTCCCAAAGCCGAAAGGCACTAGCGAGGCGCTGCGCCCGGGCCGGTTCCCGGTGTCGTTGCCCTGTAGGATCGCAAAGGCTGTTCCGGCTTTCACGAGAAGGGGGGGCGATGGCGACCGCCAGGATCGAGCCGTCCACAA
>JACCZU010000258.1 GCA_013695835.1 Candidatus Aridivita willemsiae
CTCCAGATCGAAGCGGGAAAGGTTCCTCCTAGCACCCTCACGCCGTGCACCGAGGTCATGGGGATGCGACCCTCGGGATATCCCACCCACACTGCGGCAACGAGGTTGGGCGTGTAGCCGACGAACCACGCGTCGGCGTAGTCGTTGGTGGTCCCCGTCTTGCCTGCCGCCGGGCGCCCGATGTAAGCGGCGCGCCCCGTCCCGTCCCTGATCACATCCTGAAGCGCCTTGGTTACGAGATACGCCGTGCCGGGGGCGACCGCTTGAGGCGCGATCTCCTGATCGGGTGTGAACACTTCCCCGGTCGCAAGCTTGATGCTGCGGATGGTCGTGGGCTCCACCGCGGTTCCCCGGTTCGCGAGCGTTGCGTAAGCGGCGGCCATGTCAAGCACGCTCACCTCGGCCGAGCCGAGTGCGATTGAAGGATAGGCGGGGAGGTCGGCGCCGACCCCCATGAGCTCTGCCTGGGATGCGATCTGTCCTGCTCCGAGATCGATGGCAAGGCGCGCGTAAACGCCGTTGACGGAGTGAACGAGCGCGTCGTGCAGCGTCATCGGTCCGTAGGAGATGCCCTCCGCGTTGTTCACGGTCCACGTCGAGTCGTCCGGGAAGGTGAAGCGCGCCGGCCCCGACTCGTAGGTCTCGTCAAGCGTCAAGCCAGACTCGAGGGCGGTCGCTGCCACGATCGGCTTGAACGACGACCCCGGCTGGCGCCCGGACCCACCTCCTTCGACGCCGAGGGCGAGGTTGACCTGGGAGAGGCTCCAGTCGCGCCCCCCGACCATTGCGACGATGTGGCCCGTCCGGGGCCGAATCGCGACCACCGCAGCGGCCGGGTCGCCCGACTGGTTGAGCACGGAGTCGACGGCGTTCTCAGCCGCCCTTTGCAGTCGCGGGACCAAGGTCGTGTTAACGCGCAGGCCCCCCTCCCAAAGCGTGCGTTCGCGCCGCGCCTCGGTGGTTCCGAGTCGGACGTCTGAGGTCACCTCGCGCGTCACGGCCTCGACGAAGTAGGGCTCGCGCAATGCATAGCGCGGGGGGGCGGGCGTGACGTCGAGCGGCGCCACTGCCGAGCGCGCGGCGCGGGCCTCCGAGATGTCGGCAAGCGCCGCCATGCGCTCGAGCACGTAGTTGCGCCGTGTCGCGGCCGCGCTGGGATGTTCGCGCGGGTCGTAGTTGGCAGGGGACTTGATGAGCCCGGCCAGCAGCGCCGACTGGTTCAGGGTCAGGCCGGAAGCACTCGTCCCGAAGAAGGTCTCGGCCGCGGCCTCGATGCCGTATGCGCCCTCGCCGAAGTAGACGGTGTTGAGATAACGCTCGAGGATCTCGTCCTTGGAGTACCTCCGCTCGACCTCCATCGCAAGGCGGAGCTCGCGCGCCTTTCGCTTGAGCGTCTGTGCCGGATCGGTGAAGTAGGTGTTCTTTACGTACTGCTGAGTGATGGTGCTTCCGCCCTGCGCGAACTCGCCGGCCCGCAGGTTCACGATCGCGGCGCGTGCTATCGACCTGAGGTCATAGCCTTCGTGGGTGTAGAAGCGGGAATCCTCGGCGGCGAGCACGGCCTCGATGAGCCGCGGCGGGACGTCTTCGATGGCGGTGAGGGCGCGGTTCTCGCGGTAGAGGCGCGCAAGGCGAGTTCCGTCGGCGGCGGTGATCGTTGACCTGAGCTGGAGTGGCTTCTCACCCACAAGGGCGATCGGTTCAAGCGAGCATGAGGTAACGATCAAAGCCGCCGCCGCCACGCCGGCGACCACCCGCCCGGGGCTGAGTGGTGCTCGGGCCCCCCCATTGCCCGCAGGGCGCCTCCGGCCGATCTCTTGCAAAGTCTTTTCCGGTCCTTGGTCTCTGTGGGCTTGCTCTCCACGAGGCCATCGGCGCGCGGGCCGCTTTACTGAAACCGCAGGGGCCCGGAAGGGACTAGGCCTCTTCGAAGGTCTCCCGAAGGCGCGCGAGGGTTCTGTTGAGCAGCCTCGAGACATGCATCTGGGAGATGCCAAGTTTGTCCGCGATCTCAGACTGCGTCAGGCCCCCGTAGAACCTCAGGTACAGGATGTTGCGCTCACGCTCGGGCAGCTTGGCCATCTCCGGCGCGAGCGAGGCACGGTATTCGAGGTTG
This sequence comes from Candidatus Aridivita willemsiae, assembly GCA_013695835.1. GTDB lineage: Bacteria > Actinomycetota > CADDZG01 > CADDZG01 > WHSQ01 > JACCZU01. Next base: position 2,117 of record JACCZU010000258.1, read on the forward strand.
TCGAGAGACTCGTCGACATCGCCGAGCTGATCGGCAAAGGAGGTCGTGCCGCCGTCTTCTGTGTCGATCGGCGCATCGAGCGAGGCCCAGTTGTAGGACTGCGCGACCTCGAGTCCCTCGAGGACGGACTCCTCACTCGTGCCTGCGGCGTGTGCGATCTCCGCCACCGTAGGGGACCGGCCGAGGTCCTGGCCGAGGGAGCCGACTATCTCGGTGAGCTCGAGATGAAGCTCCTGGAGCCGGCGCGGGACACGCACGGCCCAGCCCTTGTCGCGAAAGTGTCGCTTGAGCTCCCCAACAACGGTGGGCGTCACATAGGTCGAGAACTCGACCTCGCGCTCGAGGTCAAAACGATCGATGGCTTTGAGCAACCCGATCGTTCCTACCTGGACGAGATCCTCCAACGGTTCGCCCCTGTTGCGGAACCTGCGCGCCAGAAACTCGACCAGCCCGATGTACTGCTCGACGAGCTGCTCGCGGTACTTGAGCCTGACGTCGTCGTCTCTGGCTTCGCCATAAGCAATGAACAGGGCTCGGACCTGCTCCTTGTCGAGGATGGTGCGCTCGGTCACAGGACCCCGCCTCGGCTGGGCGAGCGGGCGGGCCGATGTTTGCTCAGAGTGAACGTCGGAGTGCCGTCGTCGGCCCCAAGCGAGGCCGAATCCACGACCGTCTCCAGGATCTTCTGTGAAAGCTCGGTGAGCTCGGTCCGCAACCTCGGGCCCGAGCCCTCGCCCGGCTCCGCCTCGCCGGCCCCCTCGGCCAGGTGGGCCCTGCCCTTTATCTCGATGTGGTCCTCATAGAGCAGGAAGTTGACCTCGAGGGTCCCGGCGTGGCCGCGCGATCCGGTCAGGTAGGCGGTCAGCTCGTCGACTGCGATCTTGAGATCTTCGATGTCTTCGAGGGTGAAGCCGAGCCTGGCGGCAAGTCCGGCGGCGATGAGGCGGACTATGCGGACGTAGGAAGGAGCCGCCGGAATCCTTACTGTGAGTGTGTCCACGCGCCCCCCGATCTGCTGTGGCCGCAGCGGCGGCCGCCTGGCGGTGCTACGACGCGGACACCTTTTGACCCGCCGACTCCGTTTGGTCCGTGGGCGCCGCCCCCTTGCCCTTCTTTGCCTCTGCAACCGAGGCCTTGAGGGCCTCCATGAGGTCAACCACCTTGGTGGGCTCCTCGGCTGGTTCGGCCGCCACCGTCACCTCCGCGCCCTCGACCTTTCTCTCTACGAGGTTCTCGAGCTGGATGCGGTACTCGTCGGAGAAGCTCTCGGGGTTGAACTCGCTCGAGAGCTGCTGGATGAGCTGGCGCGCCATCTTGAGCTCGTTGTCTCGGACCTCGACGTTCTTGCCGAGCTCCTCGAACTCGGCGGGGCGGATCTCGTCGGGCCAGTGCATGGTCTCGAGCACGAAGACATCGTCCTTCAGGCGAATCGTGGCGAGGTGCTCCTTGTCGCGCAGGGCGACCTTGGCGACGCCAACCTGGCCCTCGGCCTCGAGCGCATCGGCGAGCAGTCTGTAGGCCTTGAGGCCGGCGGCCTCGGGCGCCACGTAGTAGCTCTTGTTGAAATAGATGGGATCGATGTCGGTGAGCGGCACGAAGGCGACCACATCGATGGCCTTGATCGAGTCGACGTCGAGGGCCTGGAGCTCTTCATCGGTGAAGGTCACGTAGTGGTCCTTGGAGTACTCGTATCCCTTGACGATGTCATCCCAGGTGACGACCTTGTCGCACTTGGCGCAGCGGCGCTCGTACTTGATGCGCCCGGAATCCTCGGAGTGGAGCAGATGGAACTTGAGGCTCTTCTCCTGCACGGCGGAGTAGAGCCTGACCGGGATGGTGATGAGGCCGAAGCTGATCGATCCCTTCCACATTGTCTTCATGGCCCAAGCATAATGGACGATTGCGAACGCGATACGTAGTCGGGTACGGTATGATGCTGACTCTGCGCATTAGGAAGATAGTGGGCGCGCGCAGGAGCAGGGCAGAGCGGGAAGGTGCCGTGGGGGCCTCCTGATCGCGAAATGGAAGGACAGGGCTAGTGGCGGATACAGATTATGGGAAGGCGCTGGGCGAACGGCTCAGGAACATAAGGATGCAAAAAGGCATGTCGCTTCGGGACGTCGAGCATGCCTCCGAGGGCTCGTGGAAGGCGGCAGTGGTGGGAGCCTACGAGCGCGGCGACCGCAACGTGACCGTTCCCAGGCTCTACGAGCTGGCCGGCTTCTACAACGTCCCGATCTCCGAGATCCTGCCGGACGCGGCCCCTGCGGGACCGGGCACGGTGGACGACAGACCCAAGGTCAAGCTCGACCTCAAGCGGCTCCAGCAGGTGCCCGGCCATGAGGGTGACCCGCTACTCCGTTTTGCGCACGCCATCCAGTCGCTTAGGGGCGACTTCAACGGCAAGGTGCTCACGGTGCGGGAGGACGACCTCATGCCGCTTGCACTCGCCTATCAAACGACACTCGAGGACCTCGGCATCAGGCTGAAGGACTGGGGGCTGCTCGCCGATGAGCCGGCCGCGCCGGCGGGAGAAGCTGCGCCCCAGGGATAGCCTCGAAGGGCGGGCGCCTGCAAGTTTGATGCCCTAAAGCGCTGCCGACGCCGCGATCACGATCGCGAGCGCCAGCCAGTAAAGGGCCATAAAGGTGTAGTCGGGACCGCGCGGCGGGAGCGGGATGAGCACTGCAAGCGTCCACACCGGCATGACCGCGAGCCCGAACAGCAATCCGTAGCCGAGGGCCACCCAGCGTGCCCAACCGTGACCGAGCGCAACCGCCACGGCGACGACGGTCAACACGAGCCCAAGGATGACCTGGCCGGCGACGTCCGCCGCCGGTCCTCCCTTGGTCAACCTGTAGACGCGATAGGTCAAGCCGAGAGCGGCGTTCACGCCGAGGGCTGCCACGAGCACGAACCTGGCTATCTCTGACTTCATCTCTTGGTCACGCAAGATAGCCTCGAAGGGTGGCCAAGAAGAAAACCCAGCAGCGCCGGCGGGGGAGCCCCTCGGGTGCGGAGGAGCAACGCAAGCGGCAGGAGCGGCACGAGGATCGCCGCAGGGAAAGAGAAGCGGCCGCCGAGGCTCAGCGGCGCGCGGCCGCGCGGGCGCGCGTCTTTCGGATCACGGTCATCGTCGCGATCCTGATGACGGTGAGCCTGTTCCTGTTCAGGCCGAGGGGGGGAGCGACCGAGATCCAGGGACATCCCATCGAGAGCTTCTCGACGGCAGGCCTCCAGCAGCACACCGAGGGGACCGTCGACTACGACACGTCTCCGCCGGTGTCCGGCACACACGCGTTCCAGGCTTCGGATTGCGGGGTCCACGGCGAGCAGATACCAAACGAGCTCCAGGTGCATGCCCTCGAGCACGGGGCGGTCGGCATTCAGTACCAGCCCGACCTCGACCCCGCCGACATCGAAGCGATCGAGGCCGTAGTCGGCGACTATGACTCGCACGTCTTCTCTGCGCCGTACGAGGACATGGACCCCGCCATAGCAGTTACCTCATGGAGCCGGATGATGGCGCTCGACTCCCTCGACGAGGGGGCGGTGCGCGACTACGTCGACATGTTCAGGGCCCAGGGCCCTGAGGACCAGGACTGCCCACACGCCGCGGATCAGCCCTTCGAGCCGGCCGGGGGCGGCGGGTAGGCTGGCCTCCCATCGCAGGAGCTTTGCATCCGTGGCCGGTCTGAACTGACTCCAGGGGGCGCACCATGACGAGCACAGCCAGAAAAGGCCAAGCACCAGACCGCAACATCGCCATCGATCTCGTGCGGGTCACGGAAGCAGCAGCCCTGGCCGCTGCCCGCTGGATGGGGCGAGGCGACAAGGAGAGCGCAGACCAGGCCGCGGTCGACGCCATGCGTCTCATGCTCGACACGGTGGACATGGACGGCATCGTCGTCATCGGGGAGGGCGAGAAGGACGAGGCGCCGATGCTGTTCAACGGCGAGCGGATCGGCAACGGGCAACCTCCGGCGGTCGATGTTGCCGTCGATCCGATCGACGGGACGACGCTTACAGCCAAAGGACAAAATGGGGCGCTTGCTGTGGTTGCTCTCGCCGAGCGCGGCACGATGTTCGATCCCGGCCCCTGCGTCTATATGGAAAAGATCGCGGCGGGGGAAGAGGCGCGCGGCGTCCTCGATCTCGACGCCCCCATAGCCGAGAACCTCAAGCGTCTTGGACGGGCCAAGAAGACCTCAGTCGACGACCTCACGGTGCTCGTCCTCGACCGCCCGCGCCACGATGGGATCGTCGATCAGGTGAGGGAGGCCGGCGCACGCATCAGGTTCATCCCCGACGGCGATGTCGAGGGCGCGATCGCAGCCGCGCGCGAAGGCAGCGGCGTCGACCTTTACGTCGGAACCGGCGGGACTCCGGAGGGCGTCATCGCTGCTTGCGCGATGAAGTGTCTCGGGGGCGAGCTGCAGGGCCGTCTCTCCCCCCGCAGCGACGAGGAGCGCGACGCTGCGGTCCAGGGCGGATACGACGTCGACTCGATTCTGACAGCGGACGACCTCGTGGCCGGGAACGACGTCTTCTTTGCAGCGACTGGAATCACCGACGGCGACCTGCTCAGGGGCATCCGTTACCGGGGCGAGAGCGCGGTGACGACGTCGATCGTCATGCGGTCACGGTCCGGGACCGTGAGGCTCATGGATGCGTATCATCGCCTCGAGAGGCTGGCCCAGTACTCGCAAATCGACTACTGATGCTCACGACGGCGCTCGAAACAACACGGAGGCTACTGCGACCGCCGTTCGACCGGCCCCCACTCGGATAGTCCGTGGCCGGAGCTCCGCTTGCGTGCGTCATCGGAGACATGGATCTCGTCAGACCGCTTGGGATGGCGGGGATCAGGTGCATCACCGTGTCCGCGCCCGCCTCACCGCCGTGGTTCTCGCGCTTCACGGCCGGAGGAGTGCCGTGGGTCGACCCCCTTAGCCAACCGGACGAGCTCGCCGAGCAGCTGATCGAGCGACTCGTCGACTTCGGGCTGGCTCAGGAGACGCCACCGGTTCTGTTCTACGAGCAAGATTGGGAGCTGCTGCTTGTGTCCAGATTCCGCAAGCGACTTGGCGAGGCCTTTCGTTTCGTCATTCCCGAGGCAGATCACGTCGAGGCGATGGTCGACAAGAGGCGCTTCCAGGTCCTGGCCGACCAGCTCGGGTGGCCCGTCCCGCGGGGCATGTCCCTGAACGCAGCAAGCGAGCTCCGGCCGGAGGACGTCGACCTGAGGTTCCCGATCCTGGTGAAACCCATGAGCCGGCGTACCGGCACGTGGAAAGAGGTGGCCGAGTCGAGCGGCGGTGTGGAAGCCAAGGTGCTTGTTGTCCCGACGCGTGAGGGTTTGCGCGAGGTGTGGCCGCGGGTAATGAAAACGGAAGAGGATTTCCTACTGCAGGAGTCGATTCCCGGACCGGAGAGCAGTATCGAGAGCTATCACGCATACATCGACCATGACGGAATGCCGGCCGGCCAATTCACAGGTCGCAAGATTAGAACCTATCCATCCTCTATGGGCTACAGTACGGCGCTTACGATTTCCGACGCACAAGATGTCGCTGAATTGGGCCGTGACCTCCTTGGCCAATTGAGCTTTAAAGGAGTTGCAAAGATCGACTTCAAGAGAGATGCAGACGGGCGGCTCCAACTTCTCGAGATCAACCCTCGCTTCACCCTCTGGCACCACCTCGGCGCGCGTGCAGGAGTCAACTTGCCGGCGCTCGTGTACGACGACTTGACCGGCAAGGACCGCGGCCCAGCAGTCGCCGTTCGGCCCGGCGTTAGGTGGTGCTGGCTTCAGGGCGACGCCCGAGCCGCAAGGGAGCAAGGAATGTCGTGGCCCTCATGGTTGCTGTGGGCTTTGACTTGCGAGGCAAGGGCAAACCTGGCG
>JACCZU010000300.1 GCA_013695835.1 Candidatus Aridivita willemsiae
ATCGGGTTCTGAGTGAGAAGGTCCTCGTATTCCGCAATGCGCCCGGGCAGGATGTCGGTGATGCTGCGACAGACCTCGTCCCAACCCTCGGGAAAGTCCTGCCACACCCCGCCGGGAATGAAGTAGCCGTGATTCATGCGCAACCCGGTCACCATCTCGTAGAAGTCGAGGATCAGCTCGCGCTCCCGGAAGCCGTAGAACACCGCAGATATGGCGCCCATGTCTAGGCCCGAGGTCCCGAACCAAACGAGGTGGGACGACAAGCGGTTCATCTCCGCCATTAGCGTGCGGATGTACTTGCCGCGCGGCGGCACCTCGATGCCGAGTAGCTGCTCGACCGCCATCGAATAGGCCTGCTCGTTGAAGAAAGGGGCAAGGTAGTCCATGCGGGTAACGATGGTGACGGCGCTCCGCCAGCTCTGGTCCTCGCACTCCTTTTCCATGCCGGTATGGAGGTAGCCGATGGTGGGGCGGCAGCTCAAAACGGTTTCGCCAGACAGCTCGAGGACGAGCCTCAGCACCCCGTGGGTCGATGGATGAACGGGGCCCATGTTGATCGTCATGACCTCTTCGGTCTCGTCGAACGACTCGACGTAGGCGCCGCCGCCTCGTTCCTCGAGGGTCTCAACCACGCCGGCGGCTCGGCTCACTGATTCACACCTTTGTCACCGGACTCGGGAACGGCGCGCGCGAACGAGGCGTGCTCCGCAGCACCGTTCTCGTCGTCGTCTTTGCTGTTGACCGCCTGGCCAAGCCAATCGACCTCGCTCTGCGAGGACCCGCCTGAAGGGTCACCGCCTGGCGCACCGATCTGAATCAACGGCTGGGCAATGAACTCGACCGGCACCTTGCCGACCCCGTAGTCCTTTCGGAGCGGGTGGCCGACCCATTCCTCCGGCATCAATATGCGGGTGAGATTGGGATGTCCCTCGAAGTGGATCCCGAACATGTCAAACGCCTCACGCTCGAGGAAGTCGGCGGCCGGCCACACCGGTACGGCCGAGGGCAAGGACGGCGGCTCACCCTCGGCGGGAACATGGATCGTCCTCCGCTGCCGGCCCCCGGCCTGAAAGAGCTGGACGACCACCTCGAAGCGCTCGCTGCCACTATCAAGGCTGATGGTGTCGAGCCCGGCGAGGTCGGACAGCGCCCAACCTTCGTCCTTGAGCGAACGCGCCCTTGCGGCCCAATCGCCGGCCGCGACATAAGCCACCGGCGCCCGTGCAGAAGACTCGCTCATACGCCGGCGCTCACCGCGTCCAGTGGTTCATCGGCGACGCGTTTGGCCGTGTAGTCACCGCTCAAGATGCGCTCGTGCAGGAGCATGATCCCGTCGATCAACATCTCGGGCCGGGGCGGGCACCCTGGCACGTAGATGTCGACGGGGACTATCTGATCGACGCCTTGCACCAAGGCATAGTTGTTGAAGACCCCGCCGGAAGATGCACACGCTCCCATGGAGATCACCCACTTGGGCTCGGTCATCTGATCGTAGATCTGCCGGAGCACAGGGGCCATCTTCTGGGACACCCGGCCCGACACGATCATCAGGTCGGCCTGACGCGGTGAAGAGCGAAACGCTTCCATGCCGAAGCGGGCGAGGTCGTGACGCGGCATCGTCGTGCCGATCATCTCGATGGCGCAGCATGCGAGCCCGAAGGTCATCGGCCACAGCGACGATCGCCTCGACCAGTTGACCAACCTGTCCAACTTGGTAGTGACGAAGTTCGCTCCGAGAGTGTCGCTCACTCCACCCACTCGAGCCCTCCTCTCTTCCAGACATAGGCGTACGCCGCCAAAAGGATGACAATGAAGGCCACCATCTCGACGAGGCCAAAGAGCTGAAGCTCGTCGAAGGCCACCGCCCACGGATACATGAAGACGGTTTCGATATCGAAGATGATGAACAGCATCGCAACCAGATAGAACTTCACCGGAAAGCGCTCTCGCTCTGACTCTTTCTCGGGAACGATCCCGCACTCGTAAGGGAGCCGCTTCGCGCGCGTCGAGCGTTTGGGGGCCACTTTGGACGACGCGTAGATCGAGCCGCCGGCAAAAAGGGTCGACAGGATGATGAGGAAGAGAATCGGCAGGTAATCGCCAAGGATCACGATCTGAGCTCCGCGAGCGCTTTTAGCATCTTGATGCTCCTTTGCTCCGCCCCGTGGGCGCGCTCGTCTTCGAGATTGGCAAGCAGGGTCAGGACAAAGCTCATGAACGTCTTCGAGTGCATTCCCGCCGACACGAGCTTCTCCATGAGAACCGGATGGCCGATCAGATCCACGAACCTTCTTCCCAGCCGATAGTAAGCGCCGTAGGTCTCTTTCAGCTCCTTTGTATACCCCTCGAGCGAGGCAGAGGAGCCGAAGCGAAGCGCCTCGTCGATATGGCGGGCGGCGATCCTGCCGGTCTCGTAGCCGTATGCGATGCCCTCGCCGTTACACGGGTTGATCATTCCGGCCGCATCGCCCGTGAGCACGAACCCAGGCCCGTGGGGGGGCCACACACTCCCACCCATGAACAGCCTGCCGGCCCGAGGTTTGGTGACAACCGTGTCGTAGGTGACTTCCCACTCGGGCGGCAGGATCGAGATGAAATTGCTCTGGAGGTCGTGGAGGTTGACGTCTCGCCACCCCCCGTAGGTGGAAAGCAGGCCCACGCCGGCGTTGACGGTGCCGTCCCCAACTGGGAACACCCAGCCGTACCCGGGAAGCGACTTGTCCCCGGAGCGCACCTCCAGATAGGCCTCGAACCATCCCGAGTGCTGCATGGGAGACCTGAAGTACTGGCGGATCGCAAGCCCCATCGGGTAGTCGAGGTTGCGGTCGCGGCCGAGCGTCCGGCTGAACTTCGTCCCCGACCCCTC
>JACCZU010000004.1 GCA_013695835.1 Candidatus Aridivita willemsiae
CCGGATCACCGGAATCGTGGATGCAACGGGTGATTGCCGCGACCCTCTGGGGTGGCACGGGCACCCGTTCGTCCGACTCACTGAAATGCCGTTAGCCGCCAAGGACCTTATCTCTGGGACCAAAACGACCGATAGAACGGCCATGGGCCCAAGACGCCTTCATCGCTGCTCCGCTTTGACGACTGAGGATGGCGTCGTTCTTGACTGGCTCCTCAAGCTGTTCGTGGTGGGGACCATCATCACGGTCATCCTGTTCGATGCCGCCGCCGTCGCCGTGAACTCGATCGCCTTGAGCGGAACGGCCGATGAGGCTGCCGCCCAGGTCTCTGGTGAGATCGCTCGTGGGTCCCTGATGTCGACCGACGCTCAAGCAGTTAAGGCTCTGGCCGTCGAGATCGCACGCAGCTCGGGTGCAAGGGTATCCAGGGCCAAGATCACCTTCAACGGCATCTTGCGCATCCGTCTCCGCCGGCGGGCAACTACCCTCGTGCTTGGCCGGATCGGGCCGCTCGAGCACCTGGCCGTCGCGACTGCAACCACACGCACCGGCACCACATAGCATTTGCTGAATGACCCCTGAAGCCGTCACCCTTGCCCGGCGCTACACGCTTCAAGACCGGATTGCCGGGGGTGGCATGGGGGCAGTATGGCGAGCGAAGGACCTCGTCCTCGCTCGCACTGTGGCGGTCAAGATCCTCCACCGGAGCCTCTCGGACAATGAGCAATTCGTCGAGCGCTTCCGTCGCGAGGCCTTTGCTGCCGCGCGCTTGACTCATCCCAACATTGTCTCCATCTACGACACCGGGCAGGAAGCCGCGTTCGACGACGACGTCGCCCGCCATTACATCGTCATGGAGTACTGCGGCGGGGGAACGGTGGCGACCACGCTCGAACGGGGCGGCCCCCTCGAGGCGTCCGAGGCGTTTGGGATTGGATCCACGATTTGCAACGCGCTCGGCTATGCACACCGCATCGGGGTCGTGCACCGAGACATCAAGCCCGAAAACGTTCTGATCTCAGAAGATGGTGAGCTCAAGGTCGCGGATTTCGGGATCGCCAAGGCGGCCTTCGGTCTCGGTGACATCACCACCACAGGTGTGATCCTCGGCACCGTCACGCACATCTCGCCGGAACAGGCTCAGGGCTTGGAGCCCGATGCTCGTTCGGACCTCTATGCACTCGGCGTGCTCCTCTATCAGCTGCTTGTCGGCCGCCCACCCTTCAAAGCCGAGAACGAGATCGCAACCGCCATGCAGCACGTCCGAACGAAACCTCCTCCCCTTCGCAGCTTCAAGGCGGGCATCCCCAAAGCCGCCGAAGCGGTAGTCCTAAAGGCGCTGGCCAAGGACCCAAACGAGCGCTACCAGACGGCCGAGGAGATGCGCTCCGCCCTCGCCGGCGCCACGTCGTCAGCGGCACCTCGAGCCGGCCGCCAGACCGCAGTCGTCGAAAGCCGTCATCTGGCACCCGCCACCTCGGGCCCCCCCGAAGCCACGTCGGAGGTTGACATCCGCCCTGGGGCGGACCCCCCACCCTCGACCGGCTCGCGTTCACTCATTGCCGTTGGGCTGCTGGTCTCGCTGGCCATTCTCGCCGCCGTGCTGATACCGACCCTCACAGACGATCCCTCGGGCGGCAACGACCCGGGCGGCGACGGAGGACGGGGCCGCGGGGCCGGACAAAACGGAGGGACGGCGCGCATAGAGGTGGCCGAGGTCGCCGACTTCGACCCCCACGGCGACGTCGAGCATCCTGAGGAAACCCCTAACGTCGTCGATGAGAGCCTTGACACCGAATGGACGACGGAAACCTACAGCTCGCCGTTGACCGCCCTGAAGCCCGGAGTCGGACTTGTCTTCGATCTCGGCGGCCCCCAGACCGTCGAGCGTGTCGAGGTGGCCAGCAGCGCGCCCGGCTACACTTTCGAGCTCAAGCAAAGCAATGTCGTTGCGAGCGACGAGACCGGTTTCGCCACCGTCGAAACGACCTCGGACGCGCCGGCAGAAACGCTCGTCAGCTTTGAGCCGGTGGAGGCAAGGTACTGGCTCCTGTGGATCACGCAACTGCCCGGTGGGACCGGGGGCAGCGCCTCGATCTCCGAAGTCGAGTTCTTTGGGACCTGAGGGAACATCCCTTCCTCCTCGGGCCCTGCCTCTTCCTCCGGTGCTCCCTCGCCGGGCGGCCCCACGGACGGGGAGCTCGTTCGGAGATTTCTTGGCGGGGATGACGACGCCTTCTCCGTGCTTGTGCGCCGCCATGAAGACCGGATCTTCGGGCTCGCCCTGAAGATGACGGGCAATAGATCAGATGCCCTCGATGCAACCCAAGACACCTTCGTGACCGCATGTCGACGCGCCGGGTCGTGGCGCGGGGACGCCGCCTTCGGCACGTGGTTGTACAGGATCGGAGTTAACGCTTGTCACGACCTGCTCCGTAAACGCAGTGGTCGGGAGCTGCTCGAACCCGACGGAGGCACTGAGGGGGGCGACTCCTGGCTCGAGTCCCGGGGGCGGCCCGATGCGGGTCACGACGTCCAGGCATCGGTCACACTTCGCCTCGACCTCGCCCACGCGCTGAAGGACCTCCCTGAGTCCCAGAGGGAGGCGGTCGTCATGCACGATCTCGGAGGCGTGCCCTACGGGGAGATAGCAAGCCTCACGGGGGTAAGCATCGGAACGGTCAAGTCCCGCATCAGCAGGGGCCGTAGAGCTCTGGCCACCCTGTTGGAACAACCAGGCTCCCCACAGGCGTCGAAGGAGGAATGACCACGTCTCCCGAGCTCTCCCACGAGCGCTGTTCTGAGCTCCTTGGTTCGTATGTAGCGGGCGAGCTCACAGCGAACGCCGCCGGGGCCGTAGAGGACCACCTCGACGGCTGTGTGGCCTGCTCAGAGGAGCGGGCCGGCCTCGTCCTGCTCGTCGCCGATCGGGAAGCCGCAGGTCTTAGCTCGGCCGAGCGTCAACGCCTCCACGTCGCGCTCGATCCGGCGGCGCTCAGAGTAGATGCCGTTCGCGTCCCGGAGGAAGACGTGGCCAGGCGCCGGCGCGCCGGGGCCGAAGGGCGCCAGCGGAGCCGGCGGCAGCCGGCCACTCGGGGTGTCTGGGCCCGCGTGGCTCCTGCGCTCGGCGCCGCTGCGGTGCTCGCCCTCGTCCTTGGCGGAGGAGCGCTGCTATTCACGACCGAGGGCGGGATCGGGGGGCAGGGCGCGACGGCGGAAAGTGGGGCTGAGACGGGCGGCGGAGGGACGGTCGAGAGTCCCGATGGGACGGGCGGAGGAGGGACGGGCGGATCTGCCCCATCCGGCGGCGGGAAAGAAGCCCCCACCGACGGCGAAACGCAGGACAAAGGCTCACGGGCGGCCACGTTCGGCAGTCTGGCGGTGGGCCCGGCCCCCAGGTTTGCCGCGGCAGAGCGGTCGCTCGACGAGGGCTCCCTGGCGTCACTCGGACGCGAGCCCCCCTTCACCGCCTTCGCCCACTCATACCAGAGGCGTGCAGCCGGGAACCTGGGAGACCTTTTCCTCAAACGCCTGGCCATCGCGGCGGCCGGCAAACCGGCGGGCGGGGGCACCCCGGATTCGAGGTTCGCTCAGGTCCTGGCATGCGGCCGCAACGCGCTGAGCCGCCGGCCAGGTGCGCTGCCTGCCTACGCGGCTTACGCGGTCTTCGACGGACGCTCCGTCCTTGTTATCGGCTTTGCCTACCCCCGGCCGGGCCACCGCCCGCTCGACCGCTTCATGGTGACGGCATGGGGTCGGAGCGGGACGCTCGGAGCTGCCCGGCAAAGCTGTCGCAGCCCGCTGGTTTCCGAGTCCGGCGCGATCCCGTGAGGCTCCTCGGCGGGCCGCTCCGGTGACGGGCTGGGAATCCGGTCCCTCAAACTAGGGTTCTCTTGACTATGAACGAACACGACGACGACAGGCGGCGCCTCGCGGTCATCGGCTCCGGCCCCGCCGGGCTCACCGCAGCCGTCTACGCGGCCCGCGCCAGCCTCAACCCTCTGCTGATCGAAGGCATCGACGCCGGCGGGCAGCTCATGCTGACCACCGAGGTCGAAAACTACCCCGGCTTCATCGACGGCATCCTGGGACCAGAGCTCATGGAGCGCATGCGAAAGCAGGCTGCTCGCTTCGGGACCGAGTTCATGAGCGGCAACATCACGGCGGTGGACCTGGCACGGAGGCCCTTTCCCATCACGGTTGGGGCCCGGACCATCCTCGCCGACTCAGTGATCATCTCCACCGGAGCCAAGGCTCAGATGCTCGAGGTGCCTGGCGAGCGAGAGCTCCTCGGCCACGGTGTGTCTACGTGTGCCACGTGCGACGGCTTCTTTTTCAGAGACCGCGAGATCGTGGTGGTGGGCGGCGGCGACTCGGCAATGGAAGAGGCCATCTTTCTAACCAAGTTCGGCTCGAAGGTGACCGTGGTCCATCGCAGGGATCGCCTGAGGGCGTCCAAGATCATGCAGGAGCGAGCCTTCGCCAACCCCAAGCTCGATTTCCTCTGGAACCACAAGGTCGTCGAAGTGCTCGGCGACGGCTCCGTGTCCGGGCTCAAGCTCGAAGACACCCAGACGGGCGAGCCACGCGAGATCTCTGCTGATGGTCTATTCGTCACCATCGGCCACTTCCCAAACACCGCCCTGTTCGAGGGTCAGCTCGAGATGATCGGCGGGTACATCGCCACCAAGCCGGGCACAAGCGAAACCTCGGTCCCTGGCGTATTCGCTGCGGGAGACGTCGTCGATTTCCGCTACCGGCAGGCAATCACAGCAGCGGGGATGGGCTGCATGGCAGCGATCGACGCCGAGCGGAGCCTCGAAGAGCACCCCGTCACCGAGACCGCCTCGTAGCCTCGCCCGCATCCGTACTCGGAGTGCCCGCATCGAAACTGAGGCCTCGGGGTAAGCGTCTAACCTCCCAGTACTAGCCCTGCTGTCCACTAGGTGGGCGGCGCACGGAGGTCGGCCGGTCCTCTGCGGCCCCGCCGGCCACGACCCTTGGGAGGCAAGACCCCTGCTAATCCGCAAAGGCGACCGCTCCAAAGAGACCGAAGACATCCAGGCCCGCCTGAGGGGACTTGGTAGCGACATCGACGACGAACCAGGCTATTACGGCGACGCCACCGCCACGGCGGTGAGCGCCTTTCAGCAGGAACGCGGGATCCTCGTCGACGGCATCGTTGGGTCCCACACCTGGGGTGAGCTTGTCGAGGCGTCGCGCCGGCTCGGCGACTTCATCCTCTACCTCAAGCAGCCCCTGATGCGCGGGGACGACGTCCTCAAGCTCCAGAAGCGCCTGAACGCCCTCGGCTTCAACGCCGGCCGCTCCGACGGAATCTTCGGGCCAGACACCGACCGTGCCGTGAGGGCCTTCCAAAAGGAATACGGAGTCGCTGAGGACGGCATGTTCGGGTCGGCCAGCCACGCTGCATTGGTCGGGCTCCGAGTCGACCGGCCGGGGACTCCCGCGGTCCTGCGCGAGGAGCTACGCCGCTCGGAGCGGGGCGACGTCGACCTCAAGGAAGCCCTCGTCGTCCTCGATCCAGGTCATGGCGGCGGCGACCCCGGCATCTGTGGCCCGGCAGGCATTACCGAGGCCGAGCTCTGCTGGGAGCTCGCCGTTCGGGTCGCCGAGCGCCTCGCAGGCGGGGGGGCTCGGGTTCGCTTCACCCGCACGGAGGCCGAAAACCCCCTCGCCGGGGAGCGCGCCCGCCGCGCCAACCGGATCGGAGGAGACCTGTTCTTGTCGTTTCACCTCAACGCGCACGAGGAGCAGACCGCAGAAGGCGCCTCGACCTACTATTTTCACAGCTCGTATCCGGCGGAGCGGCTCGCCGACGAGCTTCTAACCGAGCTGATCGACCTCGGCATCAACAACTGCAGGGCGCACGGGCGCTCCTATACGGTGCTCAAGGAGACCCGCATGCCTGCCGTGCTGATCGAGCCGGCGTTCATCACGAATCCCGACGAGGCCAAGCGACTCCAGGATCCCGAGTTCATGAAAACGCTTGCCGACGCCGTCTCCACGGGCCTCCGCCGCTACTACAGGCACCAGCCCTAAGTGCTCCTAGTCGAGCCGTATCACCCCGCGTGAGCCGTCTGCATCCTCACCAGCGATCGCTTGGGTAAGGCGGTCGAGCTCCTGAAGCGAAATGAAATCGACAACGATCTTGCCCTTGCGCTTGCCCATCTCCACACGGACGCGTGTCTGTAGCCTGTGCGCAAGACGCCTCTGCGCCTCCATCACCTCGGCGGCATGGCCCCCGGTCCGCGGGGCGCCCGGCTGCTCTCCGCCCCCGCCAAGCCGGGCCCCCGGCGCGCCGGCCATCGATTGGTAACGGCGGACGAGGTCCTCGGTGTCACGCACCGAGAGCTCTTCCTGGGCTGCGCGTCTGGCCATGCGCTCGAGAAACGGGTTTCCGTCGAGCCCAAGGAGCGCCTTGCCGTGGCCCGCGCTTAGCCGGCCACCGCTGATCAGCTCCTGAACGGGCATCGGAAGATCGAGCAGGCGCAGCGAGTTGGTGATCGTGACTCGATTGCGCCCAATCCGGGATGCAAGCGCCTCTTGTGTGAGCCCGCCCTCGTCGATGAGCTGTCTGTAGGCGGCGGCCTCCTCGAGCGGGTTGAGGTCGGCCCTGTGGATGTTCTCAACCAGGGCCCTCTCGAGAGAGCCCCGGTCATCGGTCTCCACAACCACCACAGGGACTTCGGACAGTCCAGCCTCACCTGCGGCCCGCAGTCTCCGCTCCCCGGCAACGAGCTCATAGCCGGCCGCGCCTGAGCCCCCGAGCGAACGGACCACAAGAGGCTGAAGGATCCCGAGCGCCTTGATCGAGGCAGCAAGCTCGGCAAGGCCGGCGGCGTCAAAGGAACGGCGAGGTTGATTCGGATTGGCCCTGATCTGCTCCAACCGAACGCGCAGCAACCCATCGCCGGAGCGTTCCTGCGGCGACTCGGGCAGGAGCGCGTCGAGCCCCCTGCCGAGCCCGGGCCGGCGGCGCGGTGCCGCTGCGCTGCGAAGAGAAGCATCCCGCGGCCGTGGCCCCGTCACGTTGTGGTTCCCGTCGCCGGAGAAGCCGTCCGAGGTTGCCCGGTCATCGCCCGGTCCCGCCCGGGAGCGCTGCCTGCGTCTCGAGGCCAGGCGTCGTCGATGCCCTCGGGCTCGGGGGCAATGACTCCGTAGCCCCGGCCAGCGACCTGAGTGCCCACTGCGATGCTCGCCCTACGGTATTGCTCCCGGTCCCGTTCTTGCGCGGGCACCTCGCTCAAGCCGAAACGAGCTGCGAGCTCCGCTGCTACGGCCCGGTAAGCGACGGAGCCGCGCGCCGTCGGATCGAGGGTCACGGCCGGCTGCCCGAACGAAGGCGCCTCGGAAAGGCGCACGCTGCGCGGGACCACGGCATCGAAGACGAGGTCGCCGAAGTGCCTCCGCACCTCGTCGGCGACCTGCACCGCAAGCCGAGTCCTGCGGTCGAACATCGTCAGCACGAAGCCTGCGACGCGGAGCGTAGGGTTCAGCGAGCGGCGCGCCCTGTCGGCATTGTCAAGCAGCCGAGCCACGGCCTCGAGCGCGTAGTACTCACACTGCACGGGGATCAGAAGGTCGGTCGCTGCCACGAGCGCGTTGATCGTGAGGAGCCCGAGCGAAGGAGGGCAGTCAACCAACACGACGTCGTAAGGCGATGCCTCCCCAAGCGCCTCCGCCAGCTTGAACTCTCGGGCGGGCGTGTCGACGAGCTCGACCTCGGCCCCAGAGAGGTCGGGCGTGGCGGGCAGGCAGTCAAGGCCGGCCGGCGTCGTCACCGCAACCTCGGCCAGGCTCGCCTCGCCGGCCAAAAGATCGTAAACGCTGCAATCGAGCGATCGGTGGTCGATGCCAAGCCCCGTCGAGGCGTTGCCCTGCGGATCCAGATCGACAACCGCCACCCGATGCCCGGCCAGGGACAACACCGTTGCGACGTTCACGCAAGTCGTCGTCTTGCCGACGCCGCCCTTCTGGTTGGCGACGCAGATCACCGGCCGGGGGCCTCCATCCGAGCTTCCGCGTAAAGGCCTTGATTCCAATACCTTCCATTTTGAGACTTCGCTACTTTCAGTCATGGCTTTCGAATGATAGCGATGCCGGGGGACCACCGCGTGGATCCCGGAGGAAGTGGCCCGTCCCGGCCGACGAAGATCACCCCCACCCCGCCCGGCGCCACCAACGGAACAACGAGTGCCGCCGCGGCGGCCGGGGGCGCCAGGGCGCGCGCCGTGGCCACTGCATGCGCGCCTGCGAACCGGGGGCTTCTGGCCGCCTGCTCCGCGGTCGAACCGACGACCTCGCAATCGAGATCGAGCTCCCTCACGACCTCCTCGAGGAACCCGGCGCGCTTGCGTCGGGGCTCGAGCAGACGCCAGTGGCGCTGAGGCCCGGCGATCGCAAGAACAACTCCGGGGAGCCCGGCGCCGGAACCGACATCGATACACGGCCCCTCGGGAGCCGATTCGATGAGATTTGCGACCTTGAGGCTGTCATCAATGTGCCGCTCCTCGAAGCGGGCGAGGTCGCCCCCTGCAACAAGGTCGAGCCGCGGCGCCCACCGGCGCACCAGAGCGGCGTAGGCCTCGAGGAGCCCGTCCGGCCGGCGGCCGTCCCGTCTCGTCCCCCGGCCGACGTCGTCCGGGGAGCGAGTCGAGAACGGATCGTAAATCATGGAACCCCCCCTGACCTGGGCATTCGGTGGGACGCCCTCGCTCCGCGCCTCCGTTTCCCGCCTAGCCCCGTCGAGCCGGTCCGTCTGCCTGGTGGGACCGTCGAGCCGGTCCGTCTGCCTGGTGGGACCGTCTAGCCGGTCCCACGCACGATGACCTTGCGTGCTGGCTCTTCTCCTTCGCTGAAGGTGGTCACGCCTTCGATCTCCCCAACGGCATCGTGGATGATCTTTCGCTCGTATGCACTCATCGGCTCAAGCTCAATCTCGGTGCCTCTTTCCCGTGCCCGGCCGGCCATCGAGCGCGCGTACTCGGCAAGCGACTCCCTCCGGCGCGCCCTGTAGGACTCAACATCGACATTGAGCCGGACGCGCGCCCGTAAACGCCGTTGGACTGCAGTGCGTGCGAGCTCCTGCAACGCCTCGAGCGTCTGCCCACGGCGGCCGATAACAGCGCCCATTCCCTCGCCGGTCACATTGACCACAGCGGTGTCGCCGTCGACCTCGGTGGCGACGGCACAGTCGAAACCCATCGCCTTCAGAAGACCCTCGAGGAAGGTAGCGGCGGTGGCCGCCACAACATCGGCCCCCGGGGGCGCTTCCGTCTCGCTCGCCACATCCGTCTCAGCGGCACCCGCATCGGCGGCATCGGACGTGTCCTGCTCTCCGCTCGGAGTGTCGAAGACTTGCTCCGCAGCGTTGGATTGCTCTTCGAGAGGGCCCGGATCGATCACCTGCGGCGCTTTTTCTTGCTCGCGTTCGGGGACTTCGACGACGCCGGCGTCGGTGTGCGTGCGCCCCCGTTGGAGCCCGATTGCTTGACCGGGCCCTTAGCACGCGACGGCTGAGTGGTGGGCGCTTTGGACGGCGGCTTGAGGGAGGGCTTGCCGTTGGTGGCCGCGCCGTCCGAAGGCACAACGGGGGTGCGCTGCGGCGCCGCCCTCAACATGATCCGCTGCTGGGCGATCATCCACACGTTCGTGGTGAGCCAGTACATGACGACTCCGGTGGGGAATGAGAATGAGAAGAACATCAGCATGACGGGCATGATCCGCCCAAGCATCTGGGTTTGCTGCGCCTGCGGGCCCGTCGCCGTTGAGGCCGCCATCATTTGTCTTTGCTGGTAATAGGTGGTAGCTCCCATCAAGAGTACCAGCAGGAGATAGGGGATGGCGGAGACAAGCCCGTCCCCGCACGCCAGGGGCACGCTCTGGCTCTCGGCGCCGCCGATGGCCGTGGACGCCGAGCAATCGAGCCGGAGGCCGGGAAGAAACCGGTTTACCGCCAACGGCGCTTCGGTCAGCCGGTTGGCGAGCGTCGAGTCCTGAATGGCTTGTACCAACCCGGTCACTTCACGGGGCACCCATTCGCCGGCTGTGGTCAGCCGGTAGCCCATGTAACCGAGCGGTGCCCTGATGACGTAGAAGAGCCCGATCAGCGCAGGGAACTGCATCAGCAGCGGCGCACATCCTCCGAACGGGTTGATCCCGTGCTCCTTGTAGAGCTTCTGCAGCTCCTCGGTAGATGCCTGGCGGTCACCCTTGTGCTTCGCCTGGATGCGCTTCACCTCGGGCTGGACCCTTTGCATCTCGCGCATCGAGCGCGTCTGTTTGATGGACAGAGGCAGCAGAAGCACTCGTACGATCAGCGTGAGCACGATGATCGCGACGCCGTAACTCGGTATCACGGCGAAGACGGCTGCGAGGGTGCCTGCGAATATTTGAAAGAAGCCCACTAGCGAACGCTCCTTGAAACGGGGACCGGGTCGTTCCCTCCAGGTGCCCAGGGATGACAGCGGCAGAGGCGTGACGCCGCCATAACCACTCCTCTCAGGGCCCCATGCCGTGCTATTGCCACCAGCGCATACTCCGAGCAGGTCGGCTCAAAGCGGCAATGGCGCACCGTTGCAGGAGAAATGTAGCGCCTGTAAAGAGACACTGCGTCCACCATAAACTGGGCAAGGAGGCTCACGGCTTGTCCTCACCGACCCCTGCGGCCCTCAAGGCGCCGGTGAGCCCCTTCATGAGGTCGTCGTAGCTGCACTCTGCGGCCCGTTCGTCTGCACGCAGCACGACGTCGTAGCCCGGGCCCGGCCTGTAGTCGCCAAACGCTGCTCGAAGACGCCGCTTGACTCGATTACGAACCACGGCGCACCGGCGCACCCTGGCTGCAACGCCAAGCCTCGTGGGGAGCCCGTCGGCGGCGCGTTTGCGCACGAAGACCGTGACTAGGTCCCCTCGAATCCTTGCCCCGGCGGCGAACACCTCGTGCACGTCACGGGTCCTCGACAGGGTCTGCGATCTCCTCATGCCGGCGCCGGATCGAATGCTCTACGCCGACAGACGGGATCGGCCCTTGGCGCGCCTGTGCTTAAGGATCGATCTGCCGGCCCGCGTCCGCATGCGCGCTCTGAAACCGTGCTTGCGCCGGCGCCGTCGCGTGTTTGGTTGAAATGTCCGCTTCAAGTTGTCGCCCCAAAAGTTGGCTGCTGCGTCCGACCTGTGGCCCCGCCAAGCCGGCTCCCCTTCTGTTCTGCGGTCAAGATCTCTGATCGCGAAAAGACCGGGGCCACACGACACTGATGAAAGTATAGGCGGCGCGCGTTTTTCCACGTCAACAGGCATCTCCCTCGGCGGATGGTCAGATGGCCGCCTCCGGCTTGACTTCGGTATCCGCCCGGCGCTTAGATATCCAACGTTGCCAGGCTCGTGAAGCCAGAGCGAGCCATGGCCCTTCTTCCCCTTGCAGCAAGCAAGAGAGCACCGTTGCCGCCTGTCCTCAGGGGCTGTCCACAACTGTGGATAGACCTGTTGACTGAGGGGGCGCGCCAAGGGCCGCCGTCCTCGCCACCATGGGCGAACCGGTGCCCAACGAGCATATGAACGACCACGCGCCGAGCCGAAGCTGTGGATAAGGCGCCCGAGGAGAAGGAGGGGAGAGGAAGCGCCACCGAACACTTCTGGTAACTCGACTCAGGTGCGCGCACCGGAGCGCGAACAAAAATAGCAAAGCAAGGGGGAGCATGAACGACACAGCAGTCACCACCCGATCCGATGCCACCGGAGAAGGCCTCTGGGAGCAGGCCTCTGCGCACCTGCGCGCGCAGCTTTCCGAGGGCACGTTCTCGGCCTGGTTCACCGGGGTAAAGGCCCTGCACCTCGACCACGACACCGTGACCCTCGCAGTACCCAACCCCTTCACTAAGCAGTGGATTGAATCCCGTTACCTCGACCTCGTGCACGACGCCTTCAGGGAGGCGGCCAATCGCAGCCTCACGGTCGCCCTCTCGGCCGACGATGGTGGCCCGGTGCCGATCGCGGTCGAGGCCGAGCCCGAGCCTCTCCCGACGCCCGCCCCTCCCCATAGTGGGCGCGACCGGACCACAGGGGTTGGGCCGGCTCAGGACGGCAGAGCTCATAGGGGGCTCGCTCCAACCGCCACCGAGCCCTCGACCAGCTTTCATCCCAAGTACGTCTTTGACTCTTTTGTAATTGGCTCGTCCAACCGCTTCGCCCACGCTGCGGCCCTTGCGGTTGCCGAGGCGCCCGCTCAGGCTTACAACCCGTTGTTCATCTACGGGGGGGCCGGCCTCGGTAAGACGCACTTGCTCCACGCCATCGGCACCTACCTCGCCCATTGTCATCCCAACCAGGTCGTTCGCTACATCTCGACCGAGCAATTCACCAACGACTTCATCGTTGCCCTGCAGCGCCGCACAATTCCCGATTTCCACCGTCGCTATCGCGCCGTCGACGTGCTCCTGATCGACGACATCCAGTTCCTCGAGAAAAAAGAGGGTACTCAGGAGGAGTTCTTTCACACCTTCAATGCCCTTCACCCCTCGAGTCAGGTCGTGATCACCTCGGACCGCCCGCCCAAGAAGATCGCAACACTCGAAGAGCGTCTGCGGACTCGCTTCGAGTGGGGCCTCATAACCGACATCCAGCCCCCCGACATCGAGACCCGGTTAGCCATACTTCAAAAGAAAGCTGAGACCGACGGTCTCCACGTCCCCGCTGAGGTCATGTCGTTCATAGCAAGCCACATTCAGACCAACATCCGGGAGCTCGAAGGGGCCCTCATCAGGGTGGTGGCCTACGCCTCCCTGACCGGCACCGAGGTAACGCTGGAGCTTGCCCGTGACGTCCTGAAATCCCTTCTAAGCGGCACCACTGAGGCGCGCGTCACCGCCGACCTCGTCATCTCGGTCACCTCCGGCTATTTCGACGTCACCGACGAAGAGATCAGGAGCTCGAGCCGCTCCCGTCCTTTGGTCAATGCTCGTCAGACGGCCATGTATCTGTGCCGAGAGCTCACCGATCTCTCTCTCCCCAAAATCGGCGAGCGCTTTGGGGGGCGCGACCATTCCACGGTTATCCACGCCACCAACAAGATTCGGGGGTTGCTCAAGGAGCGTCAGAGCTGCTACGAGCAGGTCCAGGAGCTCACCGCCCGGATTCGTCAACAGGCCGCCCGTGGATGAGCACGCGGCACACCCGATCGGTCTGTGTATAAATGCCTCGAGTAGCCTTTCTCGCGCCTTTCCCACACAAAATGCGCCGGGTTGCCCTTCCCTTGTCACCAGGGCGGCCTGATCCTTGACCTGGTCGTTTGTCCGTATTCCCCAGGATCAACAGCCCCTAGTACGACGACTACAAGATATCTATGATTCATAGTCCAAACAGTTGTCTAAATCACAAGCCGTCGCCTTTTCGCCTGCCACACTCAAGCCATGTACTTGAAACCACCTGGGGCTGTGGGGCACACGAAAGCGGCGGCGATCCGGATGGGAGGTCCTCTAGATGAAGTTTCGCTGTGAGCGGGACGACCTGCTCGAGGCCGTGCAGTTTGCGACGAGGGCAATCTCCAATCGGGCGACGCTGCCCGTCCTCTCCGGCCTCCGCATCGAGGCGGGAGGGAACGGCACCGTCGGGGTGGCGGCCACCGACCTCGAGCTCACGATGGAGACCGCCTTCCAGGCGGGCATCGACGAGCCCGGGAAGGTCGTAGTGCCCGGGCGGCTATTCGGCGAGATAGCCCGCAGTCTCGGTAGTGGAGGTGTGACGCTTGCGAGCGGCGACGCCGAGGTCGAGATCGAGTCTGGACGGGGGCAGTTTCGCGTCAAGGTGCTCTCGCCTGAGGACTATCCGGCGCTGCCGGTCGAGGACGATGCCGTCGCGGGCCACCGTGCGCGCGTCACCGTCGATGGAGCAGCGCTTGCGACGGCGCTGTCGCAGGTGATTCGAAGCGCGTCCCCGGATGAGAGCAGACAGGTTCTGACGGGGGTGGTATGGGAGCTCGAGGAGTCCAGGCTCACACTTGCCGCCACGGACTCTTACAGGCTCTCGGTGGCGACCCTTGATGTCGAGGGGGAGCTTGGGGAGGGGGTCAAAGTGATCGTCCCCGCCCGTGCGCTCCAAGAGCTTGGACGCGCTTTGCAGGGCGCGCCCGGCGCAGTAAAGGTGCTTGTGCGAGAGAACCTCGTTACCTTCTTTCTATCGAACGGCGACGAGGGATCGGGCAGAGCCGAGTCCGTTATCACCTCGCGCTTTATCGAAGGGGAGTTCCCGAACTACAAGAGACTGCTGCCCGAGGGCTACCCGAATATTTTGTCGGTCGACCGTGAGGCATTGCTCGGAGTCGTGAAGCGCGTTGGGCTGCTGGCTCAGAACAACCTGCCGGTCAAGCTCAGTCTCGGAGATGAGCTCGAGGTCTCGGCACATACGCCCGACGTGGGAGAGGGGCAGGAGACCATCGAGGCAAGCTATGAGGGCGAGCCGTTCGTGATTGCTTTCAACCCACAGTTCTTGCACGATGGAGCGTCTGCCATCCGCTCGGACCAGGTCACAATGGAGGCAGGGGACGGCCTCAAGCCTGCGATCTTCAAGGGTGACGACCCGGCCGGGTTCACCTATCTACTGATGCCCGTCCGGTTGTCCTAAGGACGGGCCGGGCGGAGCCGGCTTGCACGTAGCCCAACTGCGACTTACAGACTTTCGCAACTACGAGTCCGAGACGGCGGAGCTCTCACCTACGGTGAACCTCATCATCGGCGCCAACGCGCAGGGCAAGACGAACTTGCTCGAGGCCGTGCATTGTCTGGGGGGGCTTGGCTCGCCGCGCGCTCCGGACTCGGCGCTGGTCAGGGATGGAGCCGAGCGCGCCGTGCTTCACGGCCGGGTTGTGAGGGACGAGCGCCGGATACGCGTTGATCTCGAGCTCAGGCCCGGCCGGGGGGCGAGAGCGTTGCTGAACGGAGCGCCACTGCCGGGCACGAGGTCGCTTGGAGAGGTCGTCGTAACCGTCTTTTTTGGCCCCGACGATCTTCTCGTAGTGAAGGGCTCTCCCGAAGGCAGGAGGCGCTTCATCGACGACTTGGTGGTGAAGCTCCGCCCGGCGCGCTATGCGCTTCGAAGAGAGTGGGAGCGGGTGCTCAAGCAGAGAAACGCGCTGCTGAAGACGGCGCGGCGCGCCGAGGCGAGGGGAGTAAACGAGACCCTCGAGGTGTGGGACGACGCGTTCTGCCGCGCCGGAGCTGCGCTTACGGCTGCGCGCCTCGCTTCCCTTGCGCTGCTCGCGCCCTATGTCGCCAAACGCTACGAAGCCGTCGCCGGCGGCGGACGGCTCGAGCTCTCCTACGCCAGCGAGTGGCTAGAGCCGGCGCCGTCTGACGGCGCCTTGCAGCGCTTGGGCGCCATCGACGAGGCCTCGATTCAAGGCGTCCTCGCCAACCGGGTGAGGGAGCTGAGGGTGCGTGAGATCGAACGCGGCATGTCTCTCATCGGCCCCCAGCGAGACGACCTCGTGGTACGGCTTGCTTCGGGCGGGGGCAGCGGGCCCCTCTTGGACGCCCGGGTTTACGCATCCCAAGGTGATCAGCGGACGTCGGCGCTTGCGCTCAAGCTGGCGGAGCACGATCTCCTCACCGAGACGCTTGGCATGTCCCCCGTGCTGCTGCTCGACGACGTCTTTTCCGAGTTGGACGGAGCGCGCCGGAGGTGGCTCGCAGACACCGTGCGAGACATGGGGCAGACGGTGTTCACTTCGGCGGAGCCGGGGACGCTCGAGGGCACAGATCCGGACCGCATCATCGCGGTCAGGGCAGGAAGGCTCGAGGCTCATGGTTGAGTCGGGGGAGAGGAAGGGCAGCGGGGCCGGCCCGGCGCGACCACAGAGCGGGTCAGACCGAGGCGCGCCCCAGCGCGTGCGCGACCTGCTTGGTCCGGCGGCGGCTCGATTGGGAATTGGTGATCCGCTGGCCGCCGGGTTGTTGTGGAGTCGCTGGGGCCGGATAGTAGGGGTGGAGATAGCGTCGCATGCGGAGCCAAGCTCGCTCAGGGCCGGTGTCTTGCGAGTGCGAGCCGACTCGCCGGTGTGGGCGACAGAGATCGGCTATCTCGCCGACGAGATTCGCCGCCGGGTCAACGAGGCCGTGCGAGCAGACCTCGTCCATGAGGTCAAGGTCTGGCACGGGCCGGCGCGGCCGGGCTCGCAGATTCAGACGGGGGGCCGCGCCGGCCCGTGCGACCAGTCCGTGCAGAGCGCGCCGGCCGAGCGCCCGGCGGATCCGCGAGCGGCTTACAGGCGAGCGGAAAGCGCGTGGCGCAGGCGCCTCGGGAGGGGCCGGTGACGGCGACTTCGACCCGGCAGGAAGCGGCCGGCGAAGCCCGGCCAAGGGGCCGTGGCCTGGGCCGGAAGGCCCCCGGATGGTATCCTTGTGACATGACTCCAGACTCTCCGTGCCCTGAGCCGCGCGCCCTCACAAGTGGATTTCGGGAGCGCTAAGCAACGGATGACGCCACCACCCAGAACTCCATCAGCGGCCACCGCCGACCGCACGAACAGGACCTCCTCGAGCAACCGCGCCGGCTCCTATACCGGTCAGGACATCACCGTCCTCAAAGGGCTCGAACCGGTTCGTCAACGGCCTGGAATGTACATCGGCTCGACGGGTTCACGCGGCCTTCACCATCTCGTGTACGAGGTCGTGGACAACGCAGTCGATGAAGCCATGGCCGGTTTCTGCGACAAGATCGTGGTCGAGCTCCTCGCCGATGGTGGCTGTAGGGTCACCGACAACGGCCGCGGCATTCCCGTCGATTCGCCGCGCGGCGAACGCCGCTCGGCCGTCGAGGTGGTGCTCACAACGCTCCACGCCGGAGGGAAGTTCGGCGGCAAGGGCTACCAGGTGTCCGGCGGCCTCCACGGGGTAGGGGTTTCCGTCGTCAATGCATTATCCGAACGCCTCGCGATCGAGGTCATGCGAGAAGGCCAGAGATGGCACCAAGAATACTCACGAGGAACCCCTCAAGGGCCTCTGACCGCGGGCAAACCCGTCAAACGCACGGGCACGATGGTGTCGTTCTGGCCCGACCCTGCCGTCTTCACCGAGGAGCGCGAGTTCAAGCTCGACACCCTCGCCCAGCGGCTGCGCGAGATGGCCTTTCTCACCAGGGGACTCGAGATACGCCTCATCGACCACCGTGTCGAGCCGGCCTCAGAAGAGACCTTTCGCTACACGGGCGGGATCGTGGACTTCGTGAAGCATCTGAACTCCAGTCGCGAAGGTGTGAACAAGCGGATCGCGTACTTCGAGGCGGCCGGAGACCACCACGAGCTTGAGGTCGCTCTGCAGTGGACCAACGCCTACAACGAATCCGTGTTCACGTTCGCCAACAACATCAACACGCATGAGGGCGGTATGCACGAAGAGGGGTTCCGCCGCTCGCTCACGCGCGTAATCACATCGTACGCGCGCTCCAAAGGGCTTCTCAAGGACAAAGACGAGGCCCTCATCGGCGAAGACTGCCGGGAGGGTCTCACAGCCATCATCTCGGTCAAGCTCGAGGAGCCGCAGTTCGAGGGACAGACCAAGACGAAGCTCGGCAACACCGAGATCCGCTCGTTCGTGGAGACCTCGACCAACGGGCGTTTTGGGGAGTATCTCGAGGAGCACCCGGCCGAGGCGCGCGCCATTTGCAACAAGGTCATCGGAGCCCAGAGGGCGCGCCTCGAGGCCCGCAAGGTCAGAGACCTCGTCAGACGGAAGTCGCTGCTCGAATCGAGCTCCCTTCCCGGTCGGCTCGCCGATTGCCAGACGCGCGACCCGGGGGAGGCCGAGCTCTTGATCGTCGAGGGCATCTCCGCCGGAGGCACCGCTAAGAGTGCACGCGAGCGCAGGTTCCAAGCCGTTCTCCCACTGCGAGGCAAGATCCTCAACGTGGAGAGGGCCCGCCTGGCCAAGATCCTCGAGAACAAAGAGGTCCAGGCCATCGTCATGGCCGTCGGGACTGGGATCGGCGACGAATTCGATCTCACGAAGTGCCGCTACCACAAGATCGTTTCGATGGCCGACGCCGACGTCGACGGCTCGCACATCAAGACACTGCTGCTTACGTTCTTTTACCGCTACATGCCCGAGCTCATCGATGCGGGCTACGTGTACGTGGCTCAGCCTCCGCTTTACCGGGTCACCTACAAAGGCGACGTGCATCACTTCAAGAATGACGCCGAACTCGATGTGTTCCGTGCCGCCAACAACGGGGCCAGGATTGAGCCGCAGCGCTTCAAGGGCCTTGGAGAGATGAACGACCAGCAGCTGTGGGAGACGACACTTGACCCGGAGCACAGGACCTTGCTGCGCGTCACGATGGATGACGCTGCAGTCGCCGACGAGATCTTCTCGACCCTGATGGGGGAAGATGTCGAAGCGAGAAAGAGCTTCATACAGCACAACGCCAAGGACATCCGCTTCCTCGACATTTAGGACGACATGGCAGACGACCCCACACAACCCACCTTGCCGGAAGACGGCGACGGAGCCGACGGAATAGTTGGTATCAGCCTCGAGGAAGAAGTTCAGACTTCCTTCCTCGAGTATGCGATGTCGGTCATCGTCAGCCGCGCCCTGCCGGATGTGCGCGACGGGCTCAAGCCGGTGGCGCGCCGGATTCTCTACGCCGCGTTTGTGACGAGCCTCAGGGCCGATCAGCGCAGGAAGAAATGCGCAGCGCTCGTCGGCGAGGTCATGAAGACCTACCACCCCCACGGTGACCAGGCGATTTACGATGCGCTTGCGCGCTTGGCCCAGCCGTTTACCACGCGCCACCCGTTGATGGACGGCCAGGGCAACTTCGGCTCAGTAGACGGAGACCCCCCTGCGGCAATGCGCTACACGGAAGCGCGCCTGGCCCCCATCGCCATGGAGCTGCTACGCGACATCGGCGAGGAGACCGTCGATTTCAAAGACAACTACGACGGTGACTCTCTCGAACCGGTGGTCCTTCCTTCGCGCTTCCCCCATCTTCTCGCCAACGGTTCGATGGGCATCGCCGTCGGCATGGCAACCAACATCCCGTCCCACAACCTCGGCGAGGTCATCGACGCGGTCGTCGAGATTCTCGAGAACCCGTCGCTGGCGGAAAACAAGGCCAAGATGCTTCAAACGGCGATGCGGCATGTCAAGGGGCCAGACTTCGCGACCGGGGGGCTCGTGCTCGGCCGGAGCGGCATCGTCGATGCTTACACGACCGGACGCGGCTCAATAAAGATGCGCGCGGTTGCCGAGGTCGAGGAAGGGCCACGGGGAGCGCCGCGCATAGTGGTAAGAGAGCTCCCCTATCAGGTCAACAAGGCGCGCCTCGGCGTCAAGATAGCGGAGCTGGTCAACGCCAGGGAACGGGGTTTCGAGGGCATCGCCGACATACGTGATGAGTCTTCCCGCGAAGGGATGAGGCTCATCATCGAGCTCAAGCGAACGGCCGTGCCACAGGTCGTGCTCAACTCCCTCTACAAGCGCACGCAACTTCAAGAGAACTTCAATGTCAACCTGCTCGCGCTCGTTGACGACGTGCCACGCACGCTGAATCTGGCCGAGCTGATCGAGGCCTATATCAGCCACCAGGTCGATGTCGTCATCCGCCGAACCCGCTACCGGCTTCGCAGAGCCGAAGAGCGCCTCCATATCGTCGAGGGCCTCATTATCGCCCTTGACAATATCGACGCCATCGTTGCGCTCATCCGTGCTGCGGCCGATGTTAGCGAGGCGCGCGTCGCCCTCATCGAGCGGTTCGGGTTGTCGGAGATCCAGGCCCAGCACATACTGGACATGCCTCTGAGGCGCCTCACTGCCCTCGAGCAGGGGAAGGTGCGCGAGGAAGCGGATGAGCTGCGCCGCACAATCGCCGAGCTGCAGTCGATCCTCCAGGACCCGGCGCGGGTACGTGCGATCATCGCCGAGGAGCTCAGGGAGATCAAGGCGAAGTTCGCCGACGAGCGCCGTACGCGACTCGTGCCGGACGAGGGCGAGTTCGACATCGAAGACCTCATCGCCGATGAGGATCTCGTGATCTCTACTTCGCGTGACGGCTACGTGAAGAGCGTCGCCCTCGATACCTACAGGCGGCAGGGACGCGGGGGCCGCGGCGTGCGTTCGACCGGGCTCAAAGAGGGCGACCTCGTCGAGCATCTCGTGACGACCACCGCCCACGCCTACGTCCTGTTGTTCTCCAACAGCGGCCGTGTCTATCGCCTCAAGGCTCATGAGATTCCCAAGCGCGACCGGACGGCGCGCGGAACGGCCGTCGTCAATGTCGTTGCCATGCGCCCCGACGACCGCGTTGCGGCGGTTATCGACACGCGCGATTACGAGACCAACCGCTACCTCCTCATGGCGACCAAACGGGGCATAGTGAAAAAGACCCTGTTCCGCGAATATGACTCGTCGCGCAGTGAAGGCATCATCGCACTCAACCTCAGGCAGGGCGATGAAGTTGTGCGCGTTCACCCGACCTCCGGCAGCGGCGATGTTCTTCTGGTCACTAGGAAGGGCAAGGCCATGCGCTTCCCGCTGACAAGCGTGCGGTCTATGGGCAGAACTGCTACCGGGGTCATCGGTATCCGCCTCGACGACGACGACGAAGTCGTATCCTGCAACGTCGTCGGCGATGAGGGGGAGTTGCTCATCGTTACCGAGAACGGGTACGGGAAACGGGTAAAGCTCGGCCAGTTCCCCCGAAAGGGGCGCGGCGGCAAGGGTGTTATTGCCATCAAAACGACGCGGGCGCGCGGCGAGGTTGTGGGGGCCATTCAGGTTGGGGCAGACGACGAAGTCTTTGTCGTTTCAAGCGACGGCGTTGCCATCCGGATGGCGGCAGGGACGATCTCCCGCCAGGGACGCCCGGCCACCGGGGTGCGCGTCATGAACCTCGCCCAGGGGACCAAGGTCTCTGCGCTTGCCCCTGTGGTTGGTGAAAAGGAAACCGAGGAGCAAGGCAAGCTCTCCACATAGGGCCCTTGAGAACCATTCCTCAGGCGACGAAGTCGAGGAGGTAGCTGCAATGACCTCCTTTTTCGCGCATACTGGCGGCTGGGGAGAGTCGTAATCGTCAGGGGAGACCGATTGACTTCAAATGAGGGACGGCGGCAGGCCGGCTCATACCAAAGGCGTCGAGCCACGAACGGGGACGAGAGCCGAGCGGCCGATCCGGCCCCGGTCGCCTCGCAGACTGCACGCGGGGCCGGGTCGGTGAGCCCGCAGCCTGCAGGCGAGGATGGCCCGCCCGCCGCTCAGACTCGGCCCCTTGTCGCGCCGGCCCAGGGGGCCTACGACGGCGGAGAGCGTACCAGCGTCATCCCACGTCAAACGCCCGCCGTGCCATCAGGCCCTC
Organism: Candidatus Aridivita willemsiae; assembly: GCA_013695835.1. Taxonomy (GTDB): domain Bacteria; phylum Actinomycetota; class CADDZG01; order CADDZG01; family WHSQ01; genus JACCZU01. Next base: position 21,362 of record JACCZU010000004.1, read on the forward strand.
CCCGGCGCTCCGTCGACAATGAGCGTGGTCAAGGGGCCAAGAGGCCGGCGCTCCGGCGAGTCAAAAGGACGCTTGCGCGCCTCGACCTGCTCAGCGTCCTCAAGCTCTCACTCCTCTTCTACGCTGTGGCATTCCTGTTGTGGCTCGGCTTCGTTGCAATCGTCTACCGAGTCCTCGAGTCTCTGGGTTTGTTCGCAACCATCGAGGAGTTCGTCGGTCACCCGGGGGTTGGTAACACTCCGTTCGACATCACCCTGGGTAACGTCGAGCGATGGGCAGCGCTGGTGGGAGCGGCATTCGCGGTGCTCGGTTCTCTTGCAAATGTTGGCGTCGCCATCCTCTACAACATCTTCTCTGCGCTCTTCGGCGGCCTTGAGATGACGTTCATAGAAAGAGCGGATAGATAATCGCTTAGCAGAACAAGAGGGGGCAGTTCGGTGGGACCGCCGAGCTAACCGTTGTTTTCCTCGTCGAACACGAACACCCTTACCGCGTAACCGGTTCGAGGGTCGACCTGTGCCATGTATGCGTTAGGGCGCAGGCCCACGATGGTTTCGACCTCATCAACGAAGTCGTCCGCCGTTGCTATGTGCACCGCCTCGTGGTGGGCGACGACCGGCGCGACCAGGTTGCGGTCGGTAAGGGTCCTATCGGCGGCGGTCAGGCTATCGACCGAGAGCACGGTGATCACGTGGGGGGCGCTGTCCGATACCGAGACCCTGACGAGGCTTGGACCGCGCCCGTAGAAGTCGCGCTCGAGTTTCATGATCACCTCTTGGAGCTGCGCGCGCTGGTCGCGGCTTAGTTCCATAATCGGGCTATAGTAGCTATCTCTTAGCAGTTCCAAACCGGGCTCAGCCCCTTCCACCCGACGTGGCGGTGGGGGTGGCGGGACCGGTCAGACGAGGATCGCCGGTGGCCATCTGTGCGTTGTTGGCGCATGGAGGGGTGGCGGGGATCAAAGGCCAAGGAGGTCGCGTCTGGCTCGGGGCAGCATCGCTCCCCGGCGGTCATGTGGGATCTCCTAGATTGAAAGTGCAGGAGGTCGTCTCCACATGAGACCCTTGTCGGCATCGCCCATCCTTGCTTCGGCCGGGATGAGTCCCCGGCGCTTGTTCCCAGCAGGGGCAAGCGATTTCCCCGAGGACCGGTCGCTGTCCCTCGGCCGGCTCACCACCCTCGCCCAGTCGGTCGCCGGCGCGCCACATCTGTGGCGCCCGCTCGTCCGCCATGCGCCGCTCGAGAGGTGGTATTGCCGCCTCTACAGGGGCACGCACTACGAGGTCTGGTTGCTCGGCTGGGAGGTCGAGCAGGATACCGATATCCACGATCACGGTGGATCCTCCGGAGCCTTCTGCGTGGCAGAGGGAACGCTCGCCGAGTACCACACCGACGAGCTCCGGTCCGGTGCGCTGACGAGGACCGAGCACGAGGCGGGCTCAACCAGGGCATTCGACGGCGCGTGTGTGCACAATCTGCGCAACGAGGGTCCCGGCATAGCCTCGAGCCTCCACGCCTACTCACCGCCGCTTACCACCATGAATTACTACACTGGGGGGCGCAGTGGCGTGCTCGAACGGGTTCGGACCTTGCAAGTCGACGGGCCGGAGCCCGGGCGCACCGAACTCCACCCCGAACCGCACACCTTGGGAAACGTCGGTTGAGCTCGGTACGCGCGCCGAAGTCGATCGCCGACGTGCTGGCCGAGGCGCGCTCCAAGATCCGCCGCCTGCCGCCGCTGGAGGCGCAGCGAGCGGTCACAGGGGGAGCCCTCCTCGTTGACATTCGTCCCGCCGGGCAGCGACGCAGGGAGGAGGGTATCCCGGGCGCGCTGATCATCGAGCGAAACCTTCTTGAATGGCGCCTCGACCCGTCGAGCGACACCGTCATTCCCGAGGTCAAGGGTCACGAGCAGCAGATCATCATTTTCTGCTCCGAGGGATACACCTCGAGCCTCGCGGCAGCCGCCCTCAAGGAGCTCGGCTTCGAGTCGGCTGCCGATCTCGAGGGCGGGTTCCTCGCCTGGAAGTCGGCCGGGCTTCCCACCACCACAGGCGCTTAGGAGTAACGGGCCCGGCCGGCGCTCAGCGGTAGCGCAACATCGTCCCTGCTCCGGCGGCCTCTGCCCTCCGGACGATCATGTGGGCGACGGCCACGTCGGTCGTTCCGAGGCCCCGGTGCCAGAACAGCGTTCTTTCCTCCGGGCTGGCCCGGCCGGGGAGCCGTCCCACGACGATGTCACCGAGCTCGGCATGGAGGGTGTCTTCGGTCAGGAGCCCCTCATCGACGTGACGTCGCAGAGAGCCGAACTGCCCGGCTCTCGCCTGCCCCCAGTCGTCGACCACGATCTTGTCCATCACGGCAGTCAAGGAAAGCTCGACCGCGCTTACGGTCCCGTAGGGGACGACGAAGGTTCCCGGTGTCACCCACGCGGTGCGCAGCAGCACCTCAGGCGCCGTGAGCCGTGACGCTTCCACCATGATGTCTGCGCCTGCGAGGGCCTCCTCGGAGGTTGCGACGGCCCTGACCGTCTTACCCAGGTCCTTAGTGAGGCGCCCGGCAAAGGCCTCGCGCGACTCGGCGCGCCGGCTTGTCACTCGCACCTCATCGAAATCGTAGATGTCGTTGAGCATCGCCACGTTCCACCACGCTGTGCCGCGCGCTCCGATATGGCCGAGCACCCTCGAGTCGGTGCGGGCGAGATGGCGCGCGCCCAGAGCCGTCAACGCCCCCGTTCGCGCATCTGTGATCATCGAGGCGTCGACGATCGCGGTGGGCGCGCCGGTCGTAGGGTCGTAGAGGGTGACGAGCGCAAGCTCGCTCGGCAGCCCCACCTTGTAGTTGTCTACGAAGTCGCCGACAACCTTTATGCCGCTTACGTTGTGTGGCCCTAGGTGGGCACGCAGGATGTTGAAGTGACCGGCACCGTCGTTTGCCGGGACGAGGTGGGTGCGCGGCTCCAAGACGACGTCCCCGTTGCCCTGAGCGCGCACGGCGGACTCAACCGCCGCAAAGATCTCTGCTCTCGAGATGCCGAGCAGTTCGATGTCGGGGCCAGAAACGAAACGCAGCCACAGCTCCTTCATGGGGGCAGGCGCCCGCCCCGGCGGGACCACAAGACAAGGACGGGCTCCGTGCGCGAGGTGGGGCCGGGGGTGGATCCCCCGGCCCCAGTCATCGCAGTCTCCGATTCCCTCGCTGCCTCAGTTTCCGAGGAGGCCCTCGTCTTCGAGGAACTGGGTGGCGACATCGACGGGGTCTTCCTTGTCCACGTCGACAAGGGCGTTGAGCTTGGTCAGTGCTTCGGTGGTGAGCTTGGCGGATAAGTCGTCGAGCGCCTTTTCGATCTCGGGTGTCGACGCGTCTGCGCGTATCACCGGGATGATGTTTTCGGCGGGGATGAGCGGCTTGTCTTCTTCGAGAAAGACCCAGCCCTTGTCGCCGATGATGCCCTGGGTCGTGAACGCGCGCCCGACGTCGATGGCACCGCTCTCAAGCGCTTCGATCGTGAGGGGGCCGCCGGCGTCGAGCGACTTGAACTCGGCGAACTCGATCCCGTAGACGTCCTTGAGCCCGGGGAGCCCGACGTTGCGGGTCTTTTCCTCCGGGGGGCCTCCCGCGATGAGCTCGTCGGCCACGGGGGCCAGGTCCGAGACCGTCTCGAGGTTGTACTGCTCGGCGGTTTCCGGCGTTACCACAAGCCCGTCCTGGTCCTGGGCCGGAGCGGGCTCGAGTACCTGTATGTCGGGCTCGAGCTCGTCGCTGAGGGTCTGGACAAGCTCCTCAGTCGAGGTCGTCGTCACCTCGTCCTCGGTGACGAAGGCTGTGAGCGCCCCCGTGTACTCGGGAACCAGATCGATCTCGCCCTGCTCGACCGCAGGGAAGATGATCTCCCTTGAAGCGCCAGGCTGGCGCGTCTCAACTTCTACGCCGATGTCCTCGAGGATCGCCGAGTACATCTCGGCGAGAATGATGTTCTCAGTGAAGTTCACCGACCCGACCGTGACCGGGCCCCCGCCGCCTTCGTCGCTCGAGCCACCGCCTGTGTCGAGGGTTCCGTCCTCGGCGGCGCATCCGGCGCTTAACAGCGCCAAGGCGGCGAACGCCGCCACCACCCGTCGCGTTCTGATGCTGCTCATGGACATGTGTTCTCCCTTCCCACGAGCCGGCCCCTGTGGCTGGCTACTTATGCAGTAGTAGAGCCTAGCTTGGCTCTGATAGTTGCGGTCCGCTTGCGCGGGGTGACGCCCTCGGACACGAGCGCGTTCTGCAGCGCCCCGAAGGCGACCTCAACGGCAAGCGAAAGCACCGCCACGAGAACCGCCCCACCGGTCATCTGGGCAAGGTCGAATGTGGCGAGCCCGTCGATCAAGAACCGCCCGAGGCCCCCAAAGCCGATGTAGGCGGCGAGCGTGGCAGTCGCCACGACCTGAACCGCCGAGGTCCTTATGCCCGCCATGATCAGCGGCATGGCGACCGGGATCTCGACATCTTTGAGCACTTGAAACCCAGTCAGCCCCATCCCCTCGGCGGACTCGCGCACCCCTCGGTCCACCGATCGGATACCGACGTAGGTGTTTGTAACGATGGGAGGGATTGCGAGCGCAACAAGCGCTGCGTAAACCGGTAACAGGTTCAGACCGGCGGCGATATAGACGAGGATGATGATGCCGAGTGAAGGAATCGCGCGGCCCGTGTTGGTCAGGTTGATCGCAAGGAGGCCGCCCCTCCCGGTGTGGCCGAGCACCAAGGCTAGAGGCAGCGCAATCAATGCGCCGATAAAGGTCGCGATCAGTGAGTACTGAATGTGCTCCCACAGGCGGGCCGGGATGCCCTCCGTCCCGCTCCAGTTGATCGGATCGGAAAACCACTCGAAGAGATCGGCGAGAAACTCCATGGGCTACCTTCTCGTCCTTGCCCATGGGGTGAGCACTCTCTGAACCCCAACGAGAGAGAGATCGGCCGCAACCGCGAGGGCAACGGAAAGGACTATGCCCACGATGATCGGGGTGGCGAAGTCCCGCCTGAAGCCGTCGATGAAGAAGGCCCCGAGCCCGCCGAAGGTGATGAGCGCGGTGATGGTGACCAACCCGATGGTGGTGACCGCCGCGATGCGAAGGCCGGCGATGACCACGGGCAGGGCGATCGGGAGCTCGACCTTCATGAGCAGGGCGAGAGGCCTGTAGCCCATTGCCTCTGCGGCTTCTTTTACGTCGTCTGGGACGCCGCGCAGTCCCTCGACGGTGTTTCGCACCAGGACGAGCAGAGTGTAGATCGTGAGCCCCAGGATGCAGGTCGTCTCGGACAACCCCGTGAACGGCAAGAGAAGCAGAAACAACGCAATGGAGGGGATGGTGAACAACACGCCGGTTATCCCGAGAATGGGCTGATAGAGGCGAGGATAACGAGCCGCTACAAGGGCCAGAGGAAAGGCAATGATGAACCCGAAGAACAGCGCAGAAACCGTGAAGGTGATGTGCTGAAGGAGCAGATGCTGGATATCGTCGAGATGGCTGCCTACCCACGCCCAGTCCATCAGACTCTCTCCGCCTCCTCGTTGACCTCGGCGCCGGTCATCGTGCCGGGCCCGGGATCACTGTCCTGAAGCTCGCGCGCGAGGAGCTCTTGGGTGAGAAGACCTTCGTAAGCGCTGTCGTCACCGATGCGCGCAGCAACGCCGGTGAGCGACGTCACCATCGCGTTGAGAGCCGCCCTCAGCGAGTCCTCTTTGTAGATCTCCGCGCTAAAAGGCTTCGCTTCGATGTCGCCGACGCGGCCACTACCGTCGATGTCGGCGACATGGGCCCATCCGAGAAGCTTGCGATCCTTAACGATTACCACCCAGTCGGAGCCGTTGTCGCGGGCAACCGCGCGCGCACGCGCCCCATCGTCGTCGGGCCCGACGACGGGGCCTTCGACGGCAGACACTTTTGACACCGGGATCAAAGCCAGTCGCTTGAGGCCGCGCTCGGCCCCGAGAAAGCTTGCGACGAAGTCGGTGGCGGGGTGAGCGAGGATTTCTTCGGGCGATGCGTACTGCTGGAGATGTCCCCCCTCCGACATTATGGCTATGCGATCGCCCATCTTGATGGCCTCGTCGATGTCGTGTGTGACGAACACGATTGTTTTTTTGACATCGCGTTGAAGGCGCAGGAACTCGTCTTGCAAGCGCGACCTCACGATCGGGTCGACTGCTCCGAAGGGCTCGTCCATGAGCATTATCGGAGGGTCAACCGCCAGGGCGCGTGCAACGCCGACGCGCTGTTGCTGGCCGCCGGAGAGCTGATGCGGATAACGGTCGCGCACCTCGTCGGGGAGCCCGACGACCTCGATGAGCTCGTCGACCCTTTCGTTGGTGCGTTTCTTGTCCCAGTCGATGAGCTGAGGGACGGTCGCGATGTTCTCTGCGATCGTGCGATGGGGGAACAATCCGATCTGCTGGATGACATAGCCAATGCGCCGCCTCAGCTCGGGCGGATCGATCTTCATCGCGTCCTGTCCGTCGACCGTGATGGTGCCGTCGGTGGGCTCGATCATGCGGTTGACCATCCGCAGAGTCGTGGTCTTCCCGCAACCCGAGGGCCCGACGAAGACGGCGACCTCACCCTCAGGCACCTCCAGGCTTAGGTCATCAACGGCCGTTGTGCCGTCGGGGAAGCGCTTGCTAACGCTTTCAAAAGTGATCACAGGAGTCCCACCCAGGGGTCTGGCGCGATCACGCCCCGTGGCCGCGCAGTAAGCGTCGAACTATACATTTGTCCCAGCCAAGTCACTCTATTCGAGGAAAGGGCCTAGGCGGCATGGAGGGACGCTCCGATCTCGCCCAACGCTTCCACCAGAGTTTCGCCGAGATTGCCGCCATCGGCAGGGCCGCGGCCGGCGGCTACAAGAGGTGGGCATGGACCCCCGAGGACCGGGCCGCGCGGGCCTGGTTCGAGCACAGGGCCGCAGCCGCAGGGCTCGACGTCGAGGTCGACCGCAACGGCAACCAGTGGGCGTGGTGGGGCGCACCGGGCACGGGGGCCGTGGCGACCGGAAGCCATCTCGACACGGTCGCCTCAGGCGGCGCTTTCGACGGCGCGCTCGGCATCGTCTCGAGCCTTGTTGCGGTCGAGGAGCTGCGGCTGCGCGGCCTCGAGCTCAAGCGACCCGTAGCGGTTGTTAACTTCTGGGAGGAAGAGGGTGCCCGCTTCGGGATCCCGACCGCCGGCAGCGGCCTCATGACCGGCCACGTTGACCCGGTGACGGCGCGTGGGCGGCGCGCTCATGATGGAGCGGCCCTCGGCGACGAGCTCGAGGCCTTCGGTATCGACCCCTCGGGCCTGGGGGCCGATCCCGAGCGGACCTCGGGCATCTCTTGTTACGTCGAGCTGCACGTCGAGCAGGGGCGCAATCTCGTGCACGAGCAAGCCGCGCTCGGCGTTGGTACCGGTGTGTGGGGTCATGGACGCTGGAGGCTCGATCTCCACGGCGAGGCGAACCACGCAGGGACGACGCGCATGGGCGACCGCAGGGACCCGATGGCGGTTCTTGCCGCAGCGATCGTGGCGGCGCGCCGGGAGGCCATCGCCGCCGGCGCCGTGGCGACCATCGGGCGCGTCGAGGTCGAGCCCAACGTCGCCAATGCGATCCCCGACCTAGTCACCGTCTGGCTCGACGCCAGAGCTGAGGAGGACGCGCGCGTCGACGATGTGGTGGAGAGATGGTGGACAGCAGTGCAGTCGGAGGCAGCGGCTAATGGGGTTGAAGCGAAGCTCTCCGAGCAGTCACGCAGCGCACCGGTGGCCTTCGATGCCGGGCTGCGCACGACGATCCAAGGCGTGCTCGAGGCGAGGGGCGGGCGCGCCGTTCCGCTCCCAAGCCCTGCCGGACACGATGCCGCCGAAATGTCGGCGGTTTGCCCGGCTGCAATGCTGTTTGTTCGCAACCCCACCGGGGTGAGCCACAACCCCGCCGAGCACGCCGAGACTCAGGACTGCGTTACCGGCGTCGAGGCGCTTGCCGCTGTGCTCGAGGAGCTTGCGTGCCGCTGAAGCGGTTCTTCGCCGAGCTCGCCTGGGCCGGGCGCGCCGAGGTCGACACCAAGGCGGCGCTGCGCGCGGCGGGGGATGTGATAACCGGGGCGCAGATAGCGCGCGACGTCATGATCGAAGTCGACGACGGCCGCATCACCAAAGTGACCCCCGGCGAGGTTCAAGACGCTGAGTCGGTGCGTCTCACGGGGCTCACCATCCCCGGGCTTGCCAACGCACATTCCCACGCATTTCAGCGCGCGCTGCGAGGGCGCACGCACCAGGGTGCCGGCGATTTCTGGACCTGGCGGGAGGCAATGTACGAAACAGCCTCGGCCCTCGACCCGGATCGCTACTACGCGCTCGCGCGCGCCACTTATGCGGAGATGGCCCTGGCCGGAATCACCGCCGTCGGGGAGTTCCACTACCTCCATCACGGCCCCGGCGGCCGCGCCTACGGCGACCCCAACGAGATGGGCAGGGCGTTGATCGCCGCGGCCCGGGACGCTGGGATACGCATCACGCTGCTCGATTGCTGCTATCTGCGCGGCGGCTTCGACCGGCCGCTCGACGGCGTCCAGGTACGGTTCGGCGACGGTGACGCCGAGCGGTGGGCAGAGCGCATGGAGGACCTCCTCGGCTCTCAGTCGGACACCGTTCTGGTGGCGGCCGCGATCCACAGCGTGCGTGCTGTGGATCCGAAGGCGATGGCAACGGTGGCGCGCTTCGCCTCGGAACACGAGATGCCGCTTCACGTACATGTGTCGGAGCAGCGGAGCGAAAATGCAGAGTGCCTCGAGGCCACCGGGCACACGCCGGCGGGGCAGCTCGCCCGCACCGGGGTGCTCGGGCCTTCGACGACCGCGGTTCACGCCACTCACCTGGATGAGGCCGACGTCGTGTCTCTCGGCCGCAGCGGGGCTCACGTGTGCATGTGCCCCACAACCGAGCGGGATCTTGCGGATGGGGTGGGCCCGGCGCGCGCCCTCGCACGCGCGGGAAGCCCCCTCTGCCTCGGAACCGACAGCCACGCATCGATCGATCTGTTCGAGGAGGCGCGCGCCGTCGAGCTCGACGAACGCCTCATCACCGAGCGCCGCGGTCATCACAGGGCCCCCGATCTCCTTCACGCTGCGACTGCGGCCGGCATGCAGTCGCTCGGCTGGAACGGCGGTGTGCTCGAGCCCGGCGCACCCGCCGATTTCGTGACGCTCGATCTTGCCTCTGTGAGGCTGGCCGGCGTCGAGCCCTCTTCAGTGCTCGAGCATCTCGTCTTTGCCGCCTCGGCAGCCGACGTCGTCGGAGTGATCGTCGGCGGCGAGCAGGTGGTCGCCGCCCGGCGCCACACCAAAGTGCCCGACGTGGCGCGGTCGTTGTCGCAGGCCATCAAGGCGGTCGTCGAGCCTGCCGCTGTGGCGCCGTGAAGCTCCTGACCAACATCGGCCGCCTCTACACCGGGACCGGGAGCGGCGAGGACGGGGTGCTGACCGGTGCCGCGCTTGCCGTGGACGACGGCCGCATCGTCTGGGTGGGAGACGACGCCGCTGGGCCACCGCGCGCCGTGTCCGAGCGGGTCACAGCGATCGACGACTGCGGCGGGGGGCTCGTCACACCCGGCCTTATAGACGCCCATTGTCATCCCGTCTACGCCGGTGAGCGCATGGCCGAGATTGCGAGGCGGACCGCGGGAGCGTCCTACGGGGACATCGCCGCCATGGGGGGCGGGATCGGCGCCACCGTCGCTGCGACGCGCGCCACGGGGGCCGAGGAGCTCCGCCTCGGCCTCGAGAGCCGCCTGCGCGCCTGGCTCGCAGGCGGAGCCACAACCGTTGAGGCCAAGACCGGCTATCACCTCGAGCGAAACGGCGAGCTCGCCGCGGTTGCCCTTCTCCACCGTGCTGGGCGCGACCCGATGCTCCCGCGCCTAGAGACGACTTTTCTCGCTGCCCACGCCCTGCCCCCTGAGATGCGGGGGAGCCCCGACGACTACATCGCCGAGGCGTCGTCGTGGAGCGCCGCTGCGGCGGAGGCGGGAGCTCGCTTCTGCGATGTCTTCTGCGACGAGGGCTACTTCTCGGTCGAGCAGTCGCACCGGGTCCTCGCCGCCGGCGCAGTGGCCGGGCTCAGGGCCCGGGTCCACGCCGACGAGCTCGCCCATTCCGGCGGCTCGCTGCTGGCCGCCGAGCTCGGGGCGGCGTCCGCCGATCACCTGTTGTGGGCCGACGAGGCCGACGCGCAGGCCCTGGCAACCGCCGGTGTTGTGGCGACGCTGTCGCCGGGCACGGCGCTTTCGATCGGCCGGCTTCCGCCGGCGCGCGTGCTGCTCGACGCCGGTGTGACCCTGGCTCTTGGCACGGACCACAACCCCGGCACCTGCGGCATGACGAGCATGAGCATGGTCGTTGCCCTCGCCGTTGCGGCGTTCGGGCTCTCGGTCGACGAGGCGCTCGCCGCTGCGACAGCGGGCGGTGCCCGCTCCCTGTGCGTGCCGGACAGGGGGGCGGTGGCGGTTGGCAAGACCGCCGACCTCGTGCGCTGGGACGCCGAGCACGAGGGCACCTTCGCATGGTCCTACGGCCTCACCCCGCTGCGGGTCTACAGGGGCGGCGAGGACGTGACTCCGCTCGCCGCCCAGCCCGCGGTCACCGAGTAGCCGCGTCTATGTCCGTCTGCTCCGCAGGAGCGCCCGAGGTCTTTGCCGGGTCCTTCTCGCCCGCTTCGATCGCAACCGCGAGGCGATTCGGCGGGGGGGCAAGAGGGCAGACCCATTTGGGGTCGTAGGCGCACGACGGGTTGTAGGCGAAGTTGAAGTCGAGCACGAGCTTGTCATCCACCGTGCCGAGATCCGCTCCCTTGACGGTGTCGAGCAGGTAGCGCCCGGCACCGTAGGTCTGGTGCCCGCTTGTGAGGTCCCGAAAGGGAACGAACAACCCTCCCCCATAGCCGTCTAGCCAGTAGAGCTCGAGGGCCAGTTCCGTTCCTTCGAGCTCGAAGCCGGCGGTCGCCCACCGGGTGAAGCCGAACGAGGAGCCACCACTTGTGGCGATGTCGTAGTGCGCGGCCTCAGCCTCCACGACGGTGGCGGCCACCCGAGCGTCCGGCCGGTAGGGGAAGTAATCAATTCCCTCGAATGCGGCTCTGCCCTCCGTGGTGAGGGGCGACTGTGGGTGCGCGGCAAAGAGATCGTCTCGCCCATCCCTCCACGCCGCCCACCCGGCCTCGGGCTCGGGGGCCGCCCGCACCTCGTCGTAGAGGGAGAAGACGCGCCGCCTCCAGTCAACGAGGTGCAGGAACTGGTCGCGAGAAGAGGCGGTCACCTGGGTGGATCCTCGCGAAGCCAGTTCTCGATTTCCAGTCCCGGCACGCGCGCGAAGTGGCGAACGTCACCGGTGACCAAAATCAGATCGCGCGCGATCACGATCGATGCCGATCGGCGCTCAAGAGATCTCGGAGTCGCTGGGAATCCTTACGAAGCGCTGACGCCCTCGGACCCGGTAGACGTCGAAATCGGAATCGAGCGTAAAGATTCGCTTGAGCCTCAGGTGCTCGGCTACCGCGACGAGGGTCGCGTCGGCAAGACTCATCGGGGTGTCCGAATACTTCTCCATCAGAGAGCGAGACCGGTCTACCGAGTCCGGGGCAAGCTCGACGATTTCAATGTCGCCCCTCGTTAGGAGAGCCCACAGGGCGCGCTGAGCTCTCCAGCCACCCGCATCACCCAGCAGGTACATCGCTTCGGTGAATACGGGCCAAGTGATGAGCATGGGACCGGAGAGATTCCCGAGTGCCCCGCGGCAGAGATCGTGATCTGGTTCACCGGCATCGATCAGGGCAACGAGCGGGC
>JACCZU010000055.1 GCA_013695835.1 Candidatus Aridivita willemsiae
CATCGACACCGCGGTCGACGCCGCCAAGCGGGTCTTCGCCACCCCCTAACGGTAGGCGCCGAGGCCCCGGCCCCGCCGGCGCCACCGGCCATTCTCGAGACCTCCGACCACCTCGGAGGTGGTGTTGGGGGCCGAGAATGAACGCCCTCCCACGGGTGCAACAGAGAGAACAGGAGGTCGGTTGCTAGAGGCCCGCCAGGAGGTCCATCGAAGACGTGGCTTCGGCTGGGAGTACGGCCTCGGCCCTGGGAAGGCTTCTAGGGCCTTTTCGGGTATCGGTCTGACGTGTTGGGACCGGCCCCAACACAGGATCCTTGACCGTTTCGCCATCACACTTTTCATCCTGTCAACCGTGGCACTTGTTGGCCTTGGTGCCCTCAGGATCCTTGACCGTTTCGCCCATCACACTTTTCATCTCTCCACCTCCCCGCCACGGGCGACTGGATCCTTCAAAGGTCGTCACGTAGCGACAGGCTATCAACCAGAGCAGAGGTTTAGGGGGGCAGCCCATCACGGAGCACACTCCGCCCCGAGATTCAAACCTGGCCTCGCGACACGACGCGCCGCATGACGTGGCCTATCGCCGGCGGGAAGACTGAAAGCTCGTCGCTCCTTGGATTGCTTTTCTCTTCGCCGGCAGCCGGCATCCTTTCTCCCCATTCCCCCAAAAGCGAACGTCAGATGTAGGGGTTGTCTGGTTCTTCGGTCTCGTTGATGCGTGCGGCCTGCAACACGAACTCCCCACCCTCGCTCACGAGCGACCCCGATACGGTGAGCCACGTGTCGTCGGGGTAGTCCTTGCCGCCGGGATCAACCGTCACCGAATAGGGCACCGCATCGGCGGCACAGCAGAACGTCGCGAAGCGCGTCAGAGTAAAGGTGCCCTCGCCATCGCCGTCCGGATGCGTGACGAATCCCGTGAGCTTGACCTCGTAGCCATCGACGATGCCGACTGCGGCCGCATAGTCAGCTGACTCCGAGGCGTACTGTATCTCCGAGAACGATACCTTCCCATTTCCTTGCGGGACCGGTACGAATGAACTCGCCGCTCCGACCAGTCCGGTGGACTTCCTCGCGGCCGCCTCTGAGCCCAGGCTCGGCCGAGGGATGAGAACGATGATCGCCATCGGCGCGACGAACGCCGCAAGGGTCAAGAGCTCGGTTGGCGAGATCCTGGCGTTGCCGGAGGTTCTGCGCAGAGATCGTGCCTGGGCGATGGCCGCGAAGCCCAGCATTACAGCGCCGAACACGACGACCCATCTCGTCTTCGGGCCGATGTAGCGGTAGACCTCACCGCTTACTAGTAGCCAGGCGAAGAATGCTGACCACGCAGCGAGCAACAGCATGCGAGCAAATCCAGGGCGGTTCATCGCAGCGCCACCTCAAACCACAGCGCCCCCGCGACCGTCACTGGGATCGCGACCACGGCCAGCGAACCCAGCAACCTTCTTCTAAACGTCGCTCCGTAGAGAAAGAACAGCTTGAAGTCGAGGACCGGCCCGAATACCAAGAACGCCAGCTGCGAGCCTACGGGGAAGGGTGTGAAAGAGACGGCGACGAAGGCATCGGCCTCTGAGCACAAAGACGAAACGAACGCCAGGCCCATCAAAGCCAGCGACGCGGTCACAGGAGACGAAGCGGCGCCGGCGATGACACTCTGCGGAAGAAGCGCCTGCATCGTCGCTGCGAGCGCGGCGCCGAGGATGAGGAACTTCCCCATGTAGAAGAAGTCATCCATCAGGTGGGATACGAAAGGCTTCTGATCTGAGCAGCAAGAAGCATCGTTGTGGTCGTGGTCGCGATTCTCCGAACGCGGCTTCAGGAGATCGACGGCGCCATCAGCGCCGATGGCCCACCCCGCCACGAGCGCGAGGATCAGGCCAAGCCCGGCTCGGCCCAGGACCATCTCGAGACCCAGCCCGCGCGCTTTGTAGGCGACCCACGTTGAACCGAGCACGATCGGGTTGAAGATTGGGGAGGCAAACATGAACGCGAGTCCTGCGGAGGGATGCATCCCCTTTGCTATTAGGCGCCGGGCCACAGGCACCGATCCACATTCACAAACCGGGAACGCGAAGCCACCGGCGGCAGCCGCCGGTAACTGAAGCGCGACCGGCAGGCGGGCGATGCGATCGAAGACTCGATCCGGAACGTAGACTTCAAGAAGCGCCGCAGCAAACGCCCCGAGTAGGACGAACGGGAGTGCTTCTGCGACGATGGCGGTGAAGACCAGGGTGAAGGTCTGGGCGCTCTGGTTGTCGCCCACCCCGAAGCTCCTAACGAGCGCGAAGATAAGCGCGAGCAGCCCAGCCGCCACAGCCCAGGGTCGCAGCTGGATGGCGCGCCTCAGGACGAGGCCCTCGGTGGCGGCCATCGCGACTAACCCTGTCCTTGGTGCATCGGGTTCTCCGTCGCTTCGTCATTCCCGGGCTCGAAGGCCCCTTCAGGCTCTCTTGCAAGCACCTTCGAGGGAGCCTCTCCGTAGGAGGTGTCGCCCCAGAGCACGTCGCGCATCAGCAGAGCCCCTCCCTCGGTGATGATTCCGCCCTCGACCGGGTGTCCGATGTTGGAGAAGAGCCGTTCCTGCTCAGGCGCATGTGGATTGGACCCGCTGCCCATACCTTCGTGCCACATCAGGACGACACCTCCGTGCTCATGGCAGTCGACCTACGTAACCGGTCGCGTCTGAGTCATGAGAGATCCCCAAGCTCGTGTCCCGTGCAGATCGGTGGTGCACGCATGTCAGGAGCTGACCTCTATAGTGCCGACCATCCCGCCCTCGTAGTGTCCCGGTTCCTGACACGCGAATAGGACCTCTCCTTCATCCGTGAACGTCCATTTGATCTCTTTGATCTTCCCAGGTTCCACATCGACCAGATTGCTGTCCTCGTTCATTTCGTGATCTCCCGCCATTTCTTCGGCATGCTCTTCCTGGTACGCCTCATCCCCGATTACGAACTCGTGACTGTTCTTTCCGTCGTTGCGCACAACGAACTTGACGGTTTCTCCCGATGAGACCTCGATCACGTCCGGGTCGAAGCGCAGTCCGTCGAGCGCAGAGATCGGGATCTCTCGCCCCGCCGGGGAGGAGCCCCCAGGCTGACCGAAATCGAAATCATCGTCTTGCATATCCATCTCGTGATTGCCGTCTCCAGAACCCTGAGGTGCCTCCAAGCTGGGGTCGTCGGGTCCACAGGCCCCGCCTAGCAGTGCCAGGAGCATGAACAAGATCGGTACGAGCTTCCGCACGAACAACACCTCCTATGGATTGAGGTAGGGATGCTTGGGTCTTCTCACGCGCTGCACTCGGGTCGCGTCGACGATCACCTCCGAGCCAATGGGATAGATCCTGCCCGTGGCCCGCACCCAGTCATCGGCCTTGAAGCCCCCGGGAGGGGCCCCCACGATCCGCAGCTGGATGTTTACGGCATCACCCGGGCAGCAACTAATCATGAAACGGTTGAGCCGAAACTCATCTGCTCCATCGGTAGGGTCTCTGGTGACGAATCCGGTGAAGGATGAAGTGCTGCCCGCCCGCGGCGCAAGCTGGTCGAGCTCCCCGTTGTAACTGAGCCCAAAGATGTCCAAAAGTGAGAGATCGCCCTGGGTCAAATCGCCTGACATCGAAACGTAGGCTCCCTTTATTGCGGTGGTCCTGCGGCCCACGGCGTAGGAGCCGAGAGCCGCCGGAGGAAAGGCCGTGATGACGAGCGCGGGGATGATCAAGACCGCCAGCGTCCCGAGTTGGCGGCGCGTCACCGGCTCGGGTCGTGAGACCCGGGCGGACAGAAACCGACCAATCATGGCCGCAGTGAGCATGACCGCACCCACCGGCGCCAGCCAGGTTGTGCGGGACGAGAAGTAGAACGCTGACCTATCGGCACCAATGAGAAACCAGAACGAGGCTGCCCATATCGCGAGGGCGAACCCGGTGGCAAGTCGAGAGCGACTCCAGGTCGTGGTCATCCGACCAACACCTCGATCCACAGCGTGCCGACGAGCGTCACTACCGTCACGACCGAGAGCACCGTCTTAAGGAAGCCCTTGGAGAAAGTCGCGTTGTATAGAAACGCGAGCTTCGCATCCATCATCGGCCCGAAGACCAAGAATGCGAGCTGCGGTCCCACGCCGAACTGCACGAACGAAGCCGCCACGAACGCATCCGACTCGGAGCACAACGAGAGTGCGAACGCGAGAGCCATCATGGTGACAAGGCTCACGATCGGAGTGTTGGCGACCGAGTCCAGCACAGATTGCGGAATCAGGGTCTGAAGCGCAGCGGCAACCGCGGCTCCGAATATCAGGAACCGCCCCATGTAGGCGAAGTCGCC
Source organism: Candidatus Aridivita willemsiae (assembly GCA_013695835.1). Classification (GTDB taxonomy): domain Bacteria; phylum Actinomycetota; class CADDZG01; order CADDZG01; family WHSQ01; genus JACCZU01. The sequence continues at coordinate 4,332 of JACCZU010000055.1, forward strand.
GGCGAGATAGCCGCAGAATGTCTTCCAGCGCGGCTCGTGTTCGTGGTGGTCGCAGTCGTGCCCCACCTCGCAGTTACAGGAGGAGGCGTCCTCATGACTGCCGCATGCGGACAGATCGTCGTTCGCAACCTGGCGGAGAAAGCCCTCGCGCGCCCGCCCGCCGATCACCCAGCCCACTACCATTGCCGCCACGAAGCCGAGTCCGGCGCGTCCCAGCACCATCGGCCAGAAGATGTCCCTGCCCCGATAGGCGATCGAGGTCGAGACGATGACGATCGGGTTGAGGATTGGCGCGGCGAGCATGAACGTGACGGCCGCAGAAGGGATCAGGCCGCGCGCCACCAGCCGTCGGGCAACCGGGACCGAGCCGCATTCGCACACCGGAAATGCGAACCCGGCGATCCCGGCGGCCGGGATCTGAAGCGGTTCGGGAAGCCGAGAGAGGCGAGCGAACGCCGAGGCCGGCACAAACGTACCTATCAAGGCGGCGACGAAGGCTCCCATCATCACCAGCGGGATCGCTTGAAGGAGAAGCGACCCGAAAATGATCCTGAAGTTCGCCAGTGCCGCGGCTGTTAAGGAGCCGGTGACATAAAGCGCTAGGCCGAATCCGAGAACCGCAAGCGACAGCCTCAGAGGTAGCCACTGCGTCTTACGCTCGGCGACTTCGGTCTGCGGCGGTGCAATCAAGATCGTGGGGTCGGCCATCAGCAGTACCTCCCGAAGGTGATAGCGGTCGCGGGGAACGCGTCCGCTATCAGGCGATCACCACTCTCGCTCCGCATACGCAACAGCTCGCCGAGTACGACATCATCGGGCAGCTTGAGACGGGCGAGCACCCGCTGATTCAGATAAGTCCCGCCCGGCACTAGTGCATCGACCACGGACTCGGGAGCCTTGACCGCGCGCTCCAGCTGTTCCCGAACGACATCCGCCTCAACAACCCGTGCGGAATCGCCCGGATCACTTTCGCCGGTCGCCGTGACCGTGACGGCGACCGAGTTTTTGGACACTTTCTTCGCCGTTTGTATGAGCGACGACAGCGCTGCATCGAGTTGAGCCGTTGATCCGGACAAGACGATGCCGGCAAGGTCCGTCGTGTCATCGCGCCCGAAACCCTCCTCCCGGAGGAACAGACGTGCGGCTTCTACTCCATCTTGGACCGAAGCGCCTCTACCGAGGATGGTGAGGGCATCACTGTCACCGTCCGGGTACCAAGTGCCTCCGATGAGTCCCCGGTCCAGCGAATCCGTACCGACGAGGCCGATGACGGGCTTCTGCCGACGCTTCTCGTCGAGGTGGTCACCGAGCGTGGCGATGACGGACTTCGGAGCCTTCTTCGTCCACGCCCTCACCACCTCCCCCCCCGACCCGTCGTTGACGGCGTCCGCGTCGTAGCTGGTTCCGTCCTCTCGCAGAAGCGTCCCGGTGATCCCGTGGCGACTTGGGAGTCCCCCGGTGCCGATCGTTGCGAGGGTGGCGGCCGGGTCAAGCGGCAGAGAGCCGACGACCGCATCCATCGTTCCGGCCCCGTCGTCCATCAGTCGCTCGAGCCGCGGCCACGCTTCCGGCTGCCGCTCGAGTTCATGGCTGCCGACGCCCTTCCAGACGACCTCGAGGACGAGCCGTGGGACCTCTCCGGAAGCGACACCGTGTACCGCCTCGCCGGAGCGGACGCCGGGGTGTGGACGACGGAGATCGATGATGGTCGCGATCGTCTCCGACACGTCATCGAGCCCGGTGCCGTCGGGAACGTGTGTTCCTTGTGCCACGCCGGTGCCCGCGAACGCCAGGGGCACCCTGCCGCTGTCGGGCAGGGTCGTCGACGGCCACAACGGCGCCGAGGGTGCCCTGCGGAAGGGATCGCCGCCCGAGATCAGCGTGGAACCAGTGACCGCCACGATGTCGGGGCCCCGACCCTCGTAGGAACCGCTTTCGACCAGATCTCGAACCTCCTCCGGCAGCGAGCAGAAAGGCGTGTGGGAGGATGTCTGCGCTTGCACCTCACACACGTTCCCTACGCACATCACGCGCAAGGCTCCCGCTGGAAGCCCAATCATTGCCGCCACCGCGAAGAAGGCAGCGCGTCTGCGGCCCAACCGTCCCGGCTTGATTAAGCGAGCGAGAGGCCTCATGGCAAATACCCCAGAGGATCTTCCGGAGTGCCGTTGACACGGATCTCGAAGTGGAGGTGGTCACCCGTCGACTGGCCGGTGGACCCGCAGACCGCCATCATGTCGCCCTGCGACGCGACCTGCCGCCACCGACGCAGAGCCTGGATGCGTGCGCGTGAAGGCTCGCGAACCCACCGCCGTGATCGAGGACGATGTGGTGCTTGTAGCCGCCGTCATAGGTCGCGGACACGACCGAGCCCGCCTTGGAGGCTCGGATGGGAATCGCCGGTGACACAGTCGATATCGATACCTGAGTGCGTTCCACCCCAGCGCGGTCCAAATCCCGACGTGATGGCCCGTTGATCGGCCACGCGAACCGGAAGCCCCCACCGACACTGCAGGAGCGGACGCAGGAACGTTCGCGGCGAGCTGTTGCGCGAACTCCTCGCTGCGGGCCTGAATAGCAGCGGCCTCTTCCCTTGAGGCTTTGATGCGATCGCGAAGCTTGGCGAGTTTGGCGGCCTGGGCCTTTCGAAGTTCCCTTTAAGTGTCGCGCCAGACGCTCCTGCCCCTCCTTCGCTTCGACAAGGTCGGCAAGGGTGACCTCAAGTTCGGCCTTGTCGGCATTGAGTTCTGCCCTGAGCCGCTGGTTCTTGACCATTGTCTGGATGCCGCTGGCGGTCGCCGCACTCGAGTACTCCATCACAGAGCTGAGTTCTTCGATACTGTCGGCGCACAGCAACACCTCGAGTTCGGCAGTAGGCCGCTCCTGTACAGCGACGCTGCGAGATCTTCTATACGCTACTGTAATGGTTCGTTGGGCTGCTCCTTGCGAGCCACGTCTCGTTCGAGGACTGCGATCTTCGCCTGGGTGGTGGCCACGAGCTCGCGTGATGCATCCAGCGCCTCGGCAACCGCGGCCGCCTGTTCGTCGATCGACGGCATCGATCGACGCCATCTGATCCCCCACGGAGTCGGCTTTAACCTGTATGCGCGCGAACTCGGCGCGCGCGGCGGCGAGGCGATCGTGCAAATCGTCGCCCTCCGATGATGACACCTGGGCCCGTCCTGAAACCGCCATAGAGCCTACTGACGGGAGCATCAGCATCACCGCCGTCGGTCGCGTAAACAGAAGTCGCATACGCGCTACCCCGACTTCCGACCGCTGATCTCTTCCTTCTTACCCTCTATCACATCCCGTAGGACCACAAGCGCCTTTTGATCACGCCGAGCGTTGTCTCGAGCCCATTTCAGGATGAGTCCGATTACTCCACTCAGGACGACTAAACCGATAGGAACTTCCATTTGCCTCCTTCACTGCCAAAAGCCCGCGTCGTCAAAACCGACGTCAGGTATCAGCAGCGGAGGGGGACCACCGTCCGGACATAAGGGCCTTGGGCAGCCGCAGCCACCAAGATGTGAGGCAATGCCGGCCGGCCGCTCGAGGAGCCCAGGCTCCTTGTTCGGGTGAGCGCGAGCAGTGCGATTCCCAGGACCGCGACCAGGAGGATGGTGCCGAGCCGGTCTACGAAACCGAGCCCATCAGAGTCAGAATCGTGATGAATCCCTGTCACGTGCACGACGCAGACGAGGAGCAACACGACGAGGAGCACCAGGCAGGCACCTCGTACCCACGGCGATCGCTGCAGTAAGGCCCGAAAACGCATCTCAACGACTATAACAAGGGCTCAGTGTCTTGCCTCCTTTCGCTCGGGCTCCCTGCCGAAGCGTCGCAGGCGAAGCGAGTTCGTCACCACGCTGACCGACGAGAGAGCCATGGCCGCTCCGGCGACGATGGGGTTCAGGAGCCCAAAGGCAGCCACTGGGATCGCGGCCGTGTTGTAGCCGAAGGCCCATCCGAGGTTCTGGTAGATCGTCCGCAACGTCTTGCGGGCTAGCTTGATCGCGGTGACCACGCCCTCCAAATCGCCTGACATCAGCGTGATATCGGAAGACTCGATCGCGACGTCCGTACCCGTCCCGATCGCAATCCCTAAATCGGCCTGCACCAGGGCGGGGGCATCGTTGATGCCGTCCCCCACCATCGCCACGACCTTTCCCTCGTCTTGAAGCCGCCGGATCTCGGTGACCTTGTGCTCTGGGAGCACCTCCGCCAAAACTCGATCTATGCCGGCCTGTTCGGCGATCGCGGAGGCCGTGCGCTCGTTATCCCCCGTGATCATGGTGACCTCGAGGCCCATCTCGTGGAGCTGCCGGATCACCTCGGGGGCTCGATCCTTAAGCGTGTCCGCTACGCCCAACACCCCCCGGATCTCCCCATCCCAGCCGCAGAAAACGGCGGTTCGTCCCGCCGACTCAAGCTCAGACGCCCCGGCCTCGATCTCCTCGGGCATCGCGAGACCCTCCTGCTCCATCAGCTTGCGCCGGCCCACCCATACCGTGCGACCATCCAGCTCGGCGCGCACGCCATGGCCCACGACGGCAGAGAAAGCCTCGGCCACAGCTAGCGACGCGCTGCGCCCACGCGCGCCTTTGACGATCGCTTTTCCGATCGGGTGTTCGGAAGAAGCCTCAGCCGCCGCCGCGAGCGCCAACACCTCGGTCGAATCTTGTCCCTGCGCCGCGTGCACCTCGGTTAGCGACATCTCGCCGCGCGTGAGGGTGCCGGTCTTGTCGAACACCACCGTCTCGATACGCTTGGAACCCTCGAGCACCTCGCCACCCTTAATCAGTACGCCCATGTCGGCGCCGCGTCCGGTGCCGACCATGATCGCTGTGGGGGTCGCGAGCCCGAGCGCGCATGGGCAGGCAATGATCAGCACGGCGACCGCGGCGATGAGCCCGGCGGTGGGATCGTTCGCCATCAGCCACCACCCGACGAGCGTCAGCA
>JACCZU010000018.1 GCA_013695835.1 Candidatus Aridivita willemsiae
CGACCGCGTCTCAGACCGACAAGTTCGTGCGGCTCTACCGGGGCATGCTCGACGACTGCGACCCCGACGGCGAGGCTGCCGGGGCCACTCAGCGTCACAACCGCCGCTACCTCACCCACCACTTCGACTTAGACGGCATGCTCGTGATCCGTGCCCGGCTCGCCCCCGAGGAGGGAGCGGTCGTGCTAAAGGCCCTTGAGGCAGCGCAGGAGTCCCTCTCGAACGACGGCGCAGTCGAGCTCGACGAGGACTTCATCGCCGAGGCCGATCTAACCGCCCCCGAGCGCGCCGAGGACCTCACTGCCGAGGCCGATCTCACCGCCCCCGCTCACGCAGAGGACTCCCCCGCGGGGGAGCCAGGAACTGGAAAAGACCACTGCGAGCGGCCCCGCAAGGCGGACGCCCTCGTTGCGGTGGCCGAGAGTGCGCTCGCTCACGGCATTACGGCGCGCTCGGGCGGCGATCGCTACCAGGTCGTCGTTCACGTCGAAGCCGCGACGCTTGAAGGGGCCGAGCCCCTCGGCCGCTGCGAGCTTGCCGGGGGCCCGTGGCTCCCCTCTGAGACTGTGCGCCGCTATGCCTGCGATGCGAGCGTGGTTGCTATCACGGAGCGAGACGGGGAGGCCCTTGGGGTCGGGAGAAAGACGCGCACGATCACTCCCGCCCTGCGCAGAGCGCTTGCGGCGAGGGACGGGGGCTGCTGCTTCCCCGGATGCACCAACGACCGCTTCACCGACGGCCACCACATCATTCACTGGGCGGCTGGCGGCCCCACCAACCTCGGAAACCTGACCAGCCTGTGCCGCCACCATCATCGCCTCGTGCACGAGGGCGGCTTCGGCGTTCACGTTGGCGCAAACGGGATCACCTTCACCCGCCCGGACGGGACCGTCATCCCGGATGCTCCCTTAACGCAAGCCGCGCCGGGCTCGGACCTCAGGAGCATCAACCGGGCGACGGGCCTTGCAATCGATCCCGACACCTGCCTCAGCCTCTGGGATGGCGAGGCCATGGACTACGAGCTGTCCGTGTGGGTCTTGCCCAGATCGACGGCCTCATAGACGTGCACAAGTACGCTGCGGCCGGGGCCGAGTCGCGCCGCAGGGCCAAAGAGCATGAGGAGAACCAGCGCTCACGGGGGCACGCCACTACCTCTTGGGAGGCGTGGTCCCTGAGCTCCTGACCGTCTCCGGCGTCCGGTCGAGCAGGGCCCGTTGCACCCCAACGTCGTAGACGGGGCGGCCGTGCTCATCGACCCTTGCATTGGGATGCAGCTCGTGGCGCTGTCTGGTGCGCTCGTCCAAGATGTGCACGACCTCGCACCCGGCGACGACGAGGGCATCGGCGATGAGGCGGCGGTGGCAGCGCCACCACAGGGTTTCTGCGCACATGATCGCGGCCGGCTCCTCCCCGGCGGCGTCGCCGGGGAGCTCCTCGAGGGCGTCTCGAAAGGCCGGCGTGTCCATGTAGTCGGCGTAGGCCCCAAAGCTCGCGTTGCGCCACGCCGGGTGTCGCGTCGGGCCGGGGCCGGCGCCGTCAGAGTCGCGTCGCGTGCGGCGTCCCCCAAGCTCCTCGCCCCTCCACTCATAGGCGACTCTAAGAGCCGGGAGCGAGTGCTCGAGCTCTTGCCTCGAGAAGTGGGGATGGCGCCTCGAAGCGGGGTAGCGCCTCACGTCTATGACCCGCGCTGCGCCGGCCGCGCGCAAAAGCCCGGCAAGCTCCTCGGTCGTGCGTGTGCCGTGCCCGATCGTGAACATCAGCCCGCCTGCGCCGGGGGTGGCTTCGACACGGGCTCGGCGCGACCTCCCACCTCAGGCAATCGCGCGCCGGGCTGCACCGACGGTTCGAGGCCGAGCAGCCGCACCGTGCCGTCGGGATCGAGCGCGCCGAGCACGAGGAATTCGCTCTTGAAGCCGGCAATGCGTTTGGCACCGAGATTGACGGCGCCCACGACGAGCCGCCCCCTCAGCTCCTCGATGCTGTAGTTGGTGACCTGCGCGCTCGTCTTCAGGACTCCAACCACGGGCCCGAAGTCGACGGCGAGCTTGTATGCGGGCTTCCTCGCTTGCGGAAAAGGCTCGACCTCAACGATGCGTCCTGCGCGCATGTCCACGCTAAAG
>JACCZU010000042.1 GCA_013695835.1 Candidatus Aridivita willemsiae
TGGGAAAGCACCTCGCCGGGGTGGGACATGAAGTAGGCGAGGAGAGCGAACTCCTTAGGGCTCAGCCTGAGCTCGACCCCGTCTCTATGCGCCTCATGGCGAGCGTTGTCGAGCTCGAGACCTCCCACTCTCAAGACGGCCCCCGAGGTGCCTGCGTCCCTGCGCATGAGGGCGCGCGTGCGCGCCGCAAGCTCGGGCCAGTCGAAGGGCTTGACCATGTAGTCGTCGGCGCCGTCGTCGAGTCCCGCGACCCTGTCCTCGAGGTCGCCGAGCGCGGTGAGCATGAGCACGCGCGGCGGACGGCCATCCCCAGGGAGACCGTTGCCCGTCCGAAGGCGGCGGGCGATGGAGCGCCCGTCCATGCCCGGCAGGTTGACGTCGAGACAGACGAGGTCATAAGAGTTGACGTAGACCTTGTCGAGCGCCTCCTGGCCGTCGTAGGCGACGTCGACTGCATTGCCCTCCTGGCGCAGCCCCCGGGCAATGGCATCGGCGAGGTCCCGTTCGTCTTCAACCACAAGAACGCGCATAGCTACACAATCGTAGACGCGGGGCCAAAATCCGTGGTTGCTCCCTTTACGCGGCCTTTAGCACAGGCGTCGTAGCCTGGACCACAAAGCTTCGAAAACCGACGAGGATGAGCTATGTCCATACAACGTGACCAAGATCCGATCTGGCCGGGCGAGGGCCAGGAGGTGCCGGAGTGGCTCGAAGGGCGCCTGCGCGATCTCGAGGACCGAGACCGCGGCTCAGAGCCGCCGTCTGGCGGGCGTGCAGGTGGGCCCCGCCGGCTCGTCGCTCTGGCGCTTGCTGCGCTCCTGATGGCGAGCGCCGGGTACGGCCTTGCTGCGGTGCGCTACGACCTCGGTGCGGCCCCCGTCTCTGAGGGCAGGCCCCCAACGAGTGCGCCCACGGCGGGGCCTGTGACCGTTTCAAGGGGTGAGCCGGTGGCCGCCGTGGCCGCTTCGCTCCTGCCTTCGGTCGTGCAGATAGAGACGAGCAGCGGCCTCGGCACGGGGGTCATCTACGACGAGGACGGCTTCATCCTCACCGCCGCCCACGTCGTCGAGGGCTCCTCCGACGTGGTCGTTCGGCTCGCCGACGGAACCAGGGTGCGCGGCGATGTCGTGGGAGCCGACCAGGCGACCGATGTCGCTGTGGTCAGGGCGAATAGCCGCAACCTCGATGAGGCGCCCCTTGCGATCGGCGTGCCCGTGCGCGTCGGGCAGATTGCGGTCGCAATCGGGAGCCCATTCGGCCTCGAGCAGACCGTCACAGCGGGTGTGGTCAGCGCGGTCGACCGATCGATCCCGACGGACAACGGACAATCGATCACCAACATGATCCAGACCGACGCCCCGATCAACCCGGGCAACTCCGGCGGCGCCCTCGCCGACCGCCAGGGTAGGGTCATCGGTCTCAACGACGCCATTCGCTCTGATTCGGGAGTAAACGCAGGGGTCGGCTTCGCCATCCCCATAGACACTGCCGTGCAGGTTGCCGACGACCTGGTTCAAGGACGCAAGCCGACCCCCGGCTTCCTTGGGGTGAGCGGCACCACCCCGGCGACCGGAGAGCCGGGGGCCCTCGTCACCGAGGTGATTCCAGACACCCCAGCGGCCGAAGCGGGCCTTCGTCAAGGTGATCTAATCACCTCGATTGAAGGCGCTCCCATCCAGAGCATGGTCGAGCTTGCCGGTGAGGTCAGGGCAACCGACCCCGGCACCACGGTGACCATGCAGGTGAGGCGCAACGGACGGCAAATAGAGCTCCAGGCCACGATAGGCAAGCAGTAGCACCGCCGAGCACTTAGGAGGGGTTGTGACGGGACCGCAGGAGGGGCCGAAGCTCGAGGTGGTTGGGGACCCCGATCACGTCCACTCAACGCTCGAGAACGCGCTTTTCGAGATGAAGAGGGTCATCGTCGGTCAGGACCGCATGCTCGAGCGGGTGCTCGTGGCGCTGCTTGCCGGGGGTCACCTGCTCCTCGAGGGCGTGCCCGGGCTCGCCAAGACCCTGACCGTAAAGACGCTTGCCGAGGTCCTCGGGGGCGCCTTCCAGAGGATCCAGTTCACGCCCGACCTCGTGCCCTCCGATCTCGTGGGAACGCGCATCTACCGTCCAGACTCAGGCACCTTCGACACCGAGCTCGGGCCTGTGTTTTGCAACTACCTCCTCGCCGACGAGATCAACAGGGCCCCGGCCAAGGTTCAGTCCGCCCTCCTCGAGGTCATGCAGGAGCACCAGGTAACGATCGGCGACACGACCTACGAGGTCGGCGAGCCCTTCGTCGTCATGGCCACACAGAACCCGATCGAGTCCGAGGGCACCTACCCGCTGCCCGAGGCCCAGATCGACCGCTTCATGATGAAGATCACCGTCGATTACCCGAACTTCTCGCAGGAGATGGAGGTCGTGGCGCGCTCGCTCGACTCGCCGGCGAAGCTTCGCCGGGTCATGACCGCGGAGGAGCTGCTCGGCTTTCAGGTAGCCATCGGCGGCGTCTACGTCGACCGGGTCGTGTCCGAGTACGCGGTGGTCCTCACCATGGCGACGCGCGATCCGGCCCGTTACGGCAGGGATGATCTCGCCGGCTACATCTCCTACGGCGCGAGCCCGCGTGGCTCGATCAACCTGGTGCACGCCGCCAGGGCACTTGCGCTCATTCGGGGGCGCAGGTACGTGGTGCCGGCTGATGTGCGTGAGCTTGCGACCGAGGCGCTTTGCCACCGCCTTGTTCTCTCCTACGACGCTCTCGCAGAGGAGGTCACACCCGAAGCAATCCTCGACGGGCTCCTCGAAGCCATACCCCCGCCGTCCGTCGAGCTGCAGGACACAGGGAGCGCATGAGCCGAGGGGCGCCTGCAGGGGCTCGTGCACGGCAAGGGAGCGCTCCGGGGCCGGGGCCCATGCCCGACAGACTCCTGCGTGCGCTCGACTGGAGGGTCAGGCGGCGTATCGACGGTCTGCTCTCGGGTGAGCACCAGGCCACGCTCCTCGGGCCGGGGCTCGAGCTTGCTCAAATAAGGCGCTACGAGCCTGGCGACGACGTGCGCGCGATCGACTGGAACGTGACCGCAAGAACGGGCGAGGCGCACGTTCGCGAGTACGTCGCCGAGAAGGCGATGACGATGTGGGTGCTGCTCGACCAGTCGGCGTCGATGGCCTTTGGCACCCAGGACCGCCGCAAGGCCGATGTCGCGCGCGGAGTCGTCCTCGCCGCCGGCCACCTCGCCGCGCGCTCGGGCAACCGGCTTGGAATCATGACCTTCGGCAACGGCGCGCCGCAGGTCGTGCCCCCGGCGCGGGGGCGGGCCGGGATGATCGCCGTCTTGAGAGCCCTTGAAGCGGCTCCTCAACGCGCGGCCGGTGCGACCTCCGTCGGCGAGGTCCTCGAACGCGCGGCACGCACCTTCCGCACCAGGGGGGCCATCGTGATCG
>JACCZU010000088.1 GCA_013695835.1 Candidatus Aridivita willemsiae
GGCGGAGTCCTTCGACGAGCTCCTCGAGGTGATCAAGTCGCACCCAAAGAACAACGAGGCCGGGGCCAAGCTCAGGCTCGGTCGCGGGACCGCCGATCGGGCCCGGGTGACCATGGACCAGGTCGTCAAGGGCGGCCGCTCGATCAGGGTGTTCATCAAGGGAGCACGGGGGTCAGGCGGCCGGGCCCCCCGGGTCAAGTAGCGCGACGTTCTTGGTCGAGGCAGAGGGCGGGGCCTGCGGGTCCCGCCCTCTTGCGCGCGTCTATGGCCGCTGCCTCGAAGAAATGCTCGCGCTCTTAACGCCTCTGAAACGAAAGCGGGCGTAGAGTAAGCGCCAACGTTCGGAGCAGTCGGCCGGCCGGTCGCCGGCCCCTTGGGTGGAGGGTCGAGATGAGCAGATGGCTGAGGATAGTGGCAACTCTTGCGGTCGGCGTCGTGACCGTCGCCGCGTGCGGAACCGGGACGGAGAGCCAATCTGACGGTTCGAGCGGGGAGGCCAGGGGGGGCCAGGACACGGTCAAGGCCGCGTGGGTCTACGTGGGGCCGAGAAACGACGGCGGCTGGACCACCGCCCACGACAATGCCCGGCTTGCGGTCGAAAAAGAGTTCGGAGACAAGGTCGAGACCGCCTTTGTTGAAAGCGTCCCCGAAGAGCCGGCCGCAGCGGCGCGCGCCATCGAGAGCTTCGCCCGCAAGGACTTCGACATCATTTTCACGACCTCCTTCGGTTTCATGGACCCGACGCTCGAGATCGCGAAGAAGTACCCAGACATCTACTTCGAGCACTGCTCCGGTTACAAGACCGCAGCCAACATGGCCAACTACTTCGGTGCGATGGAAGAGGCCAAGTTCCTTGCCGGGATGGCGGCCGGCGCCGCCAGCGAGGAGAACCTCATCGGTACGGTCAACGCCTTTCCGATCCCGGAGGTCATCAGGCTCGGCAACGCCTTTCTGCTCGGAGCGCAGGCGGTCAACCCCGATGCCAGGATGAAGGTCGTGTTCACGAATTCGTGGTTCGATCCGCCCAAGGAGAAGTCTGCGGCCGAGAGCCTCCTCGACGCCGGCGCCGACGTCCTCAGCCAGGATGTGGACAGCCCGGCAACGGGACAGGTCGCGGGCTCGGCCAATGCGAAGTGGGTGGGCTACAACTCGGACGCCTCCGAGTTCGCCCCCGAGGCGTGGCTGACCGCGCCCGTGTGGGACTGGAGCGGCTACTACATCGAGCGGGTCAAGGCCGTCCTCGATGGGACCTGGGAGTCCCAGAGCTACTACGGGCCGATGGCCGACGGCATCGTCGAGCTTGCGCCGTTCGGGCCTTCGGTGGCACCCGACACCATCGACGCCATCGAGGCGACGAGGGACGACATCATCCAGGATCGCTTCGACGTCTTCCAGGGGCCCGTCTACGACCAGTCGGGCAAGCTCATGGTGGGCAAGGGCGAGACTCTGAAGCTCGACGAGCTGCTGTCCATGGACTGGTTCGTCGAGGGGATCGAGGGCAAGCTTCCGACGTCGTGAGCCGGCCGTCGGGGCAGGCCGGCTCCGATTCCACCGAGCCGGCCGCCGAGCTCACCGGGATCGTCAAGCGCTTTCCCGGGGTGGTTGCCTGCGATGGTGCCGGCCTGCGCTTGGAGGCGGGGGAGGTTCACGCCCTCCTCGGCGAGAACGGCGCGGGGAAAACGACCCTGATGAGCGTTCTCGCTGGGATCTACCGCCCCGACGGGGGGAGGGTCGAGGTCGCCGGTCGTCCCGTCGATTTCAAATCTCCAAAGGGCGCCCTCGAGGCGGGCATCGGCATGGTGCACCAGCATTTCCGCCTTGTGGGGCCGCTGAGCGTGGCGGAGAACGTGCTGCTTGGCTCAAGGGGGGCCGTTCGCATGTCCCGCTCCGGGGTCGAAAAGCGCGTGGCCGAGCTCGCCGACTCGTACTCACTGCGCGTAAAGCCGGACGCTAAGGTGTGGCAGCTTTCCGTCGGCGAGCAGCAGCGAGTCGAGATACTGAAGGCGTTGTTCCGGCGGGCCAAGGTCCTCATCCTCGATGAGCCAACCGCGGTGCTCACTCCTCAGGAGGCGGAGCATCTGTTCGCCATCCTCAGGCAGATGGCCGGCGAGGGGCGCTCCGTCGTGTTCATAAGCCACAAGCTCGACGAGGTGACCGCTGTTGCCGACTGCATCACCGTGCTGCGCGCGGGCCGCACCGTCGCAACGCTTGCGGTTGGCGACGCCACCACGCGCGAGCTGGCGCGCCTCATGGTCGGGCGCGAGGTCTCCGGCCGCCTCGAGCGCGAGGAGCGCGCCCCGGGCCCCGAGCGCTTGGCCGTGCGGTCGTTGAGCGCGGAGGGCGACCTCGGAACCCCGGCGCTGCGGGAAGTCACGTTGTCTGCGCGGGCCGGTGAGATCCTCGGCATAGCCGGCGTCGCTGGAAACGGCCAAAGGGAGCTGACCGAGGTGATCGCCGGGATCCGTCCCGCAAGCTCTGGCACGGTGGCCATAGCCGGCACCGACGTGTCGGGAGCCTCCCCGGCGCAACGCCTAAAGGCTGGCCTCGCCTATGTTCCTGAGGACAGGCTCGGCATGGGGCTCGTTGGAGACATGGACTGCGTCGACAACCTGATGTTGAAGAGGCTCGGCGATCCCGGCCTGCGGCGGGGGCCGTTGATCGACAGGAGGGCGGCCGAGGCCGGGGCCGGCCGGCTCGTCGAGTCCTTCGGCGTCAAGACGCCCTCCCTGCGCTCGCCGGTGCGGCTCATGAGCGGCGGCAACGTCCAGAAGCTGCTGCTTGCACGCGAGCTCTCCTCGAACCCCGAGGTCCTGATCGTGTCACAGCCGACCGCCGGCCTCGATGTCGGAGCGACGCAAGCGATCCGCAAGCTCCTCCTCGAGCAGCGCGACAGGGGCGTGGCGGTGCTTC
>JACCZU010000090.1 GCA_013695835.1 Candidatus Aridivita willemsiae
TCACCGGCCACCCCGGGGTGTGAGCTGTAGAGGTTGTGCTTCTCGTCTGCTTCCCGCCCACCCTTGCCCCCGTCGTCGAGCCTGTAGAGCGCATTTCTCCCTCCGCTGCGCTTGAGGAGCTTCCATGACGGCGTCCTCGCCCCGATGATCCGCTCGCCCTCGAGCTTGACCCCGACGGCCTCCATGTAAGCGGGCTCGGGAGGAAGGGACCCCCCTTCGAGGGCCGCCCGAAGACTCCGTCCGTCGATGGCGGTTCCCCGGCCCCCTGTCCCGTCCACGCCGCAGAGGTCGGTGAGCGTCGGGAGAACGTCGATGTGGCGCACCTGATCGGTGACCGAGCAGGCCGGCACCCCCGGCCCCGAGATGATGAGGGGCACGCGCACCTGGGGCTCGTTCAGGTCGTAGCCATGGCCGAGGGCCTGGCCCCCGAGACGCTTGTCGAGCCCGGGGGCCCAGCGCGAGGTCTTGAGCTGCCTGCGGGCGACCCTGATTGAGCGGTTGGCAGTGCGTTCGAGGCGCGAGCCGGGAAACTCCTCCCCGTGGTCGCCGGTGATGACGACGATCGTGTCGTCGGGCAGCGCCTCGAACACCGGTCGGAGCCACTCGTCGGTCGCTGCGACGGCGGCCTCGTAACCGCCCCTGTCGTAACGCTTCGTGAACTTGGGCGGCGCCCGATACGGCCTGTGGACCTCCCAGATGTGGAGCAACAGGAACCACGGGCTGGGAAGGGCCGGCAGCCTCGCGGTGATCGCCTCCCGCCAGTTGAAGAACGGCACCCTGTAGGCCTGGCGGTGGCGGGTCTCCTCGAACCCCCGGAGGATGCCCGTTTCGGCAAGCAGCGGACCCGTGACCTCGGCGACGGTGTGGTACCCGGCCCCCGAGAACACCTCGGCCATCGTCGCAAGGGCGGGGCTGAGCGTGTAGCCCTGAAGGCCACGGACGCCGTGCTTCGGTGGGTAGCAGCCGGTGAGCATCGATGAGAAAGACGGCGTGGTGGTTGTTGCCGTGGCAATGCACTGGGTGAAGGCCGCGCCGTCCCGCGCGTAGGCGTCGATGTTGGGCGTCGGGATGCGGTCACCGAAGATCGCATCGGCCCTCAGGGAGTCGACCGCAAGGAACAATACGTTAGGGCTGCCCACCCACTCCTCCTGGTTATCCAAGAAATCTGCTCAACAAAGTTGTATCACTGCGCCGCCGGCGAGCAGGGGTGTGTCAGGCGTCGGTGCCGCGGGGCGGCCTGGTTGAGCCGAAGGCGCACTCCATGATCTCAGGCATCTGCTTCCTTGCGAAGGTTGCCGCAAACACCGGGTCGTCGCCGCGTCCCTCGTAACCTTCGGGGAGCGGCCCACCACCTCCGAAGTTGTCCCTGATCGTGTAGCCGTTGAGGTACTCGGCGACGTCGGGAACCGTCACCGACATCTCTTCCATGAGCTCGAAGTCGAAGTAGAGGCCCGTGGAGCCGCTGTCGATCACGAGGGATTGCCCGTCGGGGACCTCGAAGTGCTCGTCGATGTCCTCGATGACCCGGCCGTTGCCGACCGCCCACCCCCCCGAACGCCCGGCCGAGGGGACGTGACCGTGGTCCGCCGTCACAAGCAGCACGTAGTCACCGACCTCACGGTCGAGATAATCGACGATGGCCCCTAGGGCGTCATCCTGGGCTTCGAGGACCTCGGCCATCTCGGGCGAGTCCATCGTGTACTCGTGGCCGACGATGTCGGTCATCTTGTAGTTGGTAAAGAGGAGGTCGGGCACGGCGTCTTGGCCGTAGCCTTCCTCATCGAGCAGCTTGAGCAGCACGTCCGTCTCGTACTCAACCCAGGCCGGATTGTCGTGCTGCTCGAGTGGGTCGTGACCGAGCCATTCGCCGTCGGCCTCTCCGTCGCTGCGATCAAGCGACTCGGCGTGCTCGGCGAGACCAGTGAGCCCTGGAAGGTAGGGGGGCGTCAGGTAGAAGCTCTGATTCGCCCCGATGTCACCCTCGCTCTTGCCGATGATGGCCGCATGATCGGCGTCCCCGCCGGGAGTAAGGGTGCCGTGGCCGAGCATCCCGAGATGCCAGCTCTTCCACGCGACGATCCCGACTCTGGACTGGTTGCCGTAGGCCTGGTCGGTGATGTCGGCAAAGGTCGTCATCTTGAGGAAAGACGGGTTACCGGCCCAGAAGGCCTCACCCACGGTCCCGTCCGCTTTGCGGTAGCGGATGGCGGTGGCGCCGTGTGAACGCGGGTAGGCGCCCGTCCCAAGGGTCGAATGCGTCGCCGGAGTGATCGATGGTGACGATCCGATCGAGGCGTTCAGGTACGAGGTGCCCTCCCGCTCGAGCCTGGCAAGGTTGGGCCACCGATCCGGCCATCTCTCGAGCACGTTGCGTCCTGCGCCGTCCCAGACTATGGAAACCATCAGCTTGGGGGGGCCTTGGGGCGCGCCTTCCTCGAGGGCATCGC
Source organism: Candidatus Aridivita willemsiae (assembly GCA_013695835.1). Lineage (GTDB taxonomy): Bacteria > Actinomycetota > CADDZG01 > CADDZG01 > WHSQ01 > JACCZU01. The sequence continues at coordinate 2,448 of JACCZU010000090.1, forward strand.
CGAGCACCGTCCCCGTGCGATCGGGCAGATCGACGTCGAGGAGCTCGCCTGCGGTCGGGAAGACGTCGACGAGTCCGGCGGGTCGGGTCAGGGGAGCTCCGGCTGCGTTGATGCGCTTGGGGCCGTAGAGCACGAGGGGCACTTTCTGGAGGTAGTCCCAAGGTCCCGAGTGACTCGGCTGTTCGATGGCGCCAGGGAAGTTCGGCTTGGCGTGGACCATGGTGATGTTCTCTGAGCGGGAGCCGTGGTAGCCGCGCCAGATCCGCACAAGCCACTCCTTCTCGAGGCCACAGGCTCGTTTCACCGGATCGTTCGTGTCATAGCT
>JACCZU010000133.1 GCA_013695835.1 Candidatus Aridivita willemsiae
CCCAACGGCGTGACCCTCAAAGACATCGCAGAATGGGCCGTCGACTATCGGGTCGAAGACAACCTCAAGGACGGCGAGAGCATCCCCGCGGCGTTTCGGGGCGAGCCGGGCGACCATCTCTTCGACGCTGCGCTCGCCGGGGGACGGCTTGGCGCCACCTCGTGCCCCAAGCAGCGGGCCGCCGGCAGGTGAGCCGGCAGGCCCCCACCCCCGGCCGTCTGCCAGGCGCCGGCCGGTCCGGCGGGGACTACGCAACCATCCTTTCCGGCGTCTCGCAGAACGTCATCGGCATCGTCGTGGCGGCCATCGCCATGCTCATCGTGCAGATCCTGATGACGCGCACGCTCGGCCCCGTGGGCTTCGGCGTGGTAACGGTGCTGACCCAGGCCGCTTGGGTGGCTTCCTTCGGCACCCGGGCCGGGATGGACATGGCCATCCTGCGCGACGTTGCCGTAGAGGCGGGAGTGGGGGGTTGGGACCGGATGCGACGGCCGGCGGCGCGCGCCGCCGGCATCGCCGCGCTCGTGAGCGCAGGCGTCGGTGCTGTCGTGGTCGCAGCGGGTGACACCGTCCTCGGTGCGTTTTCGATCTCGCCGGCCACCTACCCGTGGGCGCTCCCCGCCGCCGCATTGGGGCTCCCCTTCCTCGCCCTCACGAACGTCTGGCTCGCTGCCACGCGTGGGCTCAAGATCATGCGCTACACCCTTTACGTCTTCTGGGCCGGGCAGAACATCATGTGGATCGTTCTGACGGTGGTTCTATGGCAGATCTCGACCACGGCGACCGCAAGCATCCTCGCCTATTCGTTGTCCTGGGTATGGGCTGCGGTCGCCGCCGCCTTCGTCTGGAGGAAGCAGAGCCGCCACTGGGGAGCGGCCCCTGCGGACGCTGGTTCGCTGCCCAAACTGTTTAAGTACGCGGGCCCGCGCGCCCCTGCGGCCCTTTTTGCTCAGCTCTTGTTCTGGACCGATCTCTTCGTCGTAACTCGTTACGTCTCCGACTCCGAGGTGGGCGTCTACTCGGTGGCCCTGAGGGCGGGTCAGGTCATCATCGTTTTCCTCGCCTCTGTGAACCTGATGTTCGGCCCCTACGTCGCCGACCTCCACAACCGCGGCCACAGAGCCAGGCTCGACGATCTCTATAAGACGCTCACCCGCTGGATCGTGGCTGCGACCCTGCCCGTCTTCATGCTGATGGCCATCGCGCCCGATGCAGTGTTGAACATCTTCGGCCCAGACTTCTCCGGCGGCCGCGTCGCGCTGCTGATCCTGATGGGGGGCCAGTTCACAAACATGGTGACGGGAAGCGCCGGATTCATCTTGGTGATGGTCGGCCGGACGGGCTGGGATCTTGCCGTCTACGCCGCCTCCCTCGCGCTTGTCCTCGGCTTGGCGTTCTTGCTGTCTCCGCGCTACGGGATCGAGGGGGCGGCGACGGCAAGCGCGCTCACGTTCGCATGCTCCAACGGCGCCCGCCTCTTTTTGGTAAGGAGGTTCGTGGGCATCCAGCCCTACGACTCACGATATGGGCGCCTGGTCCTCCCCACGCTCGCCGGAACGGCCGTGATGTGGCTGGTGCACGCGCTCACCGCAGGCGGCGATGTCGTCGACCTCGTGGCAACCGGCGTCGGGGGCGGGCTCGCCTACGCCCTCGTCTACGGCGCCGTTGGCCTGACGCCCGCCGAGAGAAAAGGGGCCGCAGGGCTTGTGGCCAGGCTCAGATCGTCCTAAGATCGCACGCTTAGGTTGCACTGCTTTATACCAGCGCAAGCTCGCCGACAATGAGGCAGATCCGCGGCTATTATGCTCCGCAACTCAAATGGCGACCGGCTCAAGAGGTGACTAAACGATGAAGATCTTGGTTCTGGGTGGTGATGGTTATCTCGGATGGCCGACCGCCATGTACCTGGCCGAAAAGGGCCATGACGTCTCGGTGGTGGACAACTTCCATCGCCGGCTGTGGGACACCGAGATCGGCGCAAGCTCGCTCCTTCCCATTGCACCGCTCCAGGACCGCGTCTCTGTGTGGGCGTCACTCGGCAAGAAGCCCATCGGCGTACATGTCGGCGACATCACCGAGTGGGACTTCATCGAGAGCGTCTTCAACAAGACGCAGCCCGAGGCCATCGTCCATTACGGAGAGCACCGTTCCGCGCCCTTCTCGATGCTGTCCCGGCGCAATGCAGTGGTCACCCAGGTCAATAACGTCGTCGGGACGCTCAACGTCCTGTACGCCATGAAAGATCTCGCCCCCGAGTCCCACCTCGTCAAGCTTGGAACCATGGGCGAATACGGCACCCCCAACATCAACATCGAAGAGGGCTTTCTCGAGGTAACCCACAAGGGCCGTTCCGACGTGCTTCCCTTCCCGAAGCAGCCTGCGTCGTTCTATCACCTCTCCAAGGTGCACGACTCGCACAACATCATGTTCGTGTGCCGAGCCTGGGGCCTTCGCTCGACGGACCTCAACCAAGGCGTTGTCTACGGTGTCCACACCGACGAGACTGCGCTCGACCCGCGTCTCGCGACGCGCTTCGACTACGACGACGTCTGGGGGACCGTCCTTAACCGGTACTGCGTCCAGGCTGCCATCGACCATCCCCTCACCGTCTACGGAAAGGGCGGCCAGACGAGAGGCTTCCTCGACATCAACGACACTTTGAAGTGCGTCGAGCTCGCCATCGAGCATCCCGCAAGCATGGGCGAATACAGGGTCTTCAACCAGTTCACCGAGCAGTTCACCGTTTTGGAGCTGGCGCAGAAGGTCGCGGAGGCGGCGCGCAAGGTCGGGTGGGACCCGATCATCGAGAACATCACCAACCCCAGGATCGAGATGGAGGAGCACTACTACCACGCCGAGCACACGAGGCTCCTCGACCTCGGCCTCGAGCCGCGCTACCTGTCGGAGACGCTCATCGACGGGCTCCTCGGCACGGTTGGCGGCCTTGCCGACCAGGTCAACCGGCGGCTCCTCTACCCCGGCCACAGCTGGAAGGAAGGCCTGCTGGAGACCCAGCCGGTCCAATAGCGACGGTCCCCAACCGTGGCCGGCCCGCGGCCGGAGCACTGCTCGGGCGGCGCAGGCGTTGTGGGCCTTGCCGTGAGGAACACCGTGGGGGCTGAGGCGCTGCTGTCGTCGCCATCCTCACCCGCTCTCGCGGGAGCGCAGGGGGCCGTTGTTGCGACCTTCTTTCTGATCCTCGGGTGGCTGGTCGCAGACGCCGTTCTCGGGGGGAGGGCCACTACTGAAGGAGTGCGCCCCGTGGGCCTTGCCTTCTTCGGGGCGTGCCTCTTCAGCCTCGCAGTCATGCTGGCCCACATCGCGACGCGCGGGCTTGTCCTCGCCAGCCCGTGGCTGGTGCGCGCGATCACGGGTGTGGTCTTCGCCGTCCTCGCCGTGCGCAAGCTCATCGCGAGGAGGCGCGCCGGGGCTCGAAAGGAAGAGGCAGCCGAGGGCAAAGGGCCACGAGGCAGGGTGGCGTGGCTCCTCGGCCTCATGGTCGCCGCCGGCCTCCTTGTATGGGGGAGCCCGGTAGTGCGCTCACCGCTCACTCTCGGTGGCGACACCAGCCTCCACGCTGGGTGGGCGAGCCAGCTCCTGAACGGCGAGGCAATCCCTTCCGCTCCTCTCACCGGTGACATCCCGAACTTCTACCCGTGGCTGTTTCACAGCATCGTGGCCGTGCTTGCCCGCCTCACTCCTGGCGGAAGGCCCTTTCATGCGCTCGTGCCGATGCAGCTCTGTGTGGTCGCCGGCATCCTGCTTGCGCTCTTCGAGCTCGGCCGGGCCGTTGGCCGCAATGCCGCCTCCGGCGCCGCCGCCTCGTTGTTCGCCGGATTCACGGGGGGATTCGGATTCGTGCTGCTGCGCGGCCTCGACGTCGTCATGGACCCGCGTTCCGAGGCCCTCATCTACTCCGGCGACCTGTTGTTCAGACGCTCCTACAACGTCGCCTTCGCAGGGCTGGCGCCGCCGCTGCCGAGAGAGGTGGGCCTCGCCATGCTTGTCGCTTTTCTCCTCCTCCTTGTCACCGGACTCCAGGGAGGTAGCCCGCGCGCCTTGCTTGCGTCGGGGGCGGCCCTTGGCCTCGCCGGACTGGCCGGCGCCGAGAGCCTCTTTCTCGGGCTCGGCGTAGCAGTCGTTGCGGTGTTTTTCCCGGCCGAGGTCACCAGGGGGCGGGTCGCTGCCTCGGTACTGGCCCCCGCGCTTGCCATCTACGCGTTGTGGATCGTGCCTCAGGCCATCAACTACTTCCGCCTCGGAGGCTACGTCAATCTCACCGTCGTCGGACCGATAACCCTGCCTCCAAGCGCCATCCTGATCTCGTGGGGAGTGGTTACGCCCTTTGCGATCTACGGCATCATCCGGTGGCTCCCCAAGGCTCGCTTCGACGCCGGGGCGCGCACAGTCCTTGCGGTCACCGGCATCGGCTTGATCTTCATCGCTACATCGATTGGGGTCGGCGCGTTGCTAGACCGGGCGTTCACGGCGCTCGGGCGGCCGCACCGGTACTGGCCGCTCGTGTCTCTTGGGGTCGCCCTTTATGCGGCTCTCGGTGCCGGCGACATCATCGAGCGCCTCGCAGCGGGGCGCAAGTGGCTAGCGGCCCTGCTTGCATTTGCCGTGATAGGGGTAGCCGTGCCATCGCCCGTAGTGGCAAGCGTGGCGCTGCCGCGCGAGCTCTCGCAGTTCCCTCTGCTCGACTCAGCAGTTGAAGGTGCCACCGGCAGTTTGCTCAATCTTCTGATCTCCGGCCCTGGCGAACGATGCACTGCTGCGGTGCCGCTCGACCTCGACTCCCAGATATGGGCATACACGGGCTACAGGCTCGTTATGTACACATGGGAGCTCCCCCATCCGGGAAACCGCGCCCGCATCCGGTGGCGAGACATCGAAGAGCAGATCACCCCCGAGAGACAGCGCTTCAAAGACAATCGTGTGCTCGTCGAGGGCGCGGGGAGCGCCGCAAGGTGGAGGCGCGTTGCGAAACGCTATGACGTCGACATGGTCGTCGTGCCCGATGAGCGCGCAGCAGCGCCCGAGCTCCGCCCCTACCCACAGACCTCTGCCACAGACGTGGCTTACACCGTCGTTCGCCTGACGCGCTGTGGCGTGTAGCCCATGACCACAGCGGAGCCGGGCGAGGGCCGGGCTGCGGTCACTTCCGGCGGCAAGGTCGCAAGCGGACTGCTGTCTGCGGTAACGAGCAACCTGTTGTTCATGGCGCTGTTCGCGGCCGGTGCCGTAGTGCGGGTGCTCGTGCTGTCGGCCTACAAACCGGCCCTTCTGCTGCAACGAGATACCTACATCTATCTCGCCTATGCCTTCGCCGACAAACCGTCGGGATTTCGCCCCATCCTCTACTCATTGTTGCTGCGGCCGCTGCTGGCCGCAGGGGACCTCGCGATCGTGCCCGTGGTCCAGCACCTCGCCGGGCTCGCAATCTCGTTGATGCTGTTCCTCGCCCTGCGCCGGGCAGGTGTGGGTCCGAATCTCGCAGCCCTTGGAGTCGCCCCGGTCCTGCTCGACGGATACCAGCTCATAATCGAGCAGTATCTGCTCACGGAAACCCTCTTCCAACTCCTCGTGGCGGCGGGGATCACATTGCTTGTGTGGTCCCGGCGTCCGCCCGTTGGCGCCGTCGCTGTGGCCGGCATCTTGTTGTCCCTTGCCGGGCTGACGCGCTTCGTCGGCGTCGTCCTGATCGTGCCTGCTCTCATCTATGTGTTGTGGCGTCGCATGGGCTTGGCCCGCTTCGGTGTCCTCCTCGTCGCCTTTGCACTGCCGTTGGGGTCATATGCTTTGTGGTTCAAGACCACGTCGGGGAGCGCCGGCGTCACCAACAAGAACGGCTTTTTCCTGTTTGGCCGAGTCGTCGACTTCTCCGACTGCGCCGGCATCGACATCCCACCACCGGAGAGACCGCTGTGCAGAGTCGAGCCGCCGGAACCTGGGGATCCGACGGGCGTGTTCGCCCTCGACCTCCCGGGACGCATCGAACGCTCGCCGCGCGCCAACGCCCTTTTGCAGAGCTTCTCGCGGCGAATGATCCTCGAGCGGCCGGGTGACTACGCCGCCACCATCGCAGCCGACCTCAGACGCTATTTCGAATCGCGCCCGCCGCTATCGCAAGAGCCCAACGTCGTGCGCTGGCGCTTCCCAAGGACGCTCGCCGATGCGGATCCGAAACGGTTGATCCTGAAGAACAACGGCGGCGCGCCGCCCCGCTATGGGTTGGACACGAGCTTCACGATCGACCGCCCGCTTGCGGAGTGGCTTCGCTCCTACCAGGAGATCGTCTACAGCTACGGCCCACTGCTCGGCGCCCTGTTGCTGCTCGGAGCGGCGGGCGCGGTCGTGGGCCTGCCGGCCGCGAGCGGAACCGGCGCCGGGCCCCGGCGAAACCTCAGGGCCGAATGTGTGCTGTTCGTCCTTGCAGGCGTGGCGCTGCTGCTTGGCCCGGTCATGGCCGCCGTGTACCACTTCCGCTACGTCATTGCGTCCCTGCCGCTTATTGGGCCGGCGGGGGCGGCCGGGGCCGCCGCGCTCTGGGGCCGCCTCGGCGGGACCAAAAAACAAGCCTGGGGCCGCCTCGGCGGGACCACGAGACAAGCGTGGGGCCGCCTACGGAGCCGGCGGCGGACGCCCCCGAAGTGACGACCGCTCAGGCCGCTGCGTCCGGTCGCCAGTGCTCCCGATACCAGCTTGCGGTTTGAGCGAGCCCCTCGGGGAGGGGGATGCTCGGTTCGAATCCAAGCACCTTCGTGATCTTGGAGATGTCGGCGCGGCTCTTGTAGACCTCCCCGGCGAGGCCCTCCCCAAAGCTGACCTCGTTGGCCGCGCCGGTCGCGCTCTGGACCAGCCCGGCAAGCTCGAGCACCGAGGTTTCAATGCCGGTGGCGAGCTGAAAGACCTCGCCGGCGATCCCGTCGGTCGTCAGGGCCCTCACGATTGCGTCACTGAGATCGTCGACGTGGATGAAATCGCGGGTCTTCGAGCCGTCCCCGAAGATCTCGATCGGCTCGCCATTCAGGCAGCGCTTGATGAAGTTGGGCACCGCGTTCTTCTTGTGCGCCGAGAATGGCCCGTAGACGTTCGAGAAGCGCAACGCTGCCGTCTGCATCCCGAAGGAGCCGGCGTAGGCCTGGCAGTAGGCCTCGCCGACGAGCTTTCCCGCCCCGTAGGGCGACAGCGGTCTGGGCACGACCTCCTCGTGGATCGGCGGCGTCACATCCCCCACGGCGGCCCCCGAGGAGGCGAACACGAGCCTGTTTACCCCCCGTTGCCTGCAGCTCTCGAGGGTGCGGAAGGTCGTGAGCGAATTGCCCTCGAAATCCTTCGTCGGGTTGGCGACCGAAGGCGCAACACCGGTCTCGCTTGCGAGGTGGACGACGGCGTCGATGCCCTCGAGCGCAAGCTCGAGGGCCGCAGGGTCCCCCACACTTCCGACCATGACCTCGGCCAGATCATCCGTGATGTAGCCCCGGCTGCCGGTACGGAGGTCGTCGATGACCCTGACCTCCCAGTCGGTCCGGTCGCGCAGGAATCGCACGACGTTGGCGCCGATGAACCCGCACCCTCCGGTGACGAGCACACGCTCGATCTCGGCCATAAAGCTCCCCTTTTGGTCTGAGCGATCGGGCTCCAGCATCGAGCGGCGGGACGCTAAGATTGTCCTGCCCTTCCAGAATCCCCAAGCCCCTTCGGAGGCAAAATGATCCTGTTACGCGTGATCGGCTTCGTCGTTGCCGTGACGCTTTTGATCCTAGCCCTGCAGCGCTACAGGCGGCGCTCGCTGCGTGTGCCGGATGCCCTCATCATGGGCGGCCTGGCGACCGGGCTTGGCATCATCTCGATCGCGCCGAGCATCGTCGACCCCGTCTTGAGGGAGCTGGGTTTTCCTCCTGGTGATGCCAGGCGGGCAATCGGGCTTTTGATTCTGTCCAACATCCTCGCTTATGTCCTGTTGCTGCGCGCCTTTGCCAAAACGGACCGCCTCGAGGGGATCCTGGGCGACACCGCCGACCGGCTCGCCACCCGGTGGTTCCAGCAGGAATATGCCACCGAGGAGCTCAGGGGGGTCGGCCCTGCCTCGGGCAAGGTCGCAGTGGTCATACCCGCCCTCGACGAGGAGGACAGCCTTCCCAACGTGCTTCGGGCCGTTCCCGAGATCATCGGGGGGCTCAAGACCGAATCCATCGTCGTCTCCGACGGCTCCACCGATCTCACCGAGCGGATCGCACGCGAGCACGGCGCGCTGATCGTCGGCAGGGACATGCGCAGGGGTCAGGGGGCCGCGGTCAAGCTCGGCTACCAGGTGGCCCTGCTGCGCGGCGCCGACGTCGTCGCCACCTGTGACGCCGACGGGCAGTACGACCCGCTCGAGCTGCCCCGTCTGGTCGAGCCGATCCTGGCCGGGGAGGCGGACGTGGTCCACGGCTCGAGAGTGCTCGGCGCCTATGAGAGCCCCGTGAGAGGCCGCTCCCATGGCGTCAAAGTCTTCGCGTGGCTGACGAGCCGGCTCGCCAAGACCCAGATCACCGACCCGGCCAGCGGCTTCAGGGCGTTTACCCCCGAGGCGCTCACCGTCCTCGAGTTCAAGGAGAACCAGTTCCACGCCAGCGAGGTCACCATCGCAGCGGCGAAGAGGGGGCTCAAGATCAAAGAGGTCCCCTGCACGTTCAGGGAGCGTTCGGCCGGAGTCACAAAGAAGCCCCCGATCTTCCGCTACGGTCTCGGCTACACCCGGACCCTGCTGCGCACCTGGCTCGGCTAGTGGGCAGCCCGGCTCAGCGGATCGATGACTTGCAGCGCCGGGAACCGATAGAAGTCTGAGTCGCGCGTCACGATCGTGGAAATGCCGTGCTCTCTCATCAGCACAGCGGTGTGGGCGTCGTGGAGGACGTTGCCGGCGAGGTGAGGAAGCTCGTCGATCATCTCTCCGAGGACGACCGCATGTTTGTGCGTCGGAACCAGAACGCCCACGCCGGCCGAGGCAAGGACTGCCCGGATGAAGCTCCATGACGCGGTGACCGGCCAGGGCGTGCGAAAAACCCGGGGGTGGGTCGACACCCTCAT
>JACCZU010000136.1 GCA_013695835.1 Candidatus Aridivita willemsiae
TAGGAGACGAGCAGCACGTCGGGCCGCTCGTTCAGCTTCAGCTCGAAGAACAAAGAGTTCCTGACGAACCAGAACAGCGCGGACCCCGAAGCAGGATCCATGGCGTCGTAGTTGAAGCTGCGGATGAGCTCGAGATTCTCGGGTGAGAGCCGCTGAGCCTCCCACCTGCCCCCGCCCGTTCCCCCGGCTATGGCTTTCAGGGCGCGGAGATTGGTGTCCCCGAACTTGGCCAGGGCCGACCTGACGCGTCCGTCGACGTTCCTATAGGCCCACAGTGCTCGTCCGGGAGTTGCGACGGGAAGCTCGTCGAGCAAATGGTCGATCCTGTGAGAATCGATCAGTGGTTTGAACAAGACGTAACGATGCCGGCTCCTGGCTATGATCTCGGCGATGGTCTCGTCGGAGCGCAGCCTGAAGTCGCTAAAGGCGCGCCGGTTGTTCTCGTTGTAGACCTCGAACTCCGGGGATGTCTGGAACCCGCGCACGAGCATGTTGGTTCCCGAACGCTGCGCGCCCACCAGGTAGACCGGCATTGCCGTGCCCTCTGCGATGGGGTTCTTGGAGCGCCAACGCCATCTCCCATAGGCGTTGGAGGCTCGAGCAAATGGATTTAGCTCGTCCTCCTCAACCAGCCGGCGGAAGCCGTGCCGGCGTCCCCAGCGCCAGTGGCGCCGCACACGCTCCCACGAGCGGCGAATGTTCGAGCTCACTCGAAGCGCCGATCGTGCAGCGCGTACCCATAGCGGCCCAATGTCGGGCCCTGGATCCTCTCGATGGTGGTGATCTGCGCATCGTCCAAGGCGCGGCTCCAGGTTTCGTTGCGGTTCGGGTAGCTGAGCTCGCGCAAGCGGTGCATCCACCCCGGGTCCTCCCCCAGGCCGCAGAAGCTCCCGACCTCCCCGAAGCTCCCGAGCGGATCCTCGAGGAAGGCCTCATATTTCATTCGCAACACCTGTGCGGGAGGAACCGCTCCCCGGCCGGCCTCTATGGCGCCCGTCTCCTCAACCCAGCTGCGGGCGCACAGCTCCCACGGGTCACCGCCCTCGGCCTCCCATCGCCTTGGCGTGCCTCCGTACCACCACACCGTGTCGTCGAGCCACCAGTTGACGCGCGACAACGAGTAGGCGACGGCCCGGCCGTCCCTAACGATCTCGACAAAGCGAGCCTTCGGGAACGCCTCGAGCAGGAGCGGAATCCGCCGGTTGTTCCCAATTCGCTTGTTGACGAAGACGCGTCCTCCGGCCCACTTTCCAATCGCCCCGAGGGCCCTCCGCAGATTGAGGGCCGGGTCCTCCTCCCCTGACCCCGCCGGCCCGGTCGAGCGGACGAACACGGGCTCTCCCTCGACCGGCATGGGAAAGACCCTCTCCTTGAGGAGCCTCGTCCTGCCGTAGACATAAGCATTCGAATCTGAGCCAAACCACACCTCACGCTGCATCCTCGGGGCGCGCGCGGCGACTCGATTCAGCATGGCAAGCGGCGGCGCACCGGGCCACCGGCGCACCCAGTTCGAAATCCATGCGGCCTCCTGGTGCAGGCAAAGGCCCTTGTAGACGAGGCTCGTCCCCGATCGCGGAGCCCCAAGCAGGAACGCCACAGGCAGATCCGGTCCCATCACAACCCGGCGTGGTTTGCGGGAAGGCCTTCGTGGGAGCGAGCCTGGCGTCGTGTCTCTCGCCACCGGTCAAACGGTCGCAGCCAGTCGTAGTAGCCCTTCATGGTGCGTACGAAGTCGGCCGGATCGCTCTCGACGACCGGCCTCCGCAGCGCCAGGGGGTCACCATCTGGGTGGTTGCGCCCTCTCGTGACCGTCACCGCCGTCGCGTAACCGGCCTCTGCAACCAGATCCCGAAGCGACGCGTTCCAGCCGCCCATGGGGTACGAGAAGGTGACAACCTCCTGGCCGAGGAGGTCCTCAAGTGCGCGCCGGCTGTCCAGGATCTCCGCCCGCGCGACCGCTGTGCTCAATCCGGGCAGATACCGGTGTGTCAACGAATGCGACCCGATCGTCATCCCGTCCCGGGCAAGCTCGCGCACGCGCGAGCGGTCCACAAGCTCGGCGTGACTTCCTCGGGTGCTCGTGTCCCATGGGAAGGCGCGGTCACCGTCCAAGTAGCCGGGCACCACGTAGAGCACGGCCGGCCACCCGCGCGCCTTGAGCTCCGGCCATGCGCTTTCGGCGACAGAGAGGTACCCGTCGTCGAATGTTATGGCCACAGAGGGCCGGGCTCCCTCTTGCACAAAGCCCGCTGTGGTGAGGTCGACGACGTCGAAGCCCGACTCGTCGATCCAATCGAGATGCGACTTGAAGTGCTCGACACCGACAGAAAGGTGGCCGCCGGTATCATCGATGCGGTGATATCCAATGACGGTAAGGCCCCCCGGCCGAGCGAGCCCCCTGCCCTCGAGCGGACCGGCGGCGCGCTCAACGAGTGCGCCGATCCTGCGAGTCATGCGCTTCATTTGCTCGACACTTTCAGACGAAGGGTCACAATCTCCAAATCTGGCACCAGGGGCACCGGCCTTCTCCATGCCTTTGCCGGCGCCGGAGAGCAGTAGATCCCAGTATGAGGATCCTGCACGTTAACAAGTTCCTTTATCGCAGGGGCGGCGCGGAAGCGTACATGCTCGACGTCGCCGGACTGCAGGCGAAGGCCGGCCACGAGATCGAGTACTTCTCCATGGCCCATCCCATGAACTTACCGAGCCGTTTCGAATCCCACTTTCCTGAAGAGCTCGAGCTAAATCCTCCGCCGTCATCGCTCGGCGGCAAGGTTCGGGGGGCCGGCCGCGTCCTGTACTCACCGGCCTCGCGACGCGGCATGGCCGCCGTTCTCGAGGCTTTCCGCCCCGACGTGGTGCACTTGCACAACATCTACCACCAGCTTTCACCGTCGATCTTGCGGCCTCTCAAGGACCAAGGCATCCCCGCCGTCATGACCCTGCACGACTACAAGCTCGCCTGCCCCACCTACCTCTTCCTCGACCACGGGCAGGTCTGCGAGGCGTGTCTCGGGGGGCACTTCTACAACGCCGTCCTGAGGCGATGCAACGACGGCTCGCTGCTTGCCAGCTCGCTCAGCGCAATCGAGCTCACCTTGCATACGGCCACAAGGGCCTACTCGCCCGTGCGGGTCTTTCTCTGTCCGAGCCGCTTTCTCTTGAGCAAGATGACGGAGGCCGGCGTATACCCGGACCGGCTCCGCCTGCTGCCCAACTTCGTCGATGTGCACAGGATCAAGCCCGGCACAGAGCAGGGGACGAGGGTGCTGTACGCAGGCAGGCTCTCCCCCGAAAAGGGGGTCGATGTGCTGATCGAGGCCGCAGCCCTGGCGGGAATCGAGCTCGACATCGCCGGTGACGGGCCGGCCAGAGCGGAGTTCGAGGCGCTCGCCCAGCGCCTCGGCGCCTCCGTGAGATGGCACGGCCACATGTCTCAGGAGGCCCTGCACGATCTCACGCGTACGGCCGCTGTAGCGGTCATGCCCTCTCGATGCCATGAGAACCAACCTCTCGGGGTGCTCGAGGCTTTTGCCTGCGGAGTGCCCGTGGTTGGAACCACCCTGGGGGGAATACCGGATCTCATCAGACCCGGAACCGACGGGGACCTAGCGCCCCCAAACGATCCTCCTGGGCTCGCCGAGGCCCTGCAGCGAGTGCTGGCCGATCCCCGGCGGGCGCGTGAGATGGGTCGAGCCGCCCGGGCCAAGGTCGAGGAAGAGTTCTCCCCGGAGACACACCTCGAGCGCCTCGAGCAGCGATACCTGGAGGCGGCCGCCTGACGAGGCGCGCGGGGCGGGCTCTTGACTATCTAGCCCCTAGCAGTTGTTCTTCAGCTTGGCGTCGAGTTCCTTTGCGATGGTCGGATCATCCCCGAACTGGTTGTGCTCGACAAAGCAGGCGCCAAGCTCGGTGCCCCTGACGATGGCGTCTATCACCGTGAATCCGTCGAGCTCGAGCTTCTGGTCGCCCTCCGTCTGCATGCCCTTGGGGGGCGCGGCCTCCTCCATCCAGCACCACATGTCGGATGCGCTGTCCTGCCCTTCTGCGCAGCCTTCATCTCCCCCGAGCCCGTTGTTCTGCACGATGAGCTGGTCCCCAAGATCGGCGCGCAGCGTCTCCAGGAGTGCCCGCTCCTTCTCCCACGAGGGGTTGATCCCATCGTCGGCGATTATCTGCCATTGCAGGTGGGTGGCAAGTGAGACCCTCGTGTGCTCGAACGTGGCGGCCATGTCCCTGGTGCTTCGCTCCAAGCAGTACCGATCGGTGTCCTCGTTCAGGCCGGCCTCAAACAACCTGTGGTTCGATCCCTCATCATCTCCGGCCCGGATGAACGGCTCGGAATAAACCGTTATGCAGGCGGAGTTCACGACGTCCAAGATGCGCGGCTCATCGTCGTATCTGCGGGCGATCTCGGCCATGAGCTCTTGGTACTCGGCAAGATAGCCCTCGGTCCAGAAGCGCGGCACGCACGCCCTCGTGCCGGAAGCCGGGTGCGTGATGCCGACACAGCCGCCGTCCATCGTCTTGACCCAATCGGGCGCGCCCTGGCCGGACGCCATGCGCAAGCGGAAGGCGTAGTCTGGAAAGGACTCCAACGCGGCGTCGATCTGATCCCACCCCGGACCGCTGAAGTCGTCGTCGCTTGGCTCGAGCGTCTCCCACGTCCCCGAGATGACCGCGTGATCGATGAACGGAAACGACCTCTCGGGGCCCCCTATCCAGTAGAGCCCGGCAGGGAGCTCCTTGAGGTCGGTGTTCTTCGGAGGTGGTGGCGGCGCTTGCGGTGCTTCGCCTCCGTTACTGGAGATCCCATCGCCCCCCCTCAGGGTGAGCGCACCCACCACCGCCCCGGCAACGACCAGGCCGAGCACAGCAATAAGCAACAGCTTTCTCATTCGCCTCCCTCACGTAATGTCCGTCGCGTCAGCGCCCACCAGCCGAAGGTAGCCGCTCCACGCTGCTAATCTAAGCCACCTGAGAGTTTTTGGAAGCGGCCGCCCGGTGGGGCCGGCGGAAATCAGGGCAAGAAACAAGGGGCGCAAACATGGAGGAGATCAACAGGGGGGCGGGCGCGGGAGCTGTGGCTCTCGGTCCATTTAGGCAAGCGGCGGCCGGCCGCAGCGGTCCGGCGACCACGGCGCTGGCTATCGTGGGGGCTGCCGCCCTGCTCGTTGGCATCGCGTCGCAGCCTGTTGCGGTGCCCGGCCCGGCGGTCGACGGCGGAGCGATGAGCCGCCAGGTTGCCGCCATCATGTCCGACTGGCATATCTCCGAGAGCCAAGCCATCCTTCGCATCGAGCGCCAGGACGATGCAGGCCGGCTTGCGGCGTTACTCGCCAATCGCTGGCCCCATACCTACGGAGGCCTGTGGATCGATCACGCCGACGGCGGCGCAGTGGTGATTGCCGTGACGAGGCCAGGAGCCGGCATCGCCGAGGCGCGCGCTCTCGGGTTGGCAGGCGTGTCAAGAGAGGTCGTTGTCGAGCGAAGCCTAAGCGAACTCGAGGCGGTCGGCGCGGCCGCCGGCCGCAGTGCGGAGCGCGCCTTCGCGCGTGCCGGCGACCATCCGACGAGCGCCATCGACGTCAAGAGAAACGTCGTGTCGATAGCCATGCCGAAGCCGGCCTCGGCTCGACTCGAGCTCCGTCAGGAGCGCTACGCGAGCGCCATGGGCAAGGCGTTCGGATCTGCCGTTGTGATCACCACGGGAGGACGCACGGCAACCTTCGACGACGGCTGCACCGACTCAGCTTGCGACCCGCCCCTTCGAGGCGGGATCAGCATCAAGAGCGCCAAGAACTGCTCGACCGGCTTCGTGGTCACCGTCAACGCCACGGGGGCCAGGGCCGTCACGACTGCCGGCCACTGCGGGCCAACTTCGACCGGCGTCTACACCCACCATTCGATCTCAATAGGGTCGACGGTGGCGTTCCAGGACAGCGGCGACGTCGACTCACGAGCGGTATCGATCA
>JACCZU010000166.1 GCA_013695835.1 Candidatus Aridivita willemsiae
GGCGCGGGGCCAGGCGACTTGACTCTGTGGCCGGGGGCCTCGAGGCGGTTACGACCATGGGAGAACGCTCAAGCAGGAACGCCGTACAGCGTCGTCCTGCGCCTCGGCGTGCGGCCTATGTCCCTGATCAGGGTTTCCATCTCGGGGGGGCCGAGCTCCTGGCCGTGGTCGGCGCCGGCGGCGCGCGAGATGTTTTCGTCCATGAGGATGCCGCCGAGGTCGTTGGCCCCCGCCTGGAGCGCGAGCTTCGATCCCTCCACTCCCATCTTCACCCACGAGACCTGGATGTTGGGGATGCGCGCCCCGAGCGCGATCCGGGCGACGGCGTGCATCTTGAGCGCCTCTTCGAAGGTCGGGCCGCGGCGCGCCCTGCCCTTGAGGTAGATGGGCGCCCCCATGTGCACGAATGGAAGCGGCACGAACTCGAAGAGCCCGCCGGTGTCGTCCTCGATCTCGGCGTGCAGCCTGCGCACGACCATGAGGTGGCGCGCCCAGTTGCGCGGCCCCTCGACGGTCCCGAACATGATGGTGGCGTTCGAGCGGAGCCCGACCGAGTGCGCAATCCTGTGGACCTCGACCCACTCTTCCGTCGTGACCTTGTCGGGGCAGATGATGGCTCGGATCTCGTCGTCGAGCACCTCGGCTGCTGTGCCGGGCAGCGTCGCAAGCCCCGCTTCTCTGAGGCGCACGAGGAAGTCGCGCACCGGCACCCCAAGGGTCGCAGCACCCTGGAAGATCTCTAGCGCAGTGAATGCGTGGACGTGCATCTCGGGGACCGCCTCCTTGACGGCTTCGAGATAGCGGGCATAGTCGTCGCCGGTGAAGGACCCGTGGATACCGCCCTGCATGCAGACCTCGGTGGCGCCGCGCTCCCACGCTTCGACGGCGCGCCCTGCGACCTCTTCGGGAGTCAGCAGATAGGGGGCCCCTCGCAGGTTCAGTGACTTTGGCCCCTTGGAGAAGGCACAGAAGCCGCACTTGTAATAGCACTGGTTGGTGTAGTTGATGTTGCGGTTCACGACATAGGTGACCTCGTCGCCGACACTCGCTTTGCGGAGCTCATCGGCGACACCAAAGAGACGCTCGGCCTCGGCGCCGCGGGCAGTGAACAGCAGTGACAGCTCGTCCTCGCCGAGCTCCTCGCCATCGGCGGCGCGCCCAAGGGCGCGTCCGATGCTCGGGCGTGTGATCCGGCCCGGGACACGCCATGCACCTGCGTGCGCCGCTTCGATCGCCACCGAGGCGGCGGCCGGGGGGGCCGTGCTCGCTCCCGAGTACCAGCCGTCGGCACGCACATAGCCCTCGGCGTCGACGGCGTCGAGGATCCTGGGCCGGAGCGAGGGCTCGCTCCACTTGGCCAAGGAGCCGGGGGTTGAGCAGTAGGCCGGATAGACGGCGAGGCGCTCGAGCAGGAGGTGGCCGCGCTCCTCCGTTGTGCGCCTCAGCTCGTCGAGCTGCGGCCACGGCGCCTCGGGGTTGACGTGGTCGATGGTGACCGGGGAAACCCCGCCCCAGTCGGACAGCCCCGCTTCGAGGTAGGTGCCGTAACGCTCGGGCGTGAGGTTGGGCGGCGCCTGCACCCCGACATCGGGGCCCATCACGAGGCGCGCCATGGCGACGGCGAGGCGCATATCGTCGATGCCGGGTTCCGGGTGTGCAGACATGAGGATGTCGCCCTTGGCCCTGAAGTTCTGGACGATCACTTCCTGAATGTGACCGTGGCGCTCGTGCGAGGCGCGGATCGCAAGCAACGCCTCGATGCGCTCGGCGTAGGTCTCGCCGATACCGACGAGGATGCCCGTGGTGAACGGGACCCGCGCCCTGCCTGCTGCCTCGAGCGTCGCAAGGCGCACCGCAGGCCTCTTGTCCGGCGCGCCGAAGTGGGCCATGCCGCGCTTCAGCAACCGCTCAGACAGCGTCTCGAGCATGGTGCCCTGGCTTACGGTCACAGGCCTAAGCGCGGCGGCCTCATCGAAGGTCAGCGCTCCTGGGTTGGCATGCGGAAGCAGCGCAGTGTGCTCGAGCACTGCCGTGCACGCCTCGATGAGGTAGGAGATCGTGGTGTCGTGGCCCATGGCGGCGAGCTCGTCGCGCGCCGAGCGCCACTTGCGTTCCGGCTTGTCCCCGAGCGTGAACAGGGCCTCCTTGCACCCCGCCGCCTCGCCCGCCGCAGCGATCGCAAGGACCTCGTCGATGGTGAGATAGGCGCGCTCCCCAGGGCGCGGCGGGTGGGCAAAGGTGCAGTAGCCGCACGCATCGCGGCACAACTTCGTGAGGGGGATGAAGACCTTCTTGGAGAAGGTCACGCGCGGCCCAGCGGTCGCGT
This sequence comes from Candidatus Aridivita willemsiae, assembly GCA_013695835.1. Taxonomy (GTDB): domain Bacteria; phylum Actinomycetota; class CADDZG01; order CADDZG01; family WHSQ01; genus JACCZU01. The sequence goes on from JACCZU010000166.1 coordinate 2,327, forward strand.
CCCTGAGCTCGCCTGCGGCGGCGATCACGCGCCCCGGTTCGGCGCGCCCGCGCTCGGCGAGCTCATAGACCTCGGCATCGGACAACCGGGCTCCGTCGAGGGCGCGCCTCAGTGTGGCTTCGAGCTGATCCATGCCCGGAGGGTACTAGATGGGGCTCCCCGGCCGCCCGGCCATCTGGCGGGCCGCAACCCTGGCGCAGGATGCAGGGATGTCCTTGGTTCAGCTTCCTGCTCGGGCCATCGCCCTAGAGCTTCTCGATCGCTGCTTCGGCGAGCCTCCTCAGCACCACCTGGGCAGCAGCGACCTCCTTGAAGTTTTTCACCGAGAAGGTGACCACCGTGTGGTCCACCAGAGTTGAGAGCTCCACCCCACTACTCACGAAGGCCCTGTCGCCGATTCCCTCAAGCTCGGTCGCGTTAGCCGAGTCCCCCTCGAGTCGCTGCTGAAACTCCGCCGGGCCCACCGGCGACTCGATGCCGAGCGTCACCCAACTGTACGGCGCCCGGGTCTTGTAGCCGCAGAGCCGTATGTGAGAGCCCGACATGCTCCCGTTCTCGCGAGCGGAGTCGACCTCGAGGCCAAGGGCTTTGGCGACTTCCTCGGTTGACAGAAGCGAACAGGGGTCGGCTGGATCGACGGTCGGCCCTAGGCCACCACCGACCTCAGTCGCGGAGAAGGTTTCATGTTCGAGCTCATTACCCGACGAGTCCCTTACGGACACCGTTGCGTCAGGGCCGGAGGGAGTCAAGCCGACAAAGAAGCGGTAGTCGACGCCTAGCTCCGGTGCCGGCTGGAGAATAGTGGCTTCGGTCTCGGCGTCGTTGTCCAGCTCGATAACCACGCGATCGACCCTGTCGGAGATTGCCCCGAAGAAGGCCTGCGTCTCCTCGCCGTTGGAATGGTTGCTTCGGAGAAAGTAATCGGCGTCTCTCGGAGCAGTTGAGCCCAGGTTCACACAGCTATAGTTCGACCCCGGCCCTGGCCCGAAGCGGAACTCCTCGCACAGTGTTTCTTCCGGCGCCTCTTCGTTTCTTGTGAGCGTGGCTCTGTAGGCGCACAGTGACCAGTCCCATCCCCCGCTCTCCCCGGAGGCAACCTTCACAACGGGAGTCAGTGCCTCGGATAGGTACGTTCCGTATGCTCCTTGCGACTCTCGGACGTCGGGCGCGCCGCGACAGTCGGGTG
>JACCZU010000003.1 GCA_013695835.1 Candidatus Aridivita willemsiae
CCGAGCTGATCTTTCCGCTCGTGGAGAGCTCGAGGCAGGAGGGCTTTGAAGGCCCTACGCTGGTTGCCGCAGGCCCGATCCTGACCGCCCCCGGCGGCTACCCGACGGCGGCGGCGTGGGCGCCGCCGGGAACTGCAAGGTTGATCAGGGGGCCGGGGGAAGCGGGGCCCGCCGTCGAAAGAACCCTGGCCGAGGGCGCAACCATAATCAAGATCGCGCTCAACCCATCGGCAGGGCCGAGCTTCGACGAGTCAACGCTGAGGGCGCTCGTTGACGCCGCCCACGCACGCGGTACGAGGGTCACGGGGCACATCGACGGCATCGCCGAGCTCATCAACGCGCTCGACGCCGGCGTCGACGAGCTCGCTCACATGCTCCTCGGCGGGGCCGCCATTCCGGACCGGCTGATCGCGCGCATGGTCGCCGCCGGCACGACGGTGGTGCCGACCCTGTCCATTCACCGGGGCCGGGACCGCGCCGCTGCTGTAGACAACCTGCGCCGCTTTGCTGCCGCAGGCGGGTCCTTCGTCTATGGGACCGATCTCGGAAACGAAGGCCCCTCCCCTGGGATCGATGCGCTCGAGGTCGCCGCCATGGACGCCGCCGGGATCCCCGCGCGCCGCATCATCGAATCGGCGACCGTCGCTGCTGCGGCCTACCTGGGCCTGGCCACGACCGGGATCCTCGAGGTGGGCATGGACGCCGACATCGTCGGGCTCGAGGGCGACCCGGCACACGACCACTCGGCGTTAACCGCGGTCGGAGCGGTGTGGCGAAGGGGCCGGCGGGTCCTCACGGCTTCGGAGCGCGCACCTCGATGAGATCGATCTTGAGATCGCCTGCGGGCACCGAGGCGATCACCGTGTCGCCTGAGGAATGACCGATGAGGACCTTACCTATGGGTGAGTCCGGGGTCAGCACGTCGTGCTCGCCGCCCTTTTCTTCCATCAGCCCGAGCAGGTAGGTCTCCGGCGCCTCACCCTGATAGGCGATTGTGACGAGCTTTCCCGGAGTCACGACGCCGTCATCTTGAGTCGTGATGACCTCGGCGTTGTCGATCGTCTGGCGGAGCTGACGGATGCGGGCCTCCTGCAGGCCCTGCTGCTCGCGCGCAGCATGATATTCGGCGTTCTCGCTCAGGTCGCCGTGCGAGCGCGCGACGCCGATCTCGTGACTTATCTGGGTGCGGCCCTCACTTTCGAGGTAGTCGAGCTCCTCTTTGATGCGATCGAAGGCAGCCTGAGTAAGCGGTGCTTTCTTGGGATCTGTCATCGCCCGATTCTACGACCGCGCGCTGGCCAACGTCGTTGCGCTCGGCGGGCGGCGTGCCGGCGCCCGAGCGGCTCCCGGACGTAAGATCCCGTCATGGCTTCCCGGCTCGAGAACAGGACCTGCATCGTGACGGGAGCCGGGCGCGGCATAGGCCGCGCCGTCGCCCTCGCTTTCGCAACCGAAGGCGCTCAGGTGGTGGTGAACGACGTCGACGCCGAAGCAGCCAAGGAGGTTGTGGCCGAGGCGAAGGCTCGGGGGGCGCGCGTCGTGGCCGACGCCAACGCGATCGGATCGGTGGATGCGGCCGAGGGCGTGCTGCGAACCGCCCTTGATGCCTTTGGAGACGTCGATGTTCTCGTCAACAATGCCGGGATCCTGCGCGATCGCATGCTTCACAACATGTCGGAAGAAGACTTCGATGCTGTGATCGGGGTCCACCTCAAGGGAACCTGGGCGTGCGGGCGCGCTGTGGTCAGGCACTGGCGGCCGCTTGCCAAGAAAGAGAATGGCACCAAACACAGAAAGATAGTCAACGTCACCTCAGCTTCTGGGTTGACGGGGGCCGCCGGGCAGTCCAACTATGCCGCGGCAAAGATGGGGATCGTCGGGTTGACCAAGACGTGGGCGAAAGAGCTCGGGCCGCTGGCAATCAACGTCAACGCCGTGGCGCCTGCTGCGCTCACCGCGATGACGGAGCCGCTTCTCACCGAGCCTGCCGCCGCCGAAGCGCGCCTTGCTCGTTTTCCCCTCGGCCGCTACGGGCGGCCCGACGAGATAGCGCCGGCCTTCGTCTATCTCGCATCGGCCGAGTCCGACTACGTGACCGGCCAGGTGTTATGCGTCGACGGCGGACTGGTCATCTGAATCCCGCTAGGTGATCAGCCCCGCCACCCCGATGATCGTGATCGGCACGACGAACAGCCCGGCCGTGAAGGTGGCAAGGCGCGGCTTGCTCTGGACGACCTCACGCTGCACCCGCCATATTAGGCGGCGCGTCCCCGGATACAGAAGCGCAAGCAGCAGCATGCTAAAGATGGTCGTGACAATGACTTCGGCAAGCACAATGCGGACGGCCGCCGGCGAGTTGAGAGCGAAGGCCGCGAGCATCGTGTCGCCGAGCGTCGTGATGTTCGCTCCCATGATGTAGGGGACGATGTCTTCGCGCTTGGCATAACGCTTGGCGACAAGCGGCACGAGCACGGTCAGTGCCACCGACACCGACATCGTGATCAAAGCAACGAGGGAGCCAAGCGCAAACATCGGCCACTTGCGCCGCATCCAGCTCATGCCCGACCGCTCGATCACCTCCTCGTCCATCTTCGGCAGGACCGTGTCTATGAGCTTGAAGGAAAGCAGCAGCACGCCGAGGCCCCCCACAAACACGAGCAGGGAAGGGAAGCCTTCGACGCGCGCAAGCAGCGGTCCGTATATGAGATCGATGACGTCGGCAAACTGACCTGGAAAGTGGATATCGAGCGAATGAAAGGGAGCCCAACTCAGGAGGGCGAGCCCGAAAAACGCACACGGAACATAGACGAGCGCAGTCGTCACGAGTGCGATCACGGCGGTCGAGACATTCCTGCGTCGCTCGCCTTGGCCCCCGCGCAACGCATAGATCACCGCGACCACAAGCACGACAAAAGCCGCTCCAAGACGCGAGCCCGTGAGCATCGTGAACCCCTGTATCTCGGATATGGATCCTGCCTCAACGAGCGTCAATGCGGTTGCGGCCATCGGGGACCCCGAGAGCACGAACAGCGCTCCGATCCATCCCAGCCCAAGAGTCGAGCCGGCGTTGCGGACCAGCAGCCCTTCGCCTTGCAAGACGTCGAGGCTTGCGGCCCCGGTCTTCATCAGCTGAAGCGCGCCGACGAACAGAAACAGGGCGGCGACGAACCTAACGAGCCTGTAAAGCCTCGCCACAACGACGGCGCCCGGTGCGCGTGTTGCGGGGCCCGGCAGGGCATTGGCGGGTACCTGCTCTCCTTCGGGCGGCGCCGCAGTGCCGGCCGGAGGGGACTCGTCCGCCGCGGTCCTAGATTGATCGGTGCGGTTCATCGCGCTCCCGTCGTCCTGCCGTCTTCATCCGCCGCTACCCGCTCATCCTCGGAGTGTTATAGCACTCCTAGGAGTGTAGGGGCCTTATGGAATTACCTACCATTTAGGCAGCTCGAGTAGCCCCTGCGCCGCCGGGCGGTCAGGATGTCGGAATGAGCCGCGCGCCGAGTCCTGCATCCTGGGCCGGGGGCCGGGGTGACGTCGAAGCCGTGCTCGTGAGATTCGGCCGTGGAGGCGTCCAGCTCGTGCTCGTAGACGGCGACGGCCGGTGGGAGCGCTGGGTTTTTGCCTCTGAGGAGGAGGCGCGCGCTGCGGTGTCGGGGCTTGGCTGCCCGGTCCACGAGGGAGGCTATCCCGAGCACCTCAGGGTCGCAATGAACGGGCGGCGGCGAGCCGCTTCTGAGTACGAGCGCGGCGCCTACCCGGAACAGGGCCGCGTCGGTCCCGTCATCCCCTATCCGGAGAATCGTCCTCGCCGGGTCGCCCGGACTCCGGAGGAAAGAGGGAGGAACGGCCCCTAGTGGACCAATCCCGCGCCGCCCCGGTGGGGCCCGGTCCTCTGGGGGCCGTCCCCGAAAGCTTGCGGCGCGCTCTGGCAGCCCACCAACGGCGCGCCGCCGCCTTGATGGTCGCTCGGGTAGGGGGCAGCAACAAGATGATCCCCACTGCGTCGGTGAGAAAGCCCGGCGTCAACAGAAACGCTCCACCCATGAGAATGAGGGCCCCGTCGGTCACCTCTTGGGTCGGGACGCCCCCACTCCTGATCGTGGTTTGAAGGCGGCGCCAGGTGGCCATGCCCTGCTGCTTGAGCAGCCATGCCCCCGCCATCGAGATGGCTATGAGGGACACCAGGGTCAGCGGGAGCCCCAGTTCGCCGGCCACCTGGACGATGATCCACAACTCGAGGACGGGGATTGCGAGAAGCAGGATGAACAGTAAGGGAAGCATCCATCAAGTATCCCGCCCCCGGCTCTGATATGAGTACGCGATGGCTGTGACTACGCTCAAGACCCTCACGATCGACCAGGCCCTTGACCACGTCGACGGGGGGGCCGCTTTCATCGACCTTCGGAACGTCGACGACTACCTCGACGTCCACGTTCCCGAGTCCCTCCCCCTCATCTACGAGTTCGGCCCGGGTATGGCCGGACGAGCGCGCGACTGCCTTCCGCTTGACCTGCCGCTGGTGCTCCTCGACCCCGGGGGTATCGACTGCGTGAACGCAGCTGCATCTCTGCGCGGCAAGGGATTCACCGTCGTGGGCGCCGTGGAGGACGGGGTCAACGCCTGGGCGGGGGCGCGCGGCGCGCCGGCTTCAACTGAGGTGGTCGAGGGTGACACTCCGCCTAAAGCCAAGCTCCTTCACGTCGGCGACCCCGGCGCACCGGACGTTGACGGGTCCGTGCAGGTTCCCATCGAGGCCCTGTGGGCGAGGCGCGAGGAACTGGCCGGCGAAGGCGTCGTTGCGGTCGTGAGCGGCTACGGAGTCAGGGCGGCCCTCGCGGTCGGCATCCTGGAACGCGCCGGCGTCGAGCAGGTCATTTTCTGGAGGGCGTCCTGACGCCGGTGGTCAGCCCTCCTTGGCGATGAGGAACCCACGCCCCCGCTCCGCATAGGGGTACCGGTTCACGATCTCCCAGAAGCTCTCGGAGTGGTTGGGCACGACGAGGTGAGCGAGCTCGTGCACGATCACGTAGTCGCGCACCCAGGGCGGATAGTCGGCGAGGGCCAAGGACAGCCGGATGGAGCCGTCCCCGGGACAGCATGAGCCCCACCTCGAACTTTGGGTCTCGACCCACGCAATGTCCTTCGGGCGCACTCCTCCGACGTAGGCATCGGCGAGCCGGTTTGCGCGCCGCTCGAGCGCCCCATCGGAGTTGAGGCGATCGCGGCGGCGGCGTTCGGACATCTTTGCCGCCATGTGCGTCACCCATTCGTGCTCCTCGACGCGCGAGAGACGGTCGGGGACGGAGACCACGAGGGCGCGGTCCACGATCTCGGCGGAGATCGTCTTCTTGCGCCTGGCGCTGCGGCGCACCTCAACGCGCTCGAATTCGTCCTCGAGGCCGGGAGCGGCAAGCGGCAAACGGTTGGTCGACATGGTGCCAGATTAAGTTGCCGAGCCTCCGGAGAGCCGGTTTGTATCGCTGATACAAATGAGCTGGCCTTTCTCTGCACCTTCGCCGCTTGCACGACTTTGTGAAAAGAGTCACAATCACTTACGAAGCCAACCAAAGCTTCACAACTGGAGCCCCCTCCGCTATCCGCCCATCCCCCCCGGCGGAGGGGGCTCTTGTTTTTGTGCGGTCGCGGCCCGCTACCCCCGGCGGAGGGGCTCCTGTTTTTTGTGCAAGCGCGGCCGGCTACGGTCCCGACGCCGGATCGGCCTCGCCCCCCGGGGCGCCCTTGCGGCGCCAGCGTGTGGCCACGGCCTTTGATGCCTTTTTGATCAGGCGCCCGCCGATCTTGTCCTCCGCCTGCCCGTAAGCCCAGCCGAGCTTGCCTTCGGCCCACCCAATGGCGCCTCCGAGACGCGGCCCCCATGTGTCCCAGAACTGTCTGCACGACTCCGGCGCGCCGCTTAGAAACGAATGGGCGATCCCACGGGCGATGGCGGAACGCATGATGGCCGTGTGCCCGTTCAATCCCTCGGGCGACACCACCCGGCTCAGCTCGTTGGCGAACAGGGCGCGATCGGCGGGCACCAGCACGTCGTTGGGCATGGCGAGGGCCAGGGCGCGGGTGCCGTAGACGATGTCTTCAGAAGCGAGACCCGCCATGAAGTTTGAGGCAGGATCGAGCTGAGATATCGATTGCGCCCCAGGCTCGGGGATCGGCGCGCCCCTGCGCGATAGCCATCCCAAGCCCTCGAGCGCAAGTCCTCCGGTGAGGGTGTCGCCCCTGATGTCCCCGACCGCGCCTGCGAGAGGCGCTCCCCCGTGTGGGGTCGAGAAGGTCACGAGATGCTCGACGCGCGGCAGCCCGGCCTCCCACGGGCCCGCAAGCTGCTCGAGATAGGAGCGCGCCACGATTCCGCCCTGCGAGTGGGCAACGATGTCGACATCTCTCGACGGGTGGCGGGCGGCGATCTTGGCAAGAAGAGCCTCGAGACGCTCGCCAGAACGACGGAGGTCGCCGTAGGTATCGACGGCGTCGTAGTCGAGGTGCAGGCGCCGCCCACCCGTCCCCTTGTATGAGTAGTGATAGGTGCGCCGGGCCGGGTAGCCGAGGAGCCTCCCCCCGTAATCGAAGATCTCCGGCCCCTCTCCCCGTCGCGTCGAGCTCCTGATGCCTGCGATCACTACCGCAATGTTGTCGTTGGGGGCCGGAGCACGGGGGCGGAGAGCGGCGGGGTCGAGGCACTCGGCAATCCCCGCCCCACCCAGCTCGTCTGGATTCTCGACGACGGGCACGAGGTGGATCGCCCCGCTGAGGTCGAGCGGCCCGAGGTAGTCGAGAGGATCGACGTAGCGCCCGTCCAGCTTCACGCCGAAGTGAAGCCCGGGGGCCTCGCCCCTGTGGCTCGAGCCGGAGCTCCCGAGCCAGGTCCCTTGGTCGACCTCCTGCCCCCGCTGGACCCGCACGTCGGCCAGGACCGAATAGGTCGAAACGAGCCCGGAGCCATGGTCCACGGTGACGGCGAGCACCCCGGCGACCGAACCGGCAAAGGTGACGATCCCCGCCCCGGCGGCCCTCACCCCGGCGCCCTCGGTCACCGCGTAGTCAATCCCCCTGTGCCCCGGCCCGTAATCGGTCTCCGGCGCCTGAAAAAAAGCGCTGATGGGCCCGTCGACGGGCGGTATGAGCCACCCATTAGCGCCGCCGGCCTGGCCCCTGGCGGGGGCCGTGCTAAGCAGCACCGCGCTCGCCACCGCAGCGACCACGAGGCCCTTAACCGAGTGTCCCTGAGCCGTCATGGCGCAATGATGTAACGCCGGCCAGCGTGCCGCAGTGAGAGCCCTCACAGTTCACACACGACCCCCAAGCTCCTCGGCAACGCCGGCTGAGCCAGGTGGCCCTCGGTCAGTCGGGAGTCAGAGGGTCACAGACCACGTCCGATCTCGCCGAGCCGAGATCCGTCGAGCCCGGAACGCCGAAGATCGATATCGCGCCCTTAGCCGACAAGTACTGCGTCGCCACTAGTGCTCCGTCGCGTAAGTAACGCCCGCACCGAGAGCGCATCTACGCGCCGAGGGCAAGGCGCGAGGAGCGCGGCGTACCTGGAGGTACGTTGCCGACGAGCAACGCAGCCATCGGCGATGCAGGGGCGCTCGAATGCGCCGGTAATTTACGCGGCGGGGCACTGGGCGAGGGAGAATCGTCCCATGATGGAGCCGTCGGTCGCAGGGGCCGGTGTCCCGGTGCTTGGGCGCGCCGCCCTTTACCTTCAGGACGGGCATGCCATCAGGGACGGGATCGCCCATGCCAGGCGCGCCGAGGCGGCCGGTTTCGAGGCCGTGTGGCAGGCCGAATCTCGTCTCGTACGCGAGGCCACGATCCCAATGGCGGCTTTTGCCGCGAGCACGGAGCGCATAAGGGTCGGCTCGGGAGTGGTCAGCACCTGGACCAGAAATGTGGCCCTGCTCGCCGCGACGTTTGTGACCCTCGACGACCTCGCCCCAGGGCGGGTGATGCTTGGGCTTGGCGCGTGGTGGGACCCACTCGCCTCCAAGGTCGGCATCGCACGGCGGCGGCCGCTCACGAACATGCGCGAGACGCTCGAGGCGTGCCGCGCCCTGTTTACCCTCGAGGAGGTCACCTACCACGGCGAGTTCGTCCACCTCGACGGCGCGCGCATCGATGTCGTCCACGGCGACACCTCGCCTCGCCCCATTCCCATCTACATCGGGGCGACCGGGCCCAAGATGCTCGAGCTTGCGGGTGAGGTCGCCGACGGCGTGCTGCTCAACTACATGGTGTCCCCTGCCTACAACGACGGCGCGCTCGAGCGAATCGCCGCCGGCGCGCTGCGTGGGGGACGGCGCCTTGCCGACATCGACCGGCCTCAGCTCGTGGTGTGCTCGCTTGACTCCGACCGCGGCGCCGCGCTCGATCGCGCCCGCATGCTGTTGACCCAATACCTCGGACAGCAGCCGCACATCATGAAGGCTTCTGGAGTGGATGAATCTTTGATAGAAGAGATCAATGCAATCGTGGATTGGCCCGCAACGCACGAGGACATCGTTAGGGCTTCGTCGCTCGTGCCCGATGATGTCGTGCAGCTCGTGACCGCGTCGGGGACTCCCGATGAATGCCGCGCCAAGGTCGCGGAATACGTCGCCCACGGCGCAACCTGCCCTGTGCTGTATCCGCTCGGAGAGGATGTCGGGGCGATGATCGACGCTTTCGCTCCCGGCCGTGAAGGCATCGCAGTATGAGCGCGCACCTGAGCGCCGCCGAAGGTTGCAGGGATGACGTCACTGCGTTCCTGCGTGAGCTGGTTGCCATCCCGTCCCCCTCCGGCGAGGAGGAGGCGGTGGCGCGCCGCGTCGTATCTCAGATGAAGGAGCTCGACTACGCCGATGCATCGATCGACGCCATGGGAAACGTAATTGGGCGAGTGGGCGACGGCGCGACGAAGATAGTGCTCGACGCGCACATGGATACGGTGGGCATCGGCAACGCGGCCGCATGGCCGCACGATCCGTTCGCCGGCAAGCTCGAAGACGGAGTCGTGTTCGGGCGCGGCGCATCCGACAACAAGGGCGCGGTTGCTGCGATGGTCTATGCAGGCCGGGCAATGGCAGAGCGCGACCTCGACGGCGCGGATGTCACCGTCTATGTCGTGGGAACGGTCATGGAGGAGAGCTCGGATGGCCTCGCGCTCGGCTATGTGCTGACCGAGTCGCTCGAAGGAATCGACGGCGTCGTACTCGGTGAGTGCACGAACCTCGCCGTGTACAGGGGCCACCGCGGCCGCATGGAGATGAGGGCGACCGCAAAGGGCCTCTCGGCCCACGCAAGCGCGCCGGAGCGCGGCGACAACGCGATTTCTGCCCTCGCTCCGCTCGTGGCCGAGATCGACGACCTTCACGAGCGCCTGGTCGCCGACGCCTTCCTCGGTAAGGGCTCCA
>JACCZU010000236.1 GCA_013695835.1 Candidatus Aridivita willemsiae
AGGCGGGGGGCTCTTGAGGCAGCAATTGTCAGATGGAGAACTGCATGCCCCATAAAGCGCCTCTCTGAAACCCGCCCAGGCTCACCCTGCCCTGATGCACCACCCGATGCGGCGGTATGGTCGCGGCCGACCGCATCGGACTTGTCCTCAAACTCTACCGGGGCTCGATCCGCCCTGCCATTCCATCGTGGTATGTGCACACGAAACACGGGGCTATCGGGCATGGTGAAAGTCGCGGTTGCGGTGTCGCCGCTCTCGATCGTGCCGGTGTTGAGGCCGGCGGACTCGACCGCCAGGTCGTGCGAGATGTCCTCTTTGTTGGTGATCTCCAGAGTCACCTCGTCACCGGCTTCAGCCTCGAGGATCGCAGGCTTGAAGGCTTTGTCCACCGCGACGATCCTCTCCGCATCTCCGAATGCCCGGCCCGAGGCGACGTTGCCGGTGGGCTCCGAGGTGCCCGAGCAGGCGGCCGCAACCAAGGCGATGCCCAAAACGGCAATGGCGGCTCGGCGGGTTGGGACGGTCGGCGAAGTCATGTCACTCCCTTTTCTCATGAAACGAGGTACGCACTAGCCACGATTCTCAAGGGGCCAGCGCGCCGCGACAATCCAGGATGACCCGGGAAAACCCCCGAACTTGACCCCGACGTCCACTCCCTGCGCTCCCCGCTTTGCGGCGGGCCGGGGCCGCGTACAGAGCAACTAGAATTCGAAGATGATGCGGGGTTCTTCGGAGGTCGTATGGCAGCCGTCGTTGCTTGCGGGTGGCGAGTCCATCAGCTTCGACCAAACCTGGGGACGCCTCGAGCGCATCCAGCTCGATCAGGAGTCGTGGGTCGATCACGTCCCCGGATGGATAACGGGGGCCGACCACCTCTTCGAAGAGATCCTAACGAACCGCGACTGGGGGCAGCGGTCGCGGCATATGTACGAAGGCAGGGTGCGCGAGCCCAGGTTGACAGCGCCGTGGAACCTGCGCTCGGGCGAGCCGTTGGAACCGACGATCCTGGAAGAGACACGCGTGATCCTGGGACAGCGTTATGAGCGACACCTCGATTCGGTGGGATTCAACCTCTACCGGGACGGCCACGACAGTGTCGCCTGGCACAGTGACCGAATCAACAAGGAGATCAGCGACCCGATCGTCGTGCTGTTGTCCCTCGGCGAGGCGCGCCGGTTTCTCCTTCGGCCAAAGGGCGGAGGGAAGTCGAGACCCTTCATGCTCGGCCACGGGGACTTGTTGGTGACCGGTGGAAAGGCACAGCGGACGTGGGAGCACAGCGTGCCGAAGGTGGCCAAAGCCGGCCCCCGCATAAGCCTCGCCTATCGCCATGACCTCGCCACCGCCGTCCATGCAAACAAGAAGGTGGAGGAGCCAACCGATGATTAGCCACCGAAAGGTGGTGTTTCCGGAGCCATGACCACCAAAGGAGGAACCATGCGCCTGGACGGCATACACCATGTGACCGCGATCACCGCCGACGCCCCCGGCAACGTCGAGTTCTACGCCGGTGTCCTCGGGCTCAGGATGGTCAAGAAGACCGTCAATCAGGATGACCCGTCCGTTTACCACCTCTTTTACGCCGACGAGCACGGCGATCCCGGCTCCGACATCACGTTCTTCGAATATCCCGGCGTGCCTAAGGGCAGGGCCGGTGCGGGGATGGTGCATCGCGTCGTGTGGCGGGTCGCATCGGACGAGGCCCTCGATTTCTGGGAGCGAAGGCTCGATGCACATGGCACCGCCGCGAGCCGAGCGGGTGAGAGCCTGAGGTTCAGCGATCCGGAGGGGCTCGGGCACGAGCTTCGCGTGGTCGCCACAACCGACGCTCCCCTGTCTGCAAAGCACCCCGACATCCCCGATGAAGTGGCGCTGCAGGGCTTCGACGGCGTGCGCGCATTCACCGTCGATGCCGAGTTAAGCCGTGTGTTCCTCCAGGACGCTTTGCGGTTCGAGCCGATCTCGGACGGTGCCTGGGAGGCGCGCGGCGAGCGGCGGGGCTCCTTCTACGCGTACGACGCCCCCCCTGCCAAGAGCGCCCTCCAGGGAGCCGGAAGCGTTCACCACGTCGCGTGGTCCTCGCCGATGAACGACCACGTCGCCTGGCGCGAAAGGGTACTCGAGGGCGGCGGCATGCCGACCGAGGTCATCGACCGGTTCTATTTCCGCTCCATCTACTTCCGGGAGCCTTCTGGCGTGCTGTTCGAGATCGCCACGATGGGGCCGGGCTTCGACTCCGACGAGGACATCGAGCACCTCGGCGAGAGACTTTCGCTTCCTCCCAACTTCGAGCAGTACCGGGATCAGGTTGAAAAAACGCTCAAGCCCCTGCCGAACCCGCGCTCGTCCGTACGCTCCTGACGGTCGCGGGCCAGAAGCTCAGCTCCGGGCAGGTCTCGCGGGCCTGCGGCGATCCACTAGCTTCCGCAGACCACCGAGCTTCCGTGCGGGTGTGCGGTGTTGGTGTTGATGCAACGGTCGACCATGTCCTTCAAGCCGCTCTGCACCCACGTGTTCCAGAAGTCGGCGTGCATGTTGAACGGTACGCCATCGTGGGCAGAGGACGAAAGGGTGAGGTCCCTGCCGTTACCCCGATAGTCCCATTGAAGCGCAAGGCGCAGCTGAGGCAGCTTGTGGGGGAAACCGGCGGGGCAACCCGCTTTGGTCACGTAGGCAAGCTGGTTCTTGACGGGCCTGCTCGCCGCACCGTGAAAGTCGGCCGTGTTGCCCCTCTTATTGTGGTCGTTGAGCACACCGGTCCAGCACGTCGGGAAGTTGATGTGCACCCCCAGGTTGACCGTTGTACCTCGGGCCTTGTCGCAGGCGGCCTCAATGGGGTCACGAAAGGGGCCGGGGCGGCTTGACGCCTGATTGCAGTTCCATTGAACGTGCGCACCGCCGCCTGGGGCGTCCACGTCGCCGGCGACCACCCTCATGTCGGCGGGGTAGGCGTTGTTGCCCGTGCCCGTGTCGTGGCGTGTGGGCCCGAAGTCCCAGTTGCGGTAGTAGGCGATGGCCCTGAAGGTCGGGAGCGGCTGCCCGTTTTTGAGCAGCGTTGGATACCAGTA
>JACCZU010000255.1 GCA_013695835.1 Candidatus Aridivita willemsiae
GGCGGCGCCCACGCCGCCGCCGTCGGGTAGCCGCCGGGGGCGGTCAGGATCGGGCCTGCGGCAACCAGCGTAGGGCCTTCAAAGCCCTCCTGCCTCGAGCTCTCCACGAGCGGAAAGATCAGCTCGGACGGCCAGCCGAGGTCGCGCGCCGTGGTCACCCCGCCCCCGAGGATCTCCCCCGGCGGGTAGAAACCGGCGTGAACATGGCAGTCGATGAACCCGGGCACGAGGGTGAGCGCCGGCACCTTGATGTGTCGATCCGGCCGGGCGCGGACTTCGGCCGGCGACCCAAGCGTGGCGATGTGCGCGCCTTCGATCACCAGGCAGGCCGGAGCAAGGTGTTCCAAGCGCGACCCGACGAGCGCCGCCCGAGCGGTGATCATCGTCGTCATTGCGCTCCCACCGGGCTTAAGCTGAGCGGACACGGGACCGGCGCCGAGATCGCCCATCGCCGCCGTCCTGGGTCGCGTCATCGTCCCAACCTGCGGGCTGGGGCGGCCGCCGGCCGGCTTGTTCTGCCGTGTTGGGTTGGGTTCGGAGGCCGCTTGGTGTAGACCGGCGACCGCCCGAACCGGCGCATTGGCTAGGTGGGCGAAGCGCCGATCCGCCCGCACACTCGTCGATTACCACGGGAGTTGATTATGGAACCGGGTGAGCTGATCTGGGAAGGTCGAGTTGGGATGACCCCTTTGAGGGTCGGTGTGCCTTTTGCCGGGCGCATCATCGCCGAGTGGGACTCGCAGACCGGCAAGCGGGAGAAGGTGACGGGCTCGGTCCAGCAGTTCGAAAGGTCGGTGCTCTTTCAGTTGTTGCTGTCATCCGGCGAGAGCGACGACTCGACCTCCAAGGAGGTCATAGCGGCCATTGAGAAGGCCGAGGCCGAACGGCCGCGCAGGGCGCCCGACGCCGATGCCAGGCCCCGGCGTAGAAATCCCAAGGTCCGCCAGCACCGGCGCTCACGCAGGCCGCCGCGGCGGCTCTAGCGGCAAGTCTCGCTCCTCTCGTCTGCGCCGGTGATCGAGGGCAAGATGCTGCTCGAGCTCGGAGCGGGACTTGAACCTGAGCTCGCACTCGGGACATTGAAGGATGTCGTCCATCACGCTCCCATCCTCGAACGACCTTGAAGCTGCTAAAGCGCACCTTACTAGGGGGTCTTGGGGTGGTCGTCGCCCTTGGCGTGACCCTCGGCGTTGAGATAGCCGTGGCCGTGAGGCGCGACTACCTTTCGACCGCCCCGGCAATGAAGCTTGGGGGTACGTTTGGCCCCCGGGGGGGCAAGCCGCTTCGGTTAGCCGTGCTCGGCGACTCCACCGCCGCCGGAGTTGGCGCAGGCTCGCCTGCCGGCGCCTATCCAACAAGGCTTGCCGAGCGCCTCGGCAGCGACGGCTACAGGGTCGAGCTGACCGCGCTCGGGGTCTCGGGGGCCAGGGTTGTAACCCTTTTGAGCGAGCAGGTCCCCGCGCTCGAAGTCGCGCCCCAGGACCTCGTCTTCGTCGGCATCGGGGCGAACGACGTCACGCATGCCACACCGCTCGAGGAGGTCGGTGACGACATGCGAAGGGTCGTGGAGCGCTTGGCGGCTACCGGGGCTGAGGTCGTCGTCGCCGGCGCCCCCGATATGCGGGCGGCGGCCTTTCAGGAGCCGCTGCGATCGCTGTCTGGATGGCGCGGCCGCCACGTCGCCGCCGCGATCGCGGCGGCCGGGCGTGCCGCCGGCGCCACAATCGTTCCCCTCGCCGAGCGCACCGGCCGGGAGTTCGGGAGAAAGCCCGCCCTTTACAACAGCACGGACGATTTCCACCCGAGCGCCGCCGGGTACGGGCTGTGGGCCGACGCAATCTACCCCGAGCTGAAGCGAGCGGCAAGCTCTCTTTAGGTCGTCGGGGCTCGGCGGTCCTGAGCATTGCGCGCGGTTCCGCGGGCCGGCCGGTTGGGGGTCGGGGGAGCGGTCTCATTCTCAGCCCCGGTAACCACCTGTCCAGGTGGTCTGAGGTCCCGAGAATGGCGGGAGGTCCCCATGGCCGGACGCGTCGCGGGGCCCTTCCGAGGCCTGGCGGACGGCCACCGGGGGCGTACGCTCCCGGCATGACTGTGCGTGCCGACGAGCTCATTGATGGGGCCGATCTCAACGGCCTTCTGAGGCTCGTGGGCGCGCTTTGCGCCTCCGGGGAGTGGGATGAGCTCCTCGATCTCGCCGACCGCTGTGACGACGCCATCGAGCAGGGCAAGCAGCTGTGGCCGATCGCAGCTCACATCGAGTACCGGCTTGCCCTCGAGGCGCCGGGCGACTATGCGGCCGGCGTGCTCGTGCCGGACGCCGGGCGCTTCGCAGTGGGGCCGCTCACCGAGGTGGTCG
>JACCZU010000259.1 GCA_013695835.1 Candidatus Aridivita willemsiae
AGCAGCCCGGCGCCGTTGCCCTGGCGGTAGAACTCGGACTCGAGGTACTCGAGCGTGAGGGCGTAGTTCAAAACGTCGACATCGTTCGAAAAGCCTTGCGCGAACGCTGAGGTCGACATCATCTGAAGCGCGACCGTGGCCGGAATGGCCGCGGCACTTCCTTTCACGAAGCTTCTGCGGTTCATGGTCGTCGAGCCTCCTCTACTTAAGAAATGGCTTGGCGGCTTTGAGCACCTGAGCCATGGACTTGGTTGCTTCGACCGGTGCAGGGAACGGGTCGCCGCCGATGAGATCGGCAAGGACCGCTGCATGGCGCGATTCGACGCCGGCGATGGATGCCGCCGCCGCAAGGATGTCTGGGTTCTTGATGCGTGTGACCTGACCGTGATAAGCGGTCACGCCGAGCTCTTCGAACGTCGACGCCGTCTTCAAGAAAGCGTCTCTGCTCTTGAAGGTCGGGCCCGGGTACTTGAACTTCGGCGTTGCTACGGGCTGGCCACCGAGATCGGAGATGGTCGACGAGATCGCAGAAACGTGCGCGGCCTCGTGATCGCGAATCGGAATGATGAGTTCCTCTTCACGGCCAGAAACGAGCTTGGCAGCAACGCCCTGCTTGTAGAAATCAGCCTCCAGGTACTCGAGCGTGAGGGCGTAGTTCAGGATGTCGATGTCGCCACCGCCCTGTGCCGAAGCGCTAAAGGGCCTTGTCACACCGGCAGCGACGAGCGTCGAGCCGACCCCGAAGATGCCCGCCCACTTGAGGAAGTTGCGGCGGTCGGCGGCGTTGTCGAACGCCATCACCGGCTTGCCTTCGAAAATCTCGTTGCTCTTCACGCTGTCACCTCCTTGTCCTTGTTTGTCTCTATGTGGACCGTCCACGATTGCTTACGCACTGTATTCGTCGGTGAGCAGCAAACGGTTTGGTGCTATTGAGGGTTCCTCGAGGTCACTTCTGGCGCCGGCTTCGGCTTGGGAAGTGGCTTGGCTTCCGCCTGCACCACGATGCGATGGGTGCGATAACCCTTGGGGTGGCACGCGAACATCGTGATCCGGCGCAGCCGCTTAGCCTTGGGCTGCCGCAGCACGTAGTCGACGTATCTCTCCTCCTCGACGATGGCGACCCTCGTCACCTTGTAGAGGACCGGCTTGTTCTCGTGGGCCGTCGTGACGACCCTGTCCCCTCGCTCCAGCAGATTGAGGTCGCCGAACGGGTGCGTGTAGGTCGTTCTGTGACCTGAAAGGACCGAGTTGCCTGCGGCCCCCGGCAGGGGGGTCCCCGGCCAGTGCCCCGGGCCCTCGATCAGGACCTCGTCAAAGACGCCATCCCGGTAGGTGACATTGAGATCGATCGCCGGGATCTTCAACCTCCCCACGGGGACGTAGTGCTCCTTGGGGATGGAAAACAGTACCTTTTTGTTCTTTCCACCGCCCGAGATGGGTGAGTCGCCCCGCTCAGCGGCTCGCCTTTCCGACTTCTGACGCCCCTCTTGTGACGGCCTGGGCGACCCCTCCCCCGCCTGAGGGCGCTCGAGAAGGCGCGTCACCTTGGGGGCGCCTGGGGTTGGCCCGGGGGCCCAGATCGTCCACACGAAAAAGGAGAGCAGCCCAAGCGCTATCGCAGGGGCGGCGCTCCGCTTGATTAGGTTCATCGGCTCACAGTCGGCATCGGAGTTGATTCGCTTGAGCCAAGGGTACGGGATTGGGGGCCGATCGAACCATGTGAGGACCGGCCCTATGCTTCGGCAAGCCCATCTAAGGAGGTCCAAGCACGTGGCGTTCGTCGAAGCCATCTACATTGCCGTCAGCGGAGGCGCTCCCATGAAGCGGGTCGAGGCCATCGACGCCGTGGCCGGAGCCGGTCTGGCCGGCGATCGTTACAAGGAGCGCACCGGCTACTGGACGGGTTCGGACGAGTGTCAGGTCACAATGATCGCCGCCGAGGCCCTCGACCACATCCAAGCGAACACTACGGTCATGGTCTCCAACGGCGAGCACAGGCGAAACATCATCACGCGCGGCATGGCCTTGGATGACCTGGCAGGCGGGCGGTTCCGCATCGGCGGCGCGCTGCTGGAGTTCGACAGACCGAGGCCCCCATGCCGCTACATCCAGTCCGTGTCCGAGCGCGGGATGACCAAAGCCCTCGGAGGGAGCCGAGGGGGCATCTGCGCCAGGGTCGTGGAATCGGGCGTGATCTCGGCCGGGGATCCCATCGAGGTCGAGGCAGTCGCCACCGAGCCCGCCGGGAGGCTCGGCTCCTAGCCCCCTTTAGTTCGGCCCGCCTACCCCGTGCCCGGCCGGTCATTCTCGGGACCTCCGACCACCTCACACGTGGTCGCCGGGGCTGAGAATGAAGAGCCCCGCCCTCACGCCCCCATGGCGATGGGCCCGGCGGCGCCCGCCGAGCCCGGCGGCGCCCGGACCCCCTTTAGTCCTGCCTGGGCGTGAGGATGCAGAACTCGTTGCCCTCGGGGTCGGCCATGACCACCCAGGTCACTTCTTCGTCCTCGTGCTGGCCGATGTCGACCCTTGTGGCTCCGAGCCCTGTCGCGCGTTCGACCTCGGCGTCATGGTCGTCGGGGGCCAGATCGAAGTGGATGCGGTTCTTTACAACCTTCGAGTCCGGCGCTCTGAGAAACAGCAGCGCCGGGCCGACCTCGTCCACGGTCTCGATGGCGACCTCTTCACCGTCGTCGTAGGTAACTTTGTAGTCGAGGACCGCGGACCAGAAGCGCGCCAGCTCCCGCGGATCCCGGCAGTCGACGGTCACGTTGTAGAGCCTGCTGGCCATCTCATCTCCTTTCCTTCGCTTTGAGATTCGGAGTCTTGCTTACGTCTCGAGCGGCATGGCCCTGGGGCTCGCCTGCACCTCACAGGCTGCCACGTGGTCGTCCACCATGCCCACGGCCTGCATGAACGCATAGGCCACGGTCGGCCCGATAAACCGAAATCCCCGCCGTTTCAGCTCCTTTGAGAGCGCGGCCGATTCCTGGGTCTTATCCGGGACCGCTTCGAACGAGGTCAGGCGGCGAGGGCGGGCCGGAGGAGCAAACGACCACAGGAGCTCGGTGAAGCCGCCCTCTCCGAGCTCAGACGCGAGCCTTGCGTTGACGAGGGCGGCGTCGATCTTGGCCCTGTTGCGCACGATCCTGGCATCGGCGAGCAGGCGGTCGACGTCGTCGTCGTCGAAGGCGGCAACTGCCTCGATGCGAAAGCCGGCGAAGGCGTCCCTGAAAGCAGGCCGCTTGCGCAAGATCGTGATCCACGCCAGGCCCGACTGGAAGGCCTCGAGCGTGAGCATCTCGAAGAGCTCGTCGTCGCCCCGCAGCGGCCGCCCCCACTCGTCGTCGTGATAGGAGACGTAGA
>JACCZU010000287.1 GCA_013695835.1 Candidatus Aridivita willemsiae
CTCGGCGGCGCCGTAGGGGCTGGTGGGGCCGGTAATTGGGAAGGTGCCTCCAGCCGGATAGGTCATGAAGCCCAACCGGCGACCTCCCCGAGCAACCCTCGTCATCTGCCGTCGCTATAGGGCAGTCGACGACGGCGGAACGGAAGCAGGGGTCTCCGTGCTCCCACTCTCTATCCGATAATCGAAAAACCGGAAATTCTTCATTTCGCCCATTCGGCGTCCTCCCTAGCGTCAGTGTCCTGCGAGAGCTGGAGCTTGATCCGAGCCGGGACTATCAGACTAGCGGCACGGCCTAGAGTGTCCACGATGACTCGCGACAGGTGTCCGCGATGTCTCGCGACATGACAAAGCAGGGCGGGAGGGACTCGAACCCCCGACCACCGGTTTTGGAGACCGGCGCTCTACCAGACTGAGCTACCGCCCTGGGAATCCCCAGTCTAATGGTTGGTGGTGGGGGGAAGAAAGGGAATCAGGCCGCTGCCATGCGGCGGTTGCGGAGCAGCCACACCGCCGCCCCCGCTGCGCTAGCCCCGCTCACGGCGAGGCCCGAGAGATACGCCGCCCGGTTGTGGGCGACGTGGATCCTGAGCTTTTTCGAGGGCGACGCCTCGAACGGGGCGGCGGCGAGGGCAGCGGCAGCCACCGGCGGGGACTGCACCGTGGCCCACTGAAGGGCCCCAAGGACATCGAGGAGCCGGGTGTAACGGGCGAGCTCCTCGCTGCAATCCGGGCAGTCTGCCAGGTGACGGCGCACGACAAGGGGGGAAGTCTCGTCTTTCACGTATGCGGGCAGCATCGCTTGGATCTCAAGGCAGTCCATCGGTCGCTCCTCTTATCTCCTCGCCCCTGAGGGCCACACGATCTCCTTCAGGCGAGCACGGCCGCGATGGACTCGCACTTTGGCCGCCGTCTCTGAGATCTTGAGCTGGCTTGCTATCTCTGCGATCGTCAGCCCGTAGACGTCGCGCAGCAGGACTGCGGAACGATAATGCTCGGGCAGCGTCGCAAGCGCCCGCTCCACCGCCTGGAGCTCGACGCGCGCGCCGGCGGCATTCTCGGTCGAATCGGGTGCCGCCAGCCCTGCCACGAGCTCGTCGTCGCCTCCCGCCTCGAAGCTCTGCTTCCGTGAGCGGCTCCTCTGCTTGGAGATCGCGGCGTTGGACGCGACCCTGTACAACCAGGTGGTGAAGGCCGCCTCGCCGCGGAAGCCATTGAGCCCCTTCCATACCTTTATGTAGGCGTCCTGAGCCGCCTCTGCGGCGTCGTCGGGATCTCTCAGCACCCTCAAGCACAACGTGTAGACCTCTCGGTGAGTCGCTTGAACCAGCGTGTTCCAGGCATCTCGATCGCCGCGCTTGCAACGCTCGATCAGCTCGGCCGAGACGAGCTCTCTGGAGTTCTCGGCCCTGGATTCGTTTTGACGCCGCACAAAGAGAAAGGTTACAGCCGAGCGGTGGCCTGCACCCGAAGGTGCCCCTCGGGCGCACCCCCGGCAACGGCGGGGATGATCGAGACCTTCCCGCCGTCGGGGATGGTGGCGCCGAGCCCACCGATGAAGCGCACGTCCTCATCCTCGACATAGACATTCACGAAGCGCCTGAGCTTCCCCGAATCATCGAGCAGGCGCTCTCTCATGCCGGGATACTTGGTTTCTAGGTCGGCGACGATGTCGGCAAGCGTGGCGCCGGTCGCCTGAACTTGCCCCGACCCACCCGTCAGCGAGCGCAGCTGGGTCGGGATTGTGACCGTTGCGCTCATGCGCCGGCCCTGCTCGGCAGGTCGGCAGAACCAAAGTGAGCACCGGACAGGGCCTCGTCGACCGCTTCCACCGAGGCATGGCGGAGGTGGGTGGTGCTCACGGCCTCGAGCGCCTCGAGCGTCTTGAGGCCAACGCCCGTGATGAAGGCGACGGTCTCCTGATCGGGCGTTATGGCGCCCTCGCGCACGAGTCTTTCGAGCGCCGCAATAGTGACCCCGCCGGCAGTCTCGGTGAAGATGCCTTCCGTGCGGGCGAGGAGCCTCATGCCTTCTGCCACCGAATCCTCGGGCACGGATGCGATACGACCCCCCGTGGCACGTGCGTCCTTCAATGCGTAGTAGCCGTCGGCGGGATTGCCGATCGCAAGGGACTTGGCAATCGTTTGCGGTTTCACGGGCAGGACGTCATCCGAGCCCGCCTCAAACGCCTGCGCGATCGGCGAGCATCCTTGCGCCTGGGCCCCGTGAATCGCAACCTGCGGCTCGTCGGCGAGCAGCCCGACGCGATGAAGCTCCCCGAAGCCCTTGTGCGTCTTGGTCAAAAGCGAGCCCGACGCCACCGGGATCACGACGGCGTCGGGGGCCCGCCATCCAAGCTGCTCGGCGATCTCGAAAGCGATCGTCTTTGAGCCCTCGGCGTAGTAAGGACGGACGTTCACGTTCACGAACGCCCACTGCCTGGAGGCTGAGAGCTCTGCACAGAGCCGGTTGACGTCATCGTAGGAGCCGTCTACCGAAATGACCGTCCCGTCGTAGACCGTCGTCGCAGCAACCTTGCCGCGCTCGAGATCGGACGGGATGAACACGATGCTGGCCATGCCGGCCGCAGAGGCATGCGCAGCAACCGAATTGGCAAGGTTGCCGGTGGAGGCACATGCTGCAACCTCGTAGCCGAAGGAGCGCGCCGCGCTTAGCGCGACGGAAACGACACGGTCCTTGAAGGAATGCGTTGGGTTGCCCCCGTCGTTCTTGATCCAGAGGTGGCTAAGCCCGAGTTCGGCGCCAAGGCGGGGGGCGCGCCGTAGTCGCGTCATTCCGGCGCCGATGTCGACTCGTTCGCCGTCTGCGTCGGGGAGCAGAGCTGAGTAACGCCACAGAGACGGGGGGCCGGCTGCTATCCGGCGGGGGGAGACCTCCGCCGCAATCGCGTCGTAGTCGTAGGCGACCTCGAGCGGCCCAAAGCAGAACTCACAAGCGTGCTGCGCCGCGGCCGGATACTCACGGCCGCACTCGCGGCATCGCAACCCGGTAACGAACTTCAGACTCCACAGCCTTTCGATGAGATGGACGCCAGCCACGACTTGAATACCATGCCGGTCGAATTCGTCCGTCCGGGCAGGGCCAAACTACATTCATTGCACACCCGAAGCTGGGCTGCCGGCCCTCGCTGCTCGGCCGCCCGCCTGCGGCTTAAGCCCTCCTGCGATCCCTCAAGAGAGTGACTGTGGCCTCGGCGATCGAAGCCCGCGCCTCGGTGACGGCGAGCTCATGGCCGACGGCATCGGAGAGGCTAAGCGCAGCTGCGATCCCCTCGGCCTCGAGCTCCTCGGCGGCGACCCCGAGGCGGCCGGCGAGCGCGAGGCACTCGACCCCGGCCGAACGGGCGAGGCGCGCCACTCCGATCGGGGTCTTTCCCCCGAGGGAAGAGGCGTCGAGGCTCCCCTCTCCGGTGATCACGAGGTCGACTTCTGCGATTGCATCGGCAAGGCCGGCGGCCTCTGCGACAAGCTCGAAACCGGGCCGAAGCTGGGCGTTGAAAAAGGCCGCAAGGCCGGCTCCGATACCGCCCGCAGCCCCCGCCCCTGGGAGCCACGCAACGGCGCGCCCGAGATCGGCTTCGATTCTTGTGGCCAGGATGTCGAGGCCCTCGTCGAGGACCTCGACGTCGGCGGCCGAGGCCCCCTTCTGGGGGCCGAAGACGCTGGCCGCTCCCGAGCTGCCGTGGAGCGGGTTGTCGATGTCACAGGCGCCCACGATCCGGCAGCGGCCAAGCCACTCCGCCGCACCGCCTCCATCGATGCGCCGCAACCGCCGCAACGCCCCTCCACCGCGAACGAGGTCATCGCCCGTAGCGTCGAGGAAGCGCCAGCCGGCCGCTGCAGCTGCTCCCGTGCCGCCATCGGTCGAGGCGCTTCCGCCGAGGCCGACGATGATCTCGAGCTCCGCCGGGCCTGCCCCCGCAAGGCCACCTGCAGCGGCTGCTGCGATGAGCTCGCCGCTGCCGAACGAGGCCGCCCTCAGCGCGTCGCGCCGCGGCTCGGCAACCAGGGTCAAACCGGTGGCCGCTGCGACCTCGAGGACGGCGCGCCCGTCGTCGAGGAGCGCGAACGGAGCTTCGACTGCATCGCCAAGCGGCCCCGTCACGGTCGCGGTCAGCCGGCGTCCGCCGATCGCATCGACGAGCGCCTCGAGGGTCCCCTCCCCGCCGTCGGCGAGCGGCTTCAGCACGACCTCGGCGTCCGGCTCGGCGCGCCGAACGCCCTCCGCGATGGCGGAGGCAACCGCCGGCGCTTGCAGGGTCCCCTTGAACTTGTCGGGCGCTATGAGAACGCGCACAAGCCCCTCGGGCGGCCACAACGAGGCTGGGAAGAACCGGGGAAGCGCCCCCCGAATAGGATGCGATCGTGGACGAAAGCCTGCGCGTCGTGCTCGTGTCCAACCGGGGGCCCGTCTCTTTCACCGAGATCCACGGGAGCTTTCAGACGCAGCGCGGCGCAGGCGGGCTCGCCGGCGCCCTCGACTGGGCCGCGCGCGAGCTCGGTGACAGGGCGCAATGGATCGCAGCGGCGACTTCCGACGACGACCGCGAGGCGCACAAGCAGGGGGCCACAGAGGACCTTCCCGAAGAGCTCGGCTATAGGGTCCACCTCCTCGACATCGACCCCGACGTCTACGAGCAGTACTACGACTGGGTATCCAACCGCATGCTGTGGTTTGCGAATCACTGTCTCTGGAACGAGCTCGACATCGACGACTTCGGCGCACGCGAGCTTGATGCATGGAAGGACGCGTACGAACCCGTCAACCAGACCTTTGCAGCTGCCGCGGCGGAGCTCGCCGAGGAAGGCGCCCTCGTGTTGTTCCAGGACTACCATCTCGCCACCGCTCCCGGCCACCTCAGGCGCGCCAGCCCAGACCAAGTCATCCTGCACTTCACCCACTCCTCTTTCTGCGGGCCCAACGGCCTTGGGCGCCTCCCGAAACCCATCCCGAAGCATGTCATCGAAGGCATGCTCGGGGCCGACCTTATTGGTTTCCACGTCGCCCCCTGGGTCGAGGGCTTCATGGAGTGCTGCGAGCTGATCGGGTTGACCGTCGACCGGGCCGCTGGCGCGGTGCGCCACGAGGGCCGGTGCACGTGGGTGCGCGCCTATCCCATACCCATCGACGCCGACGACCTGCGCGAGCGCGCCTCGGGTGAGGATGCAAAGGCGTGGGCAAAACGCTTCATCGAGGAGACCGACGGCCCGCTCGTCGTGCGGGCGGACAGAATCGAGCCGTCGAAGAACATAGTGCGCGGCTTCGAGGCGTTCGGACAGCTTCTCGATCGCCGGGAGGATCTGTCCGGACATGCACGCTTTGTCGCCTGCCTCTACCCTTCCCGCCAGACCTTGGAGGAGTACAAGCAATACGCGAAACGCGTGAGCGACGTCGTTGCCGAGGTGAACGGACGCCATCCGGGAGCCATCGACCTCTTCATGGAGAACGATTTCGACAGGACCATGGGGGCCCTCGAGGTCTATGACGTCTTGCTCGTGAACTCGATCATGGACGGCATGAACCTCGTGTCCAAAGAGGGTGCGGCCGTCAACGACAACTCCGGCGTGCTCGTCCTTTCGAAGGGTGCGGGCTCGTTCACCGAGCTCGGCGAGGACTCGGTCGAAATCGCCGACCCCCTCAGCGTGTCCGAGACGGCGTCGGCCATAGAGAGCGCCATCGACATGCCGCCACAGGAGCGCTCGCGGCGCGCGGCAGGTTTGCGCAAGCGGACGGAGTCAACCCTGCCGCAGGACTGGATCGGCGCACAGCTCGACGACCTTGCGGCGATAAAGGCGGGCAAGGAACCTCTAACACCCCCCGCCTGAGGCGTGGACGCCGGTCCGAGGCGACCGTCGCCCCTTGTTAGCGTGGGATTGCGGCCAGTAGGGACCTCAACCACTCGAGCACGGCCGGGGGCCCGGCCAGCTCGATCTCTGCTCTGCGCTTCAGCTCCTCGGGCATCTCCGACGACGCTACTCCGACCCGAACCGTGGCTACCCCGCTTTGAGCCAGCTCGTCGAGGGCGTCGAAGGCAGTCAGGTCGCCGTAGTCGTCGCCCACGAAGGCGGCAGCCCTCAACCCCTCCTCGCCAGCGCGCCGGCGCACGACATCACCCTTGGACCACTCGACCGGCGGACGAAGCTCGAGCGCGAGCTTCCCCGGAGATTGCTCGATCCCATGACGCTCGGCCAAATCGCCGGCGACCCCGGTGACGATCCGGCCGGCCGCGCCCACGTCGTCGGCGCGGCGCCAGTGAAGGCCGACCATTACGCCCTTGTCCTCGACCAGCAGGCCGTCGATGCCGGTGGCCTGCAGTCTTTCCTTGGCTTCGGCCGCGACCCGTCTCATGAGCGATGCGTAGGGCGCGACGTCCTCAGCGAGCGTGATCTCGCCTGCGACCGATCGCTCGGCCCCGTAGAGTCCCCACAGCTCTACCTCATTGCCGAACCAACCGACAAGCTCGGCGGCCGTTCGTCCGGACACAAGCGCGACGACCCCGAAGCTCCGCCCAAGCTCCTCGAGGGTCTCGGGGATGCCCTCGAGCGGCCCGGCCTTTGAGGGCTCGCTTACGATCTCTGCGAGGGTCCCGTCGAAGTCCATGAACAGCCCCGTGACGCGGGGGGAATGTGTGAGAGCGGCCGCATCGGCCACCCGTCAGACCTCGTCGCCGCCGACGACGACGTGAACGTCGACCTCACTAGAAAGGTTGACGGGCTTGGCTGCCGCCACCCACCCGAAGCGCCCGGCGAGCCTCGTGGCCGCTGTTTCTGACGAAGCAAAGGACCAGAACACCGTCGTTTGCGCATAGGTGCGCGCGGATTCCTCGATCGCCACGACATCGAAACCGAGACCGCCGAGGCGGCCGGCCATGTCGTCGGCGGCCAGGGCCGAAGGTGTGGAGTTGAGCACCTGAACCGAGATGCCCTCGGTTATGAGCGGCCCCCCCGAGGCCCCCGTCTGCCCCTTGCCTCCGGCCTGGACCTTGGGCCGCTCCTTCGCAGTGCCCTTGCCTCCCGGCGAGCCCGGCCTCCCCGTGGGGGTCTCGCTTCCGCCCGGACGCGTCGCGGACTTTGTGCCGGCCGTCTCAGTCCCCCCCGAGTTGGCGCCCCCGTCCCTGCGCTCGCCGGGACTCGAGGTGGTGGCTCCGTCGGCGCCGCCGGCCGGCCGGGACCCATCACCGGTTCCCACCGCGATCCACACCGCGGTGCCGAGCACTGCCGCGATCACGAGCCAGGGCAGGAACCAGCCCACTACGGAGCGATAAAAAGGCCACTGCTCAGTGGATGAGTGCTGCCCCACAGGTCAAAACTAGCCTCTGCCCGAGGAGTACTCGGCTCCAAGCAGACGCGCTACCCGCTGCCTCTGCCTGTAGGTGCGGAGCCGCCTCAAACGCTTGATGAGGATTGGGTCGTGAACCTCAGCGGCCGGGTTCTCCAAGAGATCATTGAGGAGCTCGTAATAGCGCGTGGCTGAGATGTCAAAGCACTCCCTTATCGCCTCTTCTTTGGCGCCGGCGTGCTTCCACCACGATCTTTCAAAATCGAGGATGGCGAGATCACGTTTACCGAGCTTCGAATCGAGCCGAGCCATTTTCTCCATGGCGTCACACTAGCCGTGCTCCGTCTGAGGAACCCGGATTTCTCGGCGAGTCGGAACTCCCCTTAGGGAAAGAGCCCGCGCGTCAGATGGGCCTCGGCGACCCTGCCGACGCCTATCCATTGAGCGGCTTGCCGCATCGTCAAGCCCTTGGCCCCCGCAAGGTCGCGCACCTCAAGGTAGGCGTTCTCGAGAATCCCCCGAAGGCGGTCGTTGACCTCCTCCGCCGACCAGAAGTAGGCCTGGATGTCCTGGACCCACTCGAAGTAGGACACGACCACGCCGCCGGCGTTGGCCAGCACATCGGGCACCACGGAGATGCCGCGTTCCCCGAGGATCTTGTCCGCCTCGAAGGTCACGGGCCCGTTGGCCGCCTCGCACACGAAGCGCGCCTTGATCGCATCGGCGTTCTTGACCGTGATGACGCCCTCGACCGCAGCGGGGACCAAGACGTCGCAGTCGATCTCGAGGAGCTCGGCGTTGGACATCGCCTCGGCCCCCGCGTAGCCGACCACAGTCCCCGCCTCGTGCTTGTGCCTGTTGATCGCTTCAGGATCGAGGCCGTTGGCGTTGTAAAGGGCCCCCTCGACGTCGGAGATAGCCACGACCTGACATCCCGCATCGTGGAGCAACTGAGCTGCGAAGCCGCCGACTTTTCCGTAGCCCTGTATGGCCACCGTGACCTCTTCGATGCCGAGGCCCAGGGCCTTGAGCTGAGAGAAGATCATGTACATGACGCCGCGCGAGGTCGCGCCGCCCCTGCCCTTTGAACCGCCTATCGACACCGGCTTGCCCGTGACCACCCCAGGCACGGAGTGGCCCTGATAGGCGGAATAGGTGTCCATGATCCACGCCATGATCTCTTCGTCGGTGTTCATATCCGGTGCAGGTATGTCGCGCTCGGGACCGATCAAAGGCAGGATCTCGGATGCATACCGCCTCGTCATCCGCTCGAGCTCGCCCTTCTTCAGCTTGCGACGGTCGACCGCGATCCCCCCCTTGGCGCCTCCGAAGGGGATGCCGGCAACCGCGCATTTCCACGTCATCCACATGGCCAGGGCCTTGACCTCGTCGAGGTCCACGGAGGGGTGGTAGCGGATGCCTCCCTTGGCGGGCCCGCGCGTGACGTTGTGGTGAACCCGGTAGCCCTGATGCACGCTTGTGGACCCGTCGTCCATCCGGAAGGGGACGGAAACGATGAGCGCCCTCTTAGGAGAGCGGAGGAGCTCATGGACCCCGGGGGCGAGCCCCATGAGCTCGGCAACCTCGTCTAGCTGAGCGAGAGCCGTCTCCCACGCCGACTCGGCGGAGGCATCGACATAGTGATCTGGTTTCTCTAGTTCCAAGACGTCTCCGTTGACGGCTCCATTTGCACCGAGTCCGGCGTCCGGGCGAACCGCCTGCAACTCGGGGCGAGCTGGAGACAGGATTCGAACCTGCGACCGGCCGCTTACAAGGCGGCTGCTCTACCGGACTGAGCTACTCCAGCCTGGCACGTTGCTCAGCGTACCCCGTGGCG
>JACCZU010000041.1 GCA_013695835.1 Candidatus Aridivita willemsiae
ACCGTAGACGCTCATGGCCCTGGAAAAGTTACGTAACGCGCCGTGTAAGGGCGACAAAGGCCTCCCATGTGTCGATATCGGGCGGCGGCGGGCCGCCAAGCTCGTAGTCGACACGACCGGGCGTCGAAGCGACGAGATCGCGGGCCCCGGTATCGCCGGCAAGCCCCGCTGCACCACCGGCCTCGAGCCACGGCTCCCACGTGGGACGGGACACGACCACCGGATGCCCGGGCGTGCCACCCCAGGTCGCCCGCACGACGGGGGCGTCCCCCTTCACGAATGCCCCCACGACCTCGGCGATCACCTCGGAGCCGAGGCCCGGTTGGTCGGCGACCATGATCGCCGCCGCCTCGGCGTCGGCACGGCAGGCCCTGAGACCGCTCGCAACCGAGGTCGACTGCCCGAGGGCATAGTCCGGATTGAGCACCGCACGCCCGTTGTTGGGGAGCCGGACCGCTACCCGTATCCGCTCGGCGGCGTGGCCGAGGACCACAATCACCTCGTCGAGGCCGGCGTCCGCAGCAGCGTCGACGGCATGCTGCAGCAGGGGGCGACCTTCGAGCTCGAGTAGTTGCTTGGGGCGGCCGAGGCGCGACGACGTTCCCGCCGCCAGCACAACGCCCGAGATCAACCCCCGGCTATCCGTTCGAGCGACCTCGCCACCCAGCCAAAGGCGCTGGACACGCCGGCAAAGATCCGTGACAGCGCCCTGAGGACGGCCTTGCCGGCGGCGGCGGCGATCAGGCGGGTCGCATCGAGCTCAGCAGGCGCGGCCCGTGACGGAGTGGGAACCGATCGGGCAGGGGCAGGCCGGGCCGGAGCGGGCGCCGGCTCGGATCGACCCTGTGCCTGGGGCGCGGGCGCCGGCGAGCCTGCCCCCTCGGAGGCCCCTGCCGCTCCGTCGCCTGCGGCTGCCTCAGAGGCGGCGACCCCCTCGGCCTCCATCTGCTCTTTGAGGCAGTCCGCAAACCGGTGCACGATCTTGGTCGCGACGTCTTCCATCATGCCGCGGCTGAACTGTGCGGCCTGGCCCGAGACCTTGATGTCCTGGGCGACGTGGACCCGAGTGCCCCCCTCGAAGGCCTCCATGGTGGAGGTCACGGTTGCCGAGGCGGCGCCCTTGCCGCGCTGCTCCATGGCCGAGGTATCGAGCACGACCTTGTGGGCCTCGTCGTCGCGCTCCTCCATGGACACCTTCCCCGCGAAGTTGAGCGTCACGGGGCCGAGCTTGAGTTTCATCTTGCCCTTCCAGTGCGTCTCATCGATTGTCTCGGTGAGCTCGGCACCCGGCATGCAGGGGACCACTTTTTCGATGTCGAGCAGGTAGGCCCACACCGTCTCCGTGTCGGAGGGCACCTCGAATGAAGTCTCGATCAACGGCACGATGGCTCACCTCTCCTTGTCATGGCACCTCGGCTGCATGCAGGCTGCGATTGGGTTCATGGATGGGGCCCGGTCGCTCCCGGAGAAAACCGGCCCCCCTCGAGCGGCTCGTCGCAAGGACCTCGGCAATGATCGAAGCTGCGATCTCGTCGGGCCCTTCGGCGCCGATATCGAGCCCCGCAGGGCCGTAGAGCTTGGCCAGATCTCCGGCGGAGGGAACCACGCCGTCACGGCCGAGGTCTTCGAGCAGGCGCTCGAGTCTGGCGTTCGGCCCGAGCATGCCTATGTAGCCAACCTCGGTGCCAAGCAGCGATCGCAGATAGTCCCTGTCCCTCAGGTAGTTGTGGCTCATGACCACGGCGTAGGTCCGCCCGTCGACGCCTGCGGCGGCGGCCACCTCGGCGGGCGGGGCCGCGACGAAACCCGTCGCACCAGGGAAGCGTTGCTCATCGAGAAACGCGTCGCGGTCGTCCACCACGACGACGCGCCATCCGAGCGCCGAGGCCGCCCTCACAAGCGGGATCGCGTCGTGGCCTGCGCCGCAGACAAGCATCCTGAGCGGGGGCTGCAGCACCTCGATGAACACCCTCAGCTCGGCGCCCCCGAGCGCTATCGGCACGATCGCCGTGGCTCCGGTGGCGAGTGCAGAGGCCGCTGCCACCCCGATTGCCTCATCGGCTCGGGCAACGCCCACGCCCCCCTCCACCCCACCAGGGTGCACGAGCAGCCGGGCCCCGGTCGGGACCCCCTCTAAGCCGGTCTCGATCACCGTTGCCACTGCGATCGAGCGTTCCTCCTCGAGGGCGAGGGCCAGAGCGTCGGCCACCTCGGCCGCCTTGTCGCCCGGCTCGACGAAGACCTCGATGGCCCCGTTGCAGCCGAGGCCCCAACCCCAGATGACCTCGTCGTCGGCGGTGAGGTCGTACATGACGGTCCGCG
>JACCZU010000050.1 GCA_013695835.1 Candidatus Aridivita willemsiae
TGAATGAGCTCGTCGTCGTCGGTGCAGGTGAAATCGTGCAGGGGCCTCTGGGTGGGCTCATCGCCGCCGCGCCCGCCGCAGCCGCGGATCAGGCCGGGGGCTCGGTTGAGCCCGTCCACCAGGCGGCTCGCTCCGTCGGATGAGCTCGCTTCGGTGAGCGAGCTCAAGCGGCCGACGGCCGCGCCCTCATGTGCCCCCGAGCGCAGGAGCAAGCTCGTACGACCGTTGACCGCCTCGCTCACGAGCGAGCCGTCGATCACCGAGATCCCGGCGAGGTCGCCCGGCGTCCCGTCGGCGGCGCCGATCACGAAATAGCCGCCGTTGATCGCAGCGAGCGAATCGGTCCGCCCCGCGAGGGTGGTGAGCCGTTCGAGCCCGGGGACGACCTCGGTTGCGAGGGCAGCATCGACCTCGCCCTCGAAGGCCTCGTAGTCGACCTCGAGGACGTTGACGACCCAGGGGCCCGTCGTCGGTTTGCCGTCCTCACCCGAATAAACGACACGGAGGCCCGTGTAGCCGTCGGCGGTCAGCCTGGCAAAGAGTGCGTTCGCCTCCTCAACGGTGGCAAGCTCCCTGCTCCTGACGAGATAGCCGAGCACGCGCTCAGGGGCGCCGGTCGGCCTCGCAGCCGTGATCTTCTCCACCCGCACGTCGTAGCCGTCGGCCGCGAGCTCCCCGGCAAGCGCTTCGGCCTCATCCAGAGTCGAGGCAAACAGGATATCGACGACGTAGCCGTCGTCGGGCGACTGCTCGCCCCTGACGATGCGCGTGTAGTCGACACCGGGCGCAATCGTGGTGGTGGCACGGGTCTCTTCGAGGCCCGCAGGACCCAGGGGCAGGGTCCGGTCCGGCAACGCAGAGGGGCCTTCCCCTCTTGCCGGCCCGGCCGCGGGAGTTCCCCGTCCGTTAGCGAGGGAGCCGGGCGCCGCAGCGGCTACCAGGCAAAGGGTCATGCCAGTCAACAGTGCACGTGAAACGACTCTGGTCACGATGCCTCCCAAGCATAGAAAGCCCCTGCACATTGTCTATCGCACCAACATGAACGGCATGCGTCCCGAAGTTGAGCACAACCTGACGCTCTGAACAAGGCGCCCAGTCCTTACAAGGTGCTTGCAACCGGCCTTTTGGCCCGGTTTCGTGGAACACTGGGAGTCAAGGCGCCTCGCCCGAGGGCGCCGAAACCGACTCAGAACTCCAGGAGGAACCACATGACTTCGCAAGTGACTAAGAGCGAGCAGGAATGGCGAGAGCAGCTCACACCCGAGCAGTATGAGGTGCTTCGTCGCAAGGGCACCGAGCCACCGGGCACCGGCAAGTACGCATACTCCAAGGAGGACGGCGTCTACCGTTGCGCTGCGTGCGGAGCCGAGCTGTTCAGCTCGGACGCCAAGTTCGAATCCGGTACGGGCTGGCCGAGCTTCACCGAGCCGGCCAATAACGCGAACGTGAAGCTGGCCAAGGACCGCAAGTGGGGCATGACCCGCACGGAGGTCCTTTGCGGGAGTTGTGGCTCCCACCTTGGCCACGTCTTCAACGACGGACCCGGACCTACGGGGCAGCGCTACTGCATCAACTCGGTTGCGCTTGATCTCAAGGGGAAGACCGACGAGGGCTGATCGCACACGCGGTCGCCGTCATGCAGTTGTAGCTTCCTCCTCGGCGGGAATCATCCAGCTTCGACCTAACGGAACCGAAGCGCCGGCGGAACCCAGCATCTGAATCACTCCCAGGGATGCGTTCTCGAAGCTCACGGCTGATGCCGCCAGGTACGTCCTCCAAATCCGGTAGTCGGCCTCGCTCGACGCCCGGGCGGCAGCGTCGTGATTCCGCTCGAGTCTCTGCAGCCAGCGGCCCGCTGTGATCGCGTAGTGAGGCCGAAGCTGCTCGACGTCGAGCAGCTCGAAGCCGCCATATTCCAGCTCCCGCACGGCGCGCCACGCTGGCACGGCACCCCCGTCTGGAAAAACGTAAGCGCCGGCGAAGGTCTGGCCCCTGCCCGGCGTCAACGACCTCACCTCGTCGGGCCGGCCCGTAACGATGCCGTGGTTGAGAAAGAGGCCACCGGCAGCGGTCAAGCGCCTGACCGTTGAGAAGTACTCGGACAGGTGATCAGGGCCGATGTGCTCGAACATCCCCACGGAGACCACGGCGTCGAAGGAGCCGGAAACGTCTCGATAGTCGGCAAGCAGGATCTCGACCTCGTCCGCAAGGCCCGCCTCACGAAGGCGCTCCCTTCCGGCCTCGCTTTGCGTCTCGGAGAGCGTCACCCCTACGCCACGCACGCCGTAACGGCGCGCCGCGTGAGCCAGCAGTGACCCCCACCCGCAGCCGACGTCGAGCATGGTCATGCCCGGGCTGAGGCGGAGCTTGCGGCAGATGAGGTCGAGCTTTCGAGTCTGAGCGGCCTCGAGCTCCTCTGAAGCATCAGCGAAGTAGGCGCACGAATACACGAGAGAGCGGTCGAGGAACTGCTCGTAGAAAGCCTGCGGCAAGTCGTAGTGGAATGCGATAGCGGAGCGGTCCCTCTCCTTCGAGTGCAGAGGCCCGGCGAGCGCGGCGCGGCGACCTGTGGACCGGTGGGGCGGCCTCGGGAGCTGCAGCAAGCACCTCAACAACCGGGACCGCTGGGCCCACGACAGAGGGCTCCCGGCCAGGGCACCACCGGCGCGCGCCGCCTCAAGCATCGCGCCCTCGACATCGACGGCCCCGTTGACATACGCTTCCCCTGCGGTCAGGTCCGAGGGCGGCAGGAGAAACGCTCTCAGCGACCACGGCTGCCTCAGAATCACCCTGTAGGGGCTGGCGGGGGGGCCGAGCTCCGTCCCATCCCACAACCGCAGAGCAAGGGAATGCCCGCTCATGAGCTCGATCTCCCGATGCGCGGCGAGGGTAGCGGCTACGGCACTCGACCGGCCGCCCGGGTCCCCGCCATGGCCGTTGGTGCTTGCGCGACGCCTCTTCAGGGCGCCGGGCAAAGACGCCTGTATGACATCGGTGGGCCTCCCAGGAACACCGATGGTTTGCCGCCCCATTTGCTACCTCCCGCGGCTGCTTGCGCTGCCAGATCGTGCGTTAAGGCACGAACTCCCCCGTTTCCAAAGAATGGATACCACACTCGGTTTTGTCGACTCCGTCCCAGCGGCCGGCGCGGTCGTCCTCTCCCCTTCTTACCGGGCGCGTGCAGGGCCGGCATCCGATCGAGGCAAAGCCCCTCTCCAGGAGGGGATGGGTCGGGATGTCGTGCTCGGAAAGGTAGGCGTTGATGTCGGACTTCGTCCATGCAGCGAGCGGGTGAACCTTCACGACGTCGCGCCCTGAGGGAAGGGTCTGGGGAGTGACAGCCGGGATCTCGGAGCGCGCCGCCGACTGGTCGCGGCGAAGCCCGGAGATCCAGGCGTCGTAGCCCTCGAGCGCCCGCTGAAGTGGCTCGACCTTGTTGATCGTGCAGCACTGATCGGGGCGCCTTTCGTAGAGGGCGGGGCCGTAGATGGCTGCCTGGCGCTCCGGGCTCCCGTGATCCCCTCGCAGCTCGATCAGATTCAGGTCCCACTCTTTGGTCATGCGCTCCCTGAAAGCGAGGGTCTCCGGAAAATGGAAGCCGGTGTTCAAGAACAGGACGGGGACATCGGGCCGGATCGCTCGCAGCATGTGGAGGATCACAAGCCCCGACGACTGGAACGAGGTCGTGACCGCCAGCCGCTTGACATGGGCCGAAACCCACTCGAGGACCTCTCGAGCATCGGCCCTCTCGAGCTCCTCGGACAGGACCTCGCCGGAACCGATGCGCCGGTCCCGGAACTTGCCCCCGAGAAGCTCGACCTCGAGGCTACGGTTGCTGCGAAAAACCCACGTCTGCAATGCCATTCCTTGTAGTCGGCAAGTTATCTGAGATCTCCAGCGCGAACACTATTGCAACAACCGGGCCGGCCCTCTATTTCCGCTAGAGTTCCGGCCCATGGCCCCCGTCATTGGGATCGCGTTGTTCGACGGCGCCGAGGAGCTCGACTGGGCGGGTCCCTGGGAGGTGCTCTCCAACTGGGCCACGACGTGGCCGGGCGACGGCGTATCGGTCTTCACCCTCGCTCAAAAAGACGCCCCCGTCACCTGTGCCAAGGGACTGCGCGTTCTGCCCGATCACACCTGGGAATCGAGCCCAAGGATGGACGTGCTCGTCTACCCGGGGGGGCAAGGAACGAGGGCACAGATCCACGACGGAGTCGTTGGGGACTGGGTGCGCAACCTTGCCCTCGGGGGCGTGCTCATGACAAGCGTTTGCACCGGCTCTCTGGTTTACGCAGGCGCAGGGCTCTTGGCCAATCGCCCCGCCACGACCCACTGGGCATCCCTCGATCTCCTTGCCTCAATCGACCCAAGCATTGAAGTGGTGCGCACGGCACGCTTCGTAGACGACGACGACATCGTCACGGCGGCGGGGGTATCGGCCGGCATCGACATGGCGCTACACCTCGTCGCGCGGCTCGGCTCGGCGGAGCGGGCGCGTGACGTTCGACGAGACATCCAGTACGACCCGGAGCCGCCCGTATAATCTTCCCGACTCAACCGGTTGCCGGACACTAAGGGGGCACTCGTGTACGAGAAGGACGGCGAGAAGTACTTTGTGGTTGACGGGCATGTCCACTACTGGGATGCAAGCCCGGAGAACCAGGCCAACAAGTACGGTGAAGGCTTCATCAACTGCTTCTACGACTACCACGCCAACCTGAGCCCGGAGGAATACGTCTGGGACAAGG
>JACCZU010000054.1 GCA_013695835.1 Candidatus Aridivita willemsiae
GAGCGTAGCCAGTAGCAGGATCGAAGGACTTCGGATCTCCCATCGCCGTTTGGAGGAAGCACAACATGCTCCCCAAGCAGCCCGTGGGGCTGCGCTTGACGTGGTCCGAAACATTCAAGCGATGACAAGGGCGGTTGAGATTGGCACACGGCAAGGTCGGCTTGACGTCGGTGACCTTTGCGATATTCACGCAACATTGTTGTCGACCCACCGGGACAGACCCATTGCGGGGCGAATCCGCACGGTGCAGAGCTGGATCGGTGGAGGGGTCACGCCGAGGCTTGCTCAGTTCATACCTCCGCCTCCCGATGATGTGCCCGACCTCCTCGATGACCTGGTCAGCTTCACCAACCGTGACGATCTGTCGGCTATTACACAAGCGGCAATAGCGCACGTTCAGTTCGAAACGATCCACCCTTTTGCGGACGGCAACGGCAGGGTGGGGAGGTGCCTCATACATGTGATCCTCCGGCGTCGAGGACTATCGCGTCGCGTCATGCCGCCCATAAGCGTTGCCTTGGCGGCAAACACCGGCAGGTACATCGCGGTTGACAAGTTACCGATCGGGGAACCTCGCTGAATGGTGCACCATCTTCTCGGAGGCTACGCACATCGCCGCTGAGCGAGCCGCTGAGCTTGGCATCGCGCTCCTCAACGTAAAGAGCGAATGGCTGGAACGCGCTGGACGCCCCCGCCGTGGCTCGAGTGCCCGCCGGTTGGTGGAGGGTCTCTCAGGTCATCCGTTGCTGTCGGTTGCGTTAGCGTCCGAGTTGCTCGGTGTCTCCGAGGAAGCTGCTCGCCTCGCCCTCAATCAGCTAGCCGAGAGAAGTGTCCTCCGTCAAGTCACCATCGGTCGGCGTAACCGTGCCTGGGAGGCAAATGACTTCTTTGATCTTCTGGATGAGTTCGATATGGGCATGGCCTCGATCGAGGGGCGGGGTCGAGCTCGCCCCGCGCCGACCCGCCACCTGCGAGTTCAGGGGCCGTGAGCACTCTCGGTGCCACGCCGTAGCCGCAGGGAGAGTGTGACCGGTGACGGATTGGCGCCGGCTCCTACTACATGGGTCGTCGGTGGGGTACATTATGACGAACGAAGCAAGCTTCGCCGGGTGCGCGGGCACCCGCGCGGTTGCGATTGCTCGACCGGCAACGGTCGGCACAGACTGGAGGTGCCTGAAGTGGGCTACAGGAGATCGGAAGCGTCACAGCTCGGCGGCAAGCGGCTCAGCAGAAGAGAGATGCTTCGGCGCACGGCGATGACCGGCGCCCTTGCGGGGGCCGTGCCGCTGCTCGCAGCCTGTGATCAGCCGGAGGACACGGGGGCGGCGAGCGGTGGATCGAGCGGCGCCACCGCAGCAGGGGGGTTGTTCCCCGACACACCCGAATACAACTTCGTGTTCATCAACCACGTCACCACCAACCCGTTCTTTGTCCCGACCCAGTACGGCATCGAGGACGCCGAGGCGCTCTTGGGAACCACCCACCAGTGGACGGGATCGGAAGCTGCAGACGTCCAGGAGATGGTCGACTCCCTCAACACCGCGATCTCGGGAGGAGCCGACGGGATCGCCGTCGCAGTCGTAGACCCTCAAGCCTTCAACGACCCGATGCAGGAGGCCATCGATGGGGGCATCCCCGTCGTGTCCTACAACGCCGACGGAGAGGGCCTCGGGACCAATCCGCGCCTCGCCTACATCGGCCAGGACCTGTTCGGATCCGGCGTCGAGATGGGCAACCGCATCGTCGAGCT
The DNA here is from genome assembly GCA_013695835.1 of Candidatus Aridivita willemsiae. Lineage (GTDB taxonomy): Bacteria > Actinomycetota > CADDZG01 > CADDZG01 > WHSQ01 > JACCZU01. Next base: position 1,751 of record JACCZU010000054.1, read on the forward strand.
CGTCGGCGAGGGTCCCGTGGTCCTGTTCATCGCAACGCCGGGCCAGCTCAACATCCAGCCGCGCATCGACGGCGCAGTGCAGGCGATCAAGGACTCGGGCGCCAACATCGAATTCGAGCAGATCACGACCGGGGCCGAGCTCCCCGAGGAGCTCTCCAAGATCGAGTCCTATTACAACGGCAATAAGGACGTGAAGGGCATGTTCGCCGTCGATGCCGGAAGCACACAGGGCGTCGCCCAGACCATGGAGAAGTTCGGGCTCGCTGAGCAGGGCGTCAAGGCCGGGGGGTACGACCTCCTCCCGATGACGCTCGAGCTAATCGATGCAGGCCACATGGACTTCACAATCGACCAGCAGCCCTATCTCCAGGGCTTCTATCCCGTGTTCCAGATGTTCCTCTACAAGCTCTCCGGGGGCCTCAGCGGTCCTGCGGAGACCAACACGGGCCTGCTGTTCGTAACCAAGGAAAACGTCGCCGGCTACCTCGAGAACGCGTCCCGCTTCGAAGGGGACTCCGAAGAGCAAAAGATCATCGAACCGGCCTCGTAGGTTAGGTTTCAGCGTCATGGCCAAGCCAGCCGTTTCCGGCGGCGTAACGAGCACGGACAACGTCCGGCAACAGCCGGGCATCGGGGCGCGCCTCACCGAGATCCTGCTGCAGCGGCGCGAAGCGAGCATCTTCTTCGTCGCCGTTGCGCTCGCCGTCTACTTCCAGTCGTCGAACTCGGCGTTTCTGTCCCAGGGAAACGTCCGCACGCTGTCGGAGTTCACCGCGGCCACGGCCATCATCTCTGCCGGCCTCGTCATGCTTCTTATCTGCGGGGAGATCGACCTCTCGGTCGGTCAGACCTTCGGGTTTGCCCCGATCGTCATGTATATCGCCGACCAGACCCTCATCCTGCCTGTGGCAATCGTCATAGGCCTTGTGGCCGCCGCGATCGTCGGGCTCGTCAACGGGCTCGTCACCGTCTACCTGCGGGTGCCCTCGTTCATCGCTACCCTCGGCATGTTGTTCCTTCTTGGGGGCCTGAACGTGACCCTCACCGACGGATTCCCCAAGCCGACGCCGGAGGACAGCTTCGTGACCAACGCCCTCGGCGCGGCCGACTGGACCGGCATCGGCTGGTGCATCGTGATCATCTTTCTCATGCACATCCTGCTCAACTACACGCCGTGGGGCCTGCACACCTTCGCCACCGGAGGCAACATCGTCGGCGCGAGCGAAGCCGGGGTCAAGGTCGCCCGCATCAAGATCGGCAACTTCATGCTGTGCGCCATGCTTGGGGGCTTCGCCGGTCTCCTCGAGGCCTTCCGCATCAGCTCGATCGACCCCCTTGCGGGCGGCCCCAACACGATGTTCCTGGCTGTCGCCGCAGCCGTCATCGGCGGCACCGCCCTCGCCGGAGGGGTCGGAACCATCCTCGGCGCATTCCTAGGCACCGCCGTCATATCGATCCTCACCAACGGCTTCACGCTTCAGGGTGTCAGCGCATACACCTTCAACATCATCCTCGGCATAGCGATTCTGGTCGCGATGAGCCTGAACGTTTACATCGGCCGCCTCCGCAGGTCCGGGGCGACCTAGTGGCAGGGCAGCAGGAGACGCTTCGCCTCGAGGGCATCGTCAAGCGCTTCGGGGCGCTCACCGCACTGAACGGGGTCGACCTCCACCTCAACAAGGGCGAGGTCCTCGGGCTCATCGGCGACAACGGCGCCGGCAAGTCGACCTTGATCAAGATCATCACCGGCTTCCACCGCCCCGACGGAGGCACGATCCTCATCGACGCCCGGCCGGTCGTCTTGAAGTCCGTCTCGCAGGCGCGCACGCTTGGAATCGAGACCGTCTATCAGGACCTCGCACTCATCAACGAGCTGAGCGTTTACCACAACATGTTCCTCAACAGCGAGGTGACCTTCCCGCCGCTGCGACTGCTCAACAACCGCGAGATGAAAAAGCGGACCGCTCGCTACATCGAGGACATCGGCGTCAACATCCCCTCGATCGACACCCAGGTCGCCAGGCTCTCGGGCGGCCAGCGCCAGGCGATCGCGGTCGCACGCTCCGTCTATTCCAAGGCGCACATTCTGCTGCTCGACGAGCCGCTGGCTGCGATGGGCGCAAAGGAGGGCGCGCAGATTCTCGACTTCATCGCCAGGCTCAAGCAGGACGGCGACGTCTCGATGATCCTGATCGCACACAACTACGCGCACGTCTTCGAGGTCTGCGACCGCGTGAACTTGCTCCAGCGCGGCCAGATTACCTATGACAAGCCGACGAGCGAGAGCTCGGTTGAAGAGCTTACGGAGCTGGTCGTCGCCGAGTACCGCCAGGCGAGAACCGGCCGCGATGCGGCTTCCTAGAACGATCGCCGTCACACACCCGGTGGAGAGCACATGAAGGTAGTGGTGACGGGAGCACTCGGCAAGGTCGGCTCCGCAACCGTCCGCGCGCTTCTGGACCGGGGACACGAGGTGGTCGCAACCGACCTTGCGCGCCCGGTGTTCGAAGCCCCTGAGCCCGGCGAGCCCGCCTACACTCAAGCCGACCTCACAGACGCCGGCGACGCCTACGAGCTTTGCCACGGTGCCGAGGCGGTCGTGCATGCCGCCGCCATCCCCGAACCCACCCACAACACGCCGGAGGTGGTGTTTCACAACAACCTCATGGCGACCTTCAACCTGATCCAGGCGGCCGTGCGCCTGGGAGTCTCGCGCTTCGTCAACATCTCCTCCGAGACCGTGCCCGGCTTCTTCTTCCCCGAACGACCGTTCATCGCGGATTACGCCCCCGTCGACGAAGAGCATCCG
>JACCZU010000078.1 GCA_013695835.1 Candidatus Aridivita willemsiae
GCCGCCTGGTGGACGGGCTCAACCGAGCCCCCGGCCTGATCCGCGGCTGCGGCGGGCGCGGCGGCGATGAGCCCACCCAGAGGCCCCTGCACGATTTCACCTGCACCGACGACGACGAGCTCATTCATTTCACACCCGCCTTCGGCCCGGCGAGCGAGCCGGGGGAGGGAGCCGAGGTTGCGCTCGACGCCGACGGGATCGTCGTCGAGGTCAGGGACACAAGGGGAGGAGCGATACCCGCCGGCGGCTCGGTGCTTGCGGGGACCGGCTCGGGAGCGACGTGGCTCAAGCGCCACGCTCCCGTCGGCGCCGACCTGGCGATCGAAAGCGATGTCTTCAGGGGAGAGCGTGCCCTTGCCCTCGGGCGGGGCCCGGTGTCCGTTGTGAACGGGGGCCCGCGCCTCTTGCGCGGGCGAGCCGTGCGGATCACCACGTCCGCAGAGGGCTTCGTCCGGCCCGACGAGCCCGAGTTCTTTTATCGCTTCGGCATCCGGCGCAACCCGAGGACCCTCGCCGGCGTGGCCGGCGATGGACGGCTCCTGCTCGTCACCGTGGACGGGCGCGCCCCGGGCCACAGCGTCGGCTTCAGCTTCCTCGAAAGCGCCCGGGTCATGCGTGCGCTGGGGGCCGTGGACGCACTCAACCTCGACGGGGGAGGGTCGACGACCATGACCGTCGGCGACGATCTCGTCACGCGCCCCTCGGACACAACCGGCGAGCGCCCCATAGCAGACGCGATCCTGCTTGACCAGGAGGAGTAGCTCTGTGGCGGATAAGCGCGACTAGGGTTTGGGAGCCATACCTTGGTCGTTGATGGGTGCATAGCACCCACTATCGACCGAACCACGACGGGCGCTGCCAGTAGATAGACGGGCGCTGCAAGTAGATGGGCGGGACGAAGCCTGGGGAGGTGCCGAGGCTAAACCTTGGGCGCAGCGTCCAAACTTCAGCCGGGTCCGGGCTCAAGTGCGAAACCCATTGCCAAGAAATCGTGATCTAGTCCGATGATCGCTTCGACGGACTCTCGGCGAGCCAGGGCGGCGCCCACGCAGTCCGCATATAGCCCGTACCACACCACGACCCGGCTCTGTGGTAGATAGGCGGACGAAGGTTTGGGAGGCGACACGCTTCACCCAGGCACGGCACCGCTAGGGGAGGAGATTCACATGCGCCGGTCCGCGCTCGTAGCCGCCGTCGTCCTGCTGCTTACGGGCACTGCACCCGCCGTCTCGTCTGCGCCGGCCCCCGGCGGGCGGCCCATCTCGCCTCCTCAGGGGAGGCCGACGGCAACGGGGACCGGCGGCGCCGTCGCGAGCGTCGATGGCCTTGCTTCGCGCACCGCAATGCGGGTCCTCAGAGGCGGCGGCAACGCGGTCGACGCCGCCGTGGCGGCGGCCGCTGTGCTCGGCGTGACCGAGCCCTTCTCGTGCGGGATCGGCGGCGGCGGGTTCATGGTCGTCCACCCCGCGGGCGGCGGGGTGAGCACCATCGACCATAGGGAGACCGCGCCGCAAGCTTTCTTCCCGCGCGTCTTCATCAACCCCAACACAGGCAACCCAATTCCGTTTGAAGCCGCCGTGACGAGCGGCCTGTCCGTTGGCGTTCCCGGCACGGTGCGGGGATGGGAGGAGGCTCTGCGCCGCTATGGGACTGCGCCGCTCGGCGACCTGCTGCGGCCCGCCATTAGGATCGCGCAGAGGGGCTTTACCATCGACGAGCCTTTCGCCGCCGGCATCGAGGAGAACCTCGAGCGCTTCAAGGCTTTTCGCTCAACCCGGGAGTTGTTCCTCACCGCGAACGGAGACGTGCCCTCGGTGGGAAGCGTGCATCGGAACCCCGACCAGGCGGACACCCTTCGGCGAATCGCTCGCTCGGGCCCGGATGCGTTCTACCGCGGGCCAATTGCAGGCGCGATCGTCGACGCGGTAAGGAACCCGCCAAAGGTGCGCTCCACGAACCTGCGCATCCGCCCAGGGCTCATGCGGCGGAGCGACCTCCTCGACTACGACGCAACGACCCGCCGGCCTACGGCGATCTCGTACCGGGGCTTTGACATCTACGGCATGGCGCCTCCTTCGAGCGGAGGCTCCACCGTCGGCGAGGCTCTCAACATCCTCGAGGGTTTCCGGCTCGGGGAATCGAGCCGCGAAGAGGCCCTGCACAGGCTCATCGAGTCCGAACGTCTCGCCTATGCCGACCGCAACGCCTATGTGGGGGACCCTGAGTATGTCGATGTCCCGCTCGACGGCCTTCTGGATCAGGACTTCGCCGACGTGCGCAGGCGCGAGATCGGCTTCCGTGCCGCGCGGGGCATCGTCCCTCCCGGCAATCCGTTCCCATTCGACGACCCAGGGCCCGACCCTGCCCCACGAATGAGCGTTGAGCACGAGGGCAGATCGACCACTCACTTAACGGTCTCCGACCGCGATGGAATGGTCGTGAGCTACACCTTCACGATCGAGCAGATCGGAGGCAGCGGCATCGTCGTGCCCGGCCACGGGTTCCTGCTCAACAATGAGCTCACCGACTTCGAGTTCGAGCCTCCGCACCCCAA
>JACCZU010000103.1 GCA_013695835.1 Candidatus Aridivita willemsiae
TGCAGATAGATCGCCTCGCTCACCCCGTGGTCGGCCATGCCGTCGAGCGGCACGTCGTGGTCGAGGATGCGCTTGACTGCACGAGCAAGCTCGAGCCTGTTCGGCACGAGGATCGCGAAGTGGAAGAGCCCGGTCGAGCGGGCCGGAGATGGGGGCCCCCCTTTGCTCTGCCACGTGTTGAGCCCGATGTGATGGTGATAGCCGCCTGCCGACAGGAACGAGGCCTCGGCCCCGTAGCGAGCCATAACCTCGAAGCCGAACACGTCGCGATAGAAGGCCTCGGCGCGCGCCAGGTCCGAGACCTTGAGATGTATGTGACCGATGCTGGTTGCCGAATCGATGATGCCCTCCACCAATGGACGGTTACCGGTCTTTGAGGCTAAACGTCTTGAGCAGCTCGTAGCGCGCCCCCCTCGACGACAGGTGACTCCGGTAGAGGCCTGCCCCCTCGACCTCGAAGCCCTCGAGCCCATCGAGCGCCGGCAGCGCCCCCTCGATCGCCGCCGGCGCCTTGAAGCGCGCGACGGTCACATGCGGCGAATAAGGGCGCTTCTCGGCTGCATAGCCGAGCGGCCGGAAGGCACGATTGAGCCCGTTCGCGAGATCACCCAGGGCCGAGCGCGGATCGTCGGCCCCGGCCCACAGCACTCGTGCCCTCGAGACGCTTGGGAACGCGTCCATGCCGGCCAGCCGCACCCGGGCCTTGGGCTGAGCGGCCGCAACCGCACGCACGACCTCCTCGACACCAGGGAGCCCCTCCGCTGCTGTGGCGCCGAGGAACTTGAGCGTCAGGTGCTGACTCGACGGCTCCATCCATCGGGCGCCGTGGAAACGGCGATGGAGTGGCGCCGTGGCCTCCTCGAGGGCGTCGAGCACTTCCTTGGGCACCGCAACCGCGATGAAGAGGCGGAGGCTCGGCCCGGTCACGGTCAGCGCGCGTGAAGGAGGCGCAGGCCAAGGTCCATGGCGTAGGTGGCGGCAAAGCCGCGGACGTTGGTCCTGTCCCCGTAACCCCGTAGAGCGCGGACCTCGGTGGCCGCAGCGGTCGCCGCCCCAACGAAGATCGTGCCGGCGGGGTGACCCTCCTGGGTAGCGGGACCCGCCACGCCTGTGGCTGAGAGGCCGAGCGTCGTGCCGAGCACCTCCCTCGCACCCTCGGCGAGAGCGGCGGCGCACTCCTCGCTGATAGCGCCGGGGCCGTCGAGGATCTCCGAAGGCACCCTTGCGACGGCGTGCTTCGCGTCATTCGAGTAGCAGACGAGCGCGCCCGCGAAGTAATCGCTCGAGCCTGGAAGCGCGGTGAGCTCGACCCCGATGAGGCCCCCCGTGAGCGACTCGGCGGTACCCACCGTTGCGCCCGAGCCCCGAAGGAGCTCGGCGAGGGCCGGCGCCACGGTGGCGTGATTCCCGGGGAGCGCGGACGCGCCGAGTCTGGCCCTGACCTCGGCCTCCACCGGCTCGATCAAAGACAGCGCAGCGGCCTCGGTCGCAGCCTTGGCGCTGATTCTGATCCTCACCTGGCCCATCCCGGCGAGATAAGCGATCGTGGGATTGGCCTGTCGCTCGACGAGGTCGGCGATCTTGGAGTGGGTCAGCGATTCGCCGAGCCCGAGCACAAGCACCTGACGGCTGATGGTCGCAGCGTCGCCGGCGCGCATGCGCAGCTCGGGAACGACCGTCTTGTGAAGCATCGCTGCCATCTCCCACGGAACGCCGGGCAGGGCGAAGACGATCCCTTGCTTGGAATCGAGCATGAAGCCGGGGGCGGTGCCTTCGGGTTCGATGGGCACAGCGCCCTCAGGAAGATCGGCCTGCTGAAGGTTGGCCTCCGGCATGTCGCGCCCCATTGCGGCGAAGATCGCGGTGACGCGCGCAACGAGCTCGGGGCTGCGTTCCAGCCGGCGTCCCAACGCAAGCGCAACTCCCTCGCGGGTGATGTCATCCGGCGTCGGGCCGAGGCCCCCTGTGATAACAACCGCATCGGCCCGGCTCAGGGCTTGGGAGATGGCGGGCGCCATACGCGTGAGGTTGTCTCCCACCACCGTGTGGTAGTAGACATCCACCCCGATGCCCGCAAGGGTGTCGGAGATGCGCTGGGCGTTCGTGTTTGCGATCTGGCCCAAGAGGAGCTCGGTGCCGACCCCGACTATCTCTGCGTTCAAGGCCGGGTCCGCACCCCGCCTGAGGCCACGGCTCGCGCGCCCGGCCCCCGAGCCGAGCCGGGCAAAGCCGGCGCTTCGGCCCGGCCGATGAGATCGGCGCCGTCGTTGTCTGTGATCGTGACGTCGACGTAGTCTCCGACGCTCACTTCATGTGCGGCCTCGAAACGGACCTCACCGTCGATCTCGGGTGCTTCCCGTGGCGAGCGCCCCGACCACGTGCCCGCGCGGATATCGAAGACCTCGGCGAGGACCTCGAGGCGCTCGCCGACCAGGGACCGCGCCCTGCGCTCCATAGCGATCTCTGCGGCCCCAGCCACGCCGGCTGCCCGCGCTCGGGCGGTGGCGTCGTCGACCTGACCCGCCATGTCGTGTGATCTCGTTCCCGACTCGCGCGAATAGGTGAAGGTCCCGACCCAGTCGAGGTCAGAGGTGGCGACGAACGACTCGACCTCGGCCGCGTCCTCGTCGGACTCGCCGGGAAAGCCCATGATGAAAGTCGAGCGCACGCCGGCGAGCGGATCCCCAGCCCTGATGCGGTCGATCAGACGGTGGAAGCGGTCTCTTGACCCCCACCTGCCCATACGCTTCAGGACCTGCGGGGCGACGTGCTGAAGCGAGAGGTCGAAGTAGGAAACGACAATCTCGCTTCCGAGCATCGCGTCGATGAGCTCGTCGGTGACGCCGTGCGGATGGAGGTACATGAGGCGCAGCCGGTGCAGGCCCTCGACGCCTTCGAGCGCTTTGATCAAGGTCACGAGATCGCTCGGGCCCCCACCGCCGGCCTCGAGATCCCGGCCGTACATGACCGAGTCCTGGCTCACGAGCGAGAGCTCGGAGACCCCCTGGGCAACGAGACGGCGCGCCTCGTCCTGCACCGTGGCCGGGGACCGGGACCGGAACTTGCCCCTCATGAGCGGTATGGAGCAAAACGTGCACGCCCGGTTGCAGCCTTCGGCGATCTTGAGGTAGGCCCACGGAGCGCGCCCAAAGCGAAGCCTCGGGCCTGCCGCGATGGTGGCGTCCCACCAGGCAGGATCGAAGCGGGTCCCCGGCCGGCCGAAGATCCGTGACCCGAGCGTCCCGGCGGCAGCGCCCGAGACGATCTCGGCGACCCTCGAGTAGGCAGCAAAGTCCACGAGCGCATCGACCTCGGGCAACGCCTCGGCAAGATCACCGGCGGAGCGCGCCACGAGGCACCCGGCAAGGACGAGGGCCTTGACTCCGCCCTCCCCCTTGAGCTCGGCGAGGTCGAGGACTTCCTCGACCGTCTCGCGGCGCGCCGGCTCTATGAACCCACAGGTGTTGACGAGCACGACCTCGGCGTCTTGGGGGCCCTCTATGACCTCATGTCCGGCAGCGGCGAGCATGCCCCCGAGCCCTTCGGAGTCGATGCTGTTCTTGGGGCACCCCAGAGTCACGATAGCGACGCGCGCCATTGCCTCGGTTGATCCTTCCGGTCGATTGAAAAGCCCAGGGGGCTTCGAGGCACAGCTTACTAGGGAAGCCCGTCCCAGGCCCGTTCGGCGCGAGCCGGCTAGATCAGCGCTCTGACGTCCTCGGGAAGGTCAAGCGTGTAGACGGTTGCGCCCGGCGCCCACGGGGGCGGCACGCGCTTGCCGTTAACGGCCAGCTCCACTCCGCTTGCGTAGCCGAGAAGGATGACCATGTCCTTCTCGGCGCTAAAGCTCGCCCTTTGGCCCACTGCTAGGATCTGTCCCTGTCCCGCCACGCCGTCACTTTCGACCAAGACCCAGCATTCCGCCTTGGAGGCGACTATCTCGACGTTGATGCCCTCGCTGAGCGCAAGGGCTTCCCGGGACGGTCGGTTGTTCTTGCGTCTCTCCTCGGTCCCGTCCTCCAGCGCCGCTGCGCCGTCCGGCGCGGCCCCAGCTTGTTGTGCACCCTCTTCGGTGGGCGCCTCGGCGGTTGAGGGAGAGCTCGGCGCCTGGTTCGCGGCTTGTTGGCGATCGCTTAGCAGCCCGACCACGCTGAGCGCGGCGAGGATTACGAACGCAAAGACCGCGGCGTAGGCCCAGCTGCCCCCCCTTCGCTTATCTCCCCTTGTGCCGGATCTCGAGCTTGGGGTGCTTCTCCTCGAGCCTTGAGAGGCGCGGCGGGCAGCCGCAGACTGGGGGGGCCCGTTGACCGCAAGGATCCGATGGGTGTCGACCCGGCTGCCCCCGTAGCGTCTGTCGAACTCGCTAAGGAGGGGCTCTGGGTTGACTTTGAGGAAGCGAGCGTAGTTGCGCAAGAACCCGCGAACATAGGCGGGAGCGAGGAAGTCGAACTCGTCGGCCTCCATCCGCATGAGGTGCTCGCGGCGGATCCTGGTCTCTTCCGCAGCCCTCTCGATGCTGACGCGACGCTTGCGCCGGGCGGCTCCGAGATAAGAGCCAAGGGTGGTGGTTTCTTCAGTCACGGCGCTCCGAGATTGATCTTGATGAAGGTTTTCCTTGGGCTGTTGATTCATTATAGGGAAACGTACCCGACCTGTACGAGCAGACACATCAAGTCTTGGGTTTGATGCGCCTATGACCACTGAGCGTGCAGGTTTTATTTCGGCTTATCGAAGGCCGACTTGAAGCGAAACGCCACTAATTGGACGCTTGAGCCTCGTGCAAGGTTGCTTCGAGCTCCTCAGTCGTCATGAGAACGTCTCGGGGCTTGGAGCCCTGGGAGGGGCCGACAACGCCTCGCTGCTCGAGCAGGTCCATCAAACGGCCGGCGCGCGCGAACCCCACCTGCAACTTGCGTTGCAGCATCGATGTCGACCCCAGACCCGAGCGAACGACGAGCTCGAGCGCCTCCTGGAGAAGATCGTCCTCGCCGCCCCTGGCGTCCCCCGTCCCCAGAGACGCCTCTTCGGCCGTGACGCCCTCTGCATAGTCGGGATTGCCCTGTCTGCGGGCGTGGGCGACGACCGCAGCGACCTCTCTCTCCGTGACCCAGGCGCCCTGGAGCCGCACCGGTTTCGAGGAATTTGCGTGCAAGAACAACATGTCCCCTCGCCCGACCAGCTTGTCGGCACCACCCTGGTCGAGAATGACGCGGGAGTCTTGCTGTGAGGCCACGCTGAAGGCCAGCCTCGAAGGCACGTTTGCCTTGATGACCCCCGTCACGACGTTCACAGAAGGGCGCTGCGTCGCGATCACGAGGTGAATGCCAACCGCCCGCGCCATCTGCGCGATCCTGCAGATCGCGCCCTCGACATCCCTGGGCGCAACCATCATGAGATCCGACAACTCGTCGACGACAACCAGGATGTAAGGATAAGGCTGGGGTTCCGGGTCGTCGTCCGAGCGCTTGCCAACCTCACCGCGCGCCAGCGCTTCGTTATAGAAGTCGAGGTTCCTTGCGCCGGAATGCGCAAGGGTCTCGTATCGCATCTCCATCTCCCGCACGACCCAGTTGAGAGCAGACGCCGCCTTCTTGGGCACCGTCACCACGGGTGAGAGCAGGTGAGGCACACCGGCAAAATGATTGAGCTCTACCCTCTTCGGGTCGATGAGGAGCAAGCGCACCTGATCGGGCCGCGCCTTGAGCAGGATCGAAGTGATCATCGAGTTGATGCACGACGACTTGCCGGAGTTGGTGGCGCCGGCGATCAGCAGATGGGGCATACCGGCGAGGTTGCCGAGGATCGGGTCGCCTGAGATGTCGGCCCCGAGGGCAACCGCAAGGGGGTGGTCGTCTCTGCGAGCGGCCTGGGAGCGCAGGACGTCTCCAAGCGTCACAACTTGCCGGCTCCGGTTGGGCACTTCAACGCCGATGGCCGAGCGGCCGGGTATGGGAGCGAGGAACCGCAGCTCGCCCGATGCGAGGGCGTACTTCATCTCGTTTGAAAGACTAAGGACGCTGTTTACCTTTACCCCTGCCCCGAGCTCGACCTCTAACCGCGTGACGGTCGGTCCTGTCGTATAACCGGTCACCGAGGCGTCGACCTTGAACTCCTCGAGTGTCGACTCGAGCACAGTGATCGTCTCCTGCACAGAACGGGCCGAGATCGCAAGCTCGTCGCTGAGGGCGAGCAGCTCGAGCGGAGGCAGGCGATACGACTTCGTGCTCCCCACCGGCATGGCGAGCTGGACGGCCTCGACGACCGGCTGCGCGGCCCGGCCGGCGGCCTCGGGGCCTTCGGCCTCGGGAAGCGAAGCACCTCGCCGACGGGAAGCAGGGTCACGTGAGCTTGATTCGCCGGGCGCTGTCGCCCCGGCCTCGAGGTCTCCCCCGGGGCCCACAACGAGCGCTTTGCCGAACGCGTAGGCACCCGATGCAGCCGAGGTTGCCCAAGCCGCCACCCTGCTTACGGGTGTCTTGGTCACGACCATGATGCCGATGCCGAAGACGCCAAGCAGGACCGGCGGCACAACGAGGCTCCCCGCCCACCCGGCGAGGTCGGTCAGCGGCCTTGCCATGAGCGCCCCACCGACGCCGGCTATGTTCTGCAGCTTCTCGAGCGGGGCCGAAACGGCTCGGTTCCCGTGCAACAGGTGCCAGGCGCCGGCGGCGGCAAGGAGACACAGGGCCACCCCGCAGGCTACCCTCCCGGCCTCGGGGCGAAGCCGTGGGATCACGATCGCCATCCCCGCCGCTACCGCAATCACGGGAAGGAGCAGCGCGAGGTCGCCGACGAACAGCCTCACCACGCCCTCGACAGCGCGGCCCAGGGGACCCCCGGGGCCGGAATAGGCGCTGAGCCCCAAGGTGGCGCCGGCGAAGGCCACGAGCCAGCCCCACGCTGCGGGAATGCCCGCAACGCGCACAACGCCGCGACCTGCAACGGCAAGCCCCCTCCGGGCGCGCGCCAACCAGCGCCTCCAGGGCGAGCGCCGGCGTCGGGTCGCTGGGCGCCGGCTTCTCTTTGCAGGGGGCCGCCTTCGGTTTGCGGTGGAGCGTCGTTTGCCGGCAGGTGGACGTTTGCGCGCCCCGCCCCCAGCACGCTTGGGCGCCGGGGTGCGCGCCGTCTTTGCGGCCGCAGACGACCGCTTCTTCTTGGAGCTTGCCTTGTCCCGGCGGGTCGGAGTCGCCACTTGACCTCCTACTCAAGATTTCCCACAACAGTAACAGGAGCACACAAGAGCAACACGGAGCCTCCCCGGGACCGGGGAGCTGGACCGTGACTCCAACCAGGGCAAGCCAGGCCACCGTTGGGGCAAGGCGGAGTGCCTAGCCGGCCCGGTCTGCTACCCGGGGCCGTTACTAGGGGGCGTGAATCTCGGTGTGCTGCAGATCCGTTGCACAAGGCTGTGTCGGAGCGACTTGACCGGCTAGATCTCCATGACGATCGGCAGGATCATGGGGCGGCGCCTAGTGCGCTTCCACACGATCTCGCCGAGCGAGTTCCGGCACGCTTTCTTGATCGACGACCACTCCCTGACCTGGTCGTCTCCGAGCTCGTCGAGGGCGTCGGCGACCCTGTCCCCGGCCTCCTGCAGGAACTCCTGCGACTCTCCGTGATAGACGAACCCCCGGCTGATGAGGTCGGGCCCCGCGAGGATGGCGCCGTCCTGGGAGTCGATCGTGACTACGCAGATGAGGATGCCGTCACCCGCAAGCGTCTTTCGATCCCTGAGCACGACGGGGCCGACGTCGCCGACCCCGAGGCCGTCGACCAGGACCGTGCCCGCCCTCACCCTGCCGTCGGAGCGCACATGCCCTCCCTCGAGCACCAAGACGTCACCGTCTTCTATGACCGTGATGTCCGAGCGAGCGATACCCGAGCGTTCGGCTATGCGCGCGTGGTGAGCGAGGTGACGATATTCGCCGTGGACGGGAACAAAGTGTTTCGGCTTCACGAGCGTCACCATCTCGGCGAGCTCGTCGGCCGCCGCATGCCCAGAGACGTGAACATTGCTGTTCTCCGAGTGACACACCTCGGCGCCGGCCCTGTAGAGACCGTTGATGACGCGATGGACGGCGGCCTCGTTGCCGGGAATCGGGCTGGCGGAAAGCACCACCATGTCGCCGGGCTCGATGGAGATCGACCTGTGCTCGCCGGCCGCTATCAAGGTCAGCGCGGACAGCGGCTCGCCCTGGGAGCCGGTACAGATGACGGCCACCTCCTCTGGACGGTAGTTGGACAGCTCGCCGACGTCGATCAGCGTGTCGTCTGACACTTCGAGATAACCGAGCTCCCTCCCGACTTCGACGTTGGCGACCATCGAACGACCGATGAAGGCCACCTTGCGCCCCGTAGCCTCGGCAACCGTGCACACGCCCTGAATGCGGTGCAGGTTGGAGGCGAAGCACGCCACGATCACCCGGCGCTCCGAGGAGGAGAAGATCTCGCGCATGGCGACGCCGACCACTGCCTCGGAGGGAGTCCGTCCGGGCCGCTCTGCGTTGGTCGAGTCCGAGAGCATCAGATCCACCCCTTGGCGCCCAAGCTCGCCGAAAGACTCCACATAAGACGCCGGCGCGGCGTCTCCATCGGCCAGCTTGAAGTCCGATGTGTAGAGAATCCGCCCTTCGGGAGTGTCGATCACCACAGACACCGCATCGGGAATCGAATGCGACACCGCCAGGAGCCGGCACTTGAAAGGACCGATGGAGGCCTCCCCCGGCGCATTGATCTCGATGAAGCGAGCATCCACGTCAAATGAATCGAGCCTTCTCTTCGCCATACCAAGCGTGAGCGGCGTCCCGTAGACGGGGACGTCGACCTCGCGTAAGAACCACGACAGGGCCCCGACATGGTCCTCGTGGCCGTGGGTCAGCAGCACACCGTCGCAGCGGTCGGCGTTGGAGGACACATAGGAGAAGTCGGGGAGCACAAGATCGACGCCGAGCATCTCCTCGTTGGGAAAGGAAAGGCCGGCGTCGACGACCAGGATGCGGCCGTCCATCTCGACGGTCATCATGTTGCGACCGATCTCCCCGAGCCCCCCGAGGAAGATGATCCGTACGCCGGAGGGATTCCCTTGGCTCACAGGAGTCCGACACCCTCCATAGCGCTGCGGATCACGGCGAGCTCGCCGGGGGTCGCGGCCACGAGCGGCAGCTTGGGATCGCCGACGCCGAGGCCCATGAGGTTGCAAGCGGCCTTGATCGGAATGGGGCTTGCGGTCACGGTCATGATCGTGTTCAGAAGCGGCGTCAGCTCGATGAAGATGTGCCTGGCCTCGTCGATCTTGCCGTCGGCCCACGCCGCGAAGATCTGCTTGAAGTGCGGGCCCACGATGTGCGACGACACCGAGATGATCCCGATCGCCCCAGAAGCGAGAAGCGGGAGCAGCAGCACGTCATCTCCGCAGTAGATCTCGAAATCGTGACGGCCGGCTGCGTCCAGGTCGGCTCTCAAGCGCGCCGTCTCCGAGGCATCGCCGACGGCGTCCTTGACCGCAACGATCCGCTCGTGGCCGGCGAGCTCGACCATGGTCGGACGCTCGACCCTGCGACCCGTGCGGCCGGGAATGTCGTAGATGACGATCGGGACGGTGGACGCATCCGCCACGCTTGTGAAGTGAGCCAGCAAGCCAGGTTGAGGCGGCTTGGAGTAGTAGGGGGTGACGACCAGGCAAGCGTCGACGCCGATTCCTGAGGCCGTGCGCGTAAGTGCCATCGACTCGGCCGTGTCGTAGGTCCCCGTTCCCGCAATGACGTGGGCGCGATCGCCGACCTCTTCCACGACCGCCTCGAACAGGGCGGGCTTGTCGTCGTGGGCCACGGTCGGCCCCTCCCCTGTGGTGCCGCACACGACAAGCCCATCGGAGCCGTGCTCGACGAGGTGGCGGGCCAGCGACCGCGCCGCGGAGAGATCGACAGATCCGTCATCTCGAAACGGCGTCACCATTGCAGTAATGACCTCGCCGAACCTTGTGCCTGGCATTGGCTTTCCCTCCTCGAATGAGCTCGGCGGCGCGCCGACCACCATGCCCCTTACGTTACCGCTCGACCGTGGTTTCAAGCCGGACGCCCGCGGCGCGTTCAATATCGCTTCCGTCATACACCTGCACGGCGTTGGCTGCCGGCCCTGGATCGGCCGGCACCACAAGCTCGAAAGTGATCGAGGTCGAGGCGCCTTCTTCCAAACCCTGGAATCTGTACACCACCCCATCCGAAGACACCCCCACCGGCTCAGGCCTGACTCCACTGACGGAGGGATTGTCTCCGCCGGCGCTCGCATCCACTATCGGCGCCGGCAACTCCGGGTCACCGGCCCGTGCAAACGCCACAACGAGGGAGTCCATGTCGGCCGGCCCGGGGTTGCTGACCTGCAGGACGGCGGTCTGAGTCGTCGCCGCCTTGGAATGCGGAGGGAAGTCGGCGCTCACCACAGGAATGCCCTCCCCTGAGCCGGTCAGCGGCGCGCCCGACACACATGCGCCGCCGAGCGCGGCGACGACGGCGAGCGCAGCTAGCCCCCGCCACACCAATCAAAGCTCCAGGAGGTGCTCGAGGCCGACGGTCAGTGCACCGAGTGAGGGCACCTTTTTGATGGCCAGAATCACGCCCGGCATGAACGAGGCGCGATCGATGGAATCATGACGAATCGTCAGCGTCTCGCCGGCCGATCCGAGCACGACGTCCTGGTGCGCCACGGAGCCCGGCACGCGCAGGCTGTGTATCCGTATCCCGGCCACGTCTGCGCCGCGCGCGCCCGCCTCATCGCCGGCGGGAGCGAGAGCCCATGCGCGCTCGCGCCGAGCGTTCATGAGCTCTGCCGTCCTGAGCGCCGTGCCGGAGGGCGCGTCGGCCTTGCGCTCGTGGTGACGCTCCACTATCTCAGCCGTGTCGAAGAAGGGGGCAGCGCGCGCCGCCAACACCATCATCAGAACCGCCCCGAGCGCGAAGTTGGGAGCCACAAAGACGTTGCGCCCCGACTCAGCGGCACGCTCCCTGAGGGCCTCGAGGTCGGCCGCAGGGACTCCGGTTGCCCCCACAACGACATGAATGCCGTTCGCCAAACACCAATGCCCATTGTGCGCGGCGACCCCGCCGTTCGTGAAGTCCACGGCGACCTCGACCGAACCATCGATCAGTGCGTCCAGTGGGTCCCCTCTGCCGAGGCGAGCGGCAAGCACGAGGTCGGCGTCCGACTCGACGGCTCCGCATACGGCCGTGCCCATGCGGCCGCGTGCGCCGAGCACCCCGACGCGCATGGGCTCAGGCGGCGTAGCGATCGAATGCACCCTCATCGAAAGGGCCGAGGACCGTGACACCGAACTTGCCGCCACCGAGAACACGAGCTGCGACACGCCGGATGTCTTCCATCTCGATCCGGTCGTATCTGTCGATCAGCTCATCGATGGACAGGATCTCGCCGGTGGTGATCTGCTGGCGGCCCAACCTGTTCATGCGGCTTCCCGGGTCCTCCGCCGACAGCACCAGGGAGCCTTTGATGTGGCCCTTGGCACGTTTGAGCTCTTCTTCGGTAATGCCGTCGCTCAGAATCGAATCGATCTGGTCCTTGACGATGTCCATCACGGTGTCGGCGTTCTGAGGAGTGGTGCCGGCGTACACGGCGAAGGTCCCCGTTTCCGCGTAAAGAGCTCGGTAGGAAAAGACGGAATAGGCGAGCCCCCGCTTCTCGCGCACCTCTTGAAACAGACGCGAAGACATGCCGCCGCCGAGCACCGTGTCGATGACCCCGAGGGCGTGGCGATCGTCGTCGCCGCGCGACACGCCTTCGGTCCCGAACACGATGTGAGCCTGCTCGGTCGGCCGGTTAAAGACGTGCGCCTTTGTACCGAGAGCCGGGAAAGGATCGTGGCGCGCCGTGCGTAGACCTTTCGTCGATGGGAACAGAGAATCGACGCTGGCCACCAAAGCGTCGTGCTCGAGGTTTCCCGAAGCTGCGACCACCAGGTTCAGTGGCGAGTAGCGCTCGCGCCAGTAGCTCGTGATCAGCTCCCGTCCTACCGATGCGATCGTGTCTTCGTAGCCGAGCACGGGGCGGCCCAGCGGATGGTCCTGCCACACCCCCCGGTAGAAGAGATCATGAACGAGCTCGTCGGGGGCATCCTCGTGCATTGCGATCTCCTCGAGGATGACCTTGCGCTCGGACTCGAGCTCGTCGCCTTTGATCATCGAGTTCGTGATCATGTCCGCCAGCACTTCGGTGGCCATCGGAAGATCTTGATCGAGAACCCTTGCGTAATAGCAGGTGTACTCCTTGCTGGTGAAGGCATTGACGTCGCCGCCCACAGCATCGAAGACGTTCGCAATGTCCTTGGCCGTGCGGGTAGGGGTCCCCTTGAACAACAGGTGCTCGAGAAAATGGGACGTCCCGGCGAGCTCGATGGGCTCATCACGCGAGCCAACGTCGAACCAGAACCCCACGGAGACCGAACGAACCTCCGACATGGTCTCGGTGACGACGGTTGCGCCGGACTCGAGCACACTGCGGTTGAACGGCAAGTGGGCTACCTCCTCACTATCTGCGGCTTCGGAATGACGGGGGGCGTTCTACGAGTCTCCGTCGCTCCGGCGCGGCGCCCGCTCCCGCCGAGGTCCCGAGTCACGCCCGGGCCTTCCACCTGGCCGTCCGCGTCCACGGTCGCCGCCTTCACGGCGGGGTCTTTCACCGCCGCCACCCCCGACAGCAGCCGCGCGCGCCTCCTCTATTGTCTGGCCCTGGGCAACCTTGCGCTCGAGCCAAGCAACCGGCGTCAGTGAGACACGGCCCTGCCTGTCGATATCGGTGACCTCAACCTCGATCTGATCCCCTGCGTTCACAGCGTCCTCAACGCGCTCGATCCTGCCCTCGCCGAGCTTGGAGATGTGGGCAAGCCCGTCTCGGCCCGGTGCGATGTTGATGAAAGCGCCAAACGTCGTGGTCTTCACGACCATGCCGAGAACTCGCTCCCCAACCTCGGGCAGGCGGGGGTTCATGAGATCGTCGATCATCTTGGCTGCCTGATTGGCCGACTCCTGATCACCGGAGCCGATACGCACGGTTCCATCATCATCGATGTCGATCTCGACCCCCGTGGATTCCGTTATCTGATTGATGTTCTTGCCCTTGGGCCCAATGAGCTCGCCGATCTTGTCAACCGGAATCTGAACCGACACGACGCGCGGAGCGTAGGGCGCAAGCTCAGCGCGCGGGTGCTCGATCACTTCGTTCATCTTCGAAATGATGTGCCTGCGCGCCTGCTTGGCGGCCTGCAGCGCTTTCCCGAGCACATCGGCCGGAATGCCCGAGATCTTCGTGTCGAGCTGAAGCGCCGTCACAACATCTTCCGTGCCTGCAACCTTGAAGTCCATGTCACCAAAGGCATCCTCATCGCCGAGGATGTCGGTCAGCGTGACATAGCTGTCGCCCTCGGCAATAAGGCCCATTGCAACGCCGCCGACGTGCTTGCCTGTGCGCAACGGAACGCCCGCGTCCATCAGCGACAACGACGATCCGCACACACTCGCCATCGAGGTCGAGCCGTTGGAGGACATGATCTCGGAGACAACGCGCAGCGCGTAGGGAAAGTCTTCGCGCGGCGGGATGACGGGTTCAAGGGCCTTTTCTGCGAGAGCTCCATGGCCGATGTCGCGGCGACGGGGGCCGCGCATGAACCCTGCCTCACCGGTCGAGTAGGGGGGGAAGTTGTAATGGTGCATGTAGCGCTTCCTGTCCTGGAGCGAGAGGTCGTCGATCATCTGCTCCATGCGCTGCATGCCAAGGGTCGTGACCGTCAGCGCTTGAGTCTCCCCGCGAGTGAACAGCCCGCTGCCGTGAACGCGGGGAAGAACCCCCACCTGTGACCAGATCGGTCGCACCTCATCGGCCGCGCGGCCGTCGAGGCGCACGTTGTCGTCGATAATCCGCCGCCGGACGAGCTTCTTTGTGAGCGAGCGGAACGCCGGCTTTACGCCGTCCCCCTGCTCGGGGAACTCCTCGGCAAGCCTTTCTTCGACGGCTGCACCTATCAGCTCGAGCCGGCCGCGGCGTTCGGCCTTGTCGGCCGTCGCAAGGGCCGCCTTGACCTCCTCGCCGGCCTCGCTCTCGACGCGTCCGTAAATCTCCTCCGTGTAATCGACGAACAACGGATAGTCGGGGGCGTCCCCGGAGGTTGAACCCTTCGGTGCACCGGCGAGCTCGACGAGCTCCTCCTGGGCTGCGATGACGTCCGCGATGTAGCTCTTTGATGCCTCGATTCCCTCGGCAAGCAACTCCTCGTTTGGCGCAGGTGCGCCCTGCTCGACGAGGACGAAGCAGGCCTCTGAGGCGCCAGCCTCGATCATCATGATGTCGATTTCGCCGGCAGGGTTCTTGCGGCCGGCGATGACGAGCTCGATGGTCTCCTGGTCACGGTCTTCGATGGTGGGGTTGGCGACCCAGTTGCCGTCGATGTGAGAAAGCCTGACGGCGCCAACCGGGCCCTCGAAAGGCATGTCGGAAAGCGCAAGCGCAGCCGACACCGAGTTGATCGCCAGGATGTCGAACGGATTCGACGAGTCGAAGGCAAGCGTTGTTACGACACAATGCACCTCATGCCGGAAACCGGCTACGAAAGCGGGGCGCATGGGCCGGTCGATGAGGCGGCAGAGAAGAGTCGCGCTCGTGGATGCCTTTCCTTCTCTGCGAAAGAACCCCCCGGGTATCTTCCCGGCTGCATACATGCGCTCCTCGACGTCTACGGTTAGGGGAAAGAAGTCGCCTTCGCCCCTGGGGTCGGATGCCGTTGCAGTTGCAAGCACTGCGGTCTCGCCGGCGTAGCCGACAACCGCCCCGCCCGCCTGTCCGGCAAGCCGGCCTGTCTCGAATCTGAGTACCTGCTCGCCGACCTTCCTTTCGACAACCTGGGGCTCGGGTTTCATAGTTCTTGTCATTTGGATCTAATCCCTCCTTGGGATCTGGGCGATCGCAACCGCGATCGCTGGTTGACATGAGGCCCACGTGGCGTTGCACCGGGCGCTCCAATCGGAGGAGAGCGACGACCAAGCCGATTCTCAGTGGTAAGGCCGCCTGCCGCGAGGCACGCGAGCTTGCGACTGATAACCGACCTAGGGCGCCTCTCTCCCGCCATTGCGTGGCAGCGTTATTGGGCCCTGTGTTTCTCCTTTCGGTCGCCTGAGAGCGCTAGCGGCGCAAACCCAGCTTGCCGATGAGGGCGCGATATCTCTCGACGTCTTCCCCTCGCACGTACTTGAGGAGGCGGCGTCTGCGGCCGACCAGCCTCAAAAGCCCGTGCCGGGAGTGGTGATCCTTGGGATGAGTCCTCAGGTGCTCGGTTAGCTCGGAGATGCGCCGGGAGAGCACCGCCACCTGGACCTCGGGGGAACCCGTATCGCCCTCTGAACGTGCATTACCGGTGATGATCTGCGTCTTTTCGTCCTTCAGCAATGCCATTACGCGCTGCGACAACCTTCCTTAGACTGGCTTCCTTCGACTGGCTTGGTCTGCGGCGAAGGCCACATGACCAGTTAGTCTAGCAGGTCAACGACCGTGTGGCCTCGACATCCTTTTTGATCTGGATGATTAGCTCTTCGGCCGAGGCGAATCTTGTCTCGTCCCTCAACCGGGTAATCAGCTCGATCCGCAGCGGCCGGCTGTAGAGGTCTCCGGTCCAATCCAGGAGATGCGCCTCAAGCCGCGGCCTCGCGGCCTTGTCGTGAGTAAAAGTCGGATTCACCCCCACGTTGACTGCCGCCGGGTAGCGGCCCTCCTTCGTCTGCGCACAGCCCCCATAGACGCCGTTGGGCACTCTTGCCATGCCCTCCCCAAGGGGGAGATTGGCGGTCGGGTAGCCCAGGGCAGCCCCGCGCGCGTCCCCGCGCACGACTTCCGCCTCGACCTCGAACGGCCTACCGAGCAGATCGGCGGCGAGCTCGAGGTCGCCGGCGGCGACGGCACGGCGCACTCTGGTGCTCGATACCGGCTCGCCTCCTGCTTCGAAAAGGGGGGCCGCCTCCGCGGCGAAGCCGAGCCAACGGCCTAGCTGCTGCAATGTGGCGATGTCGCCTGCAGCCTTGTGACCAAAGCGGAACCCTGATCCGACGAACACCGACCGGGCGCCGAGGCCGCCGGCAAGCACGTCCTCGACGAAACGCCGTGGCGGCCATTTCGTAAAGGCGTCGTCAAACTCGAGCACCGCAACGATATCCAGCCCCGTGGCGGCAAGCAGCTCCATTTTCCTTTCGAGGGTAGTCAGAAGCGGCGGGGTCTTGGACGGGGCAAGGGTCTCGGTGGGATGGCGATCCCAGGTAACACACACGGACCGGCGGGCATGCTCGTTCGCATCATCGACGGCGCGCCCTATGAGCGCATGATGCCCTCTGTGCACCCCGTCGAACGTGCCGATGACGACCGAGCTTCCCCCCGGCGGCGGGGCCAGAGCGTCGAGCCCTTCGATCACCCTCATGCCGAAGAACCGCCCGTTGGTGCACCGTCCCGCCGAGGCGGCACGGGTGTGTCGTCGTCCCGCCGAGGCGGCACGATGCGGTCGGCCAGGAGGAGGTCGCCTTTACGCCTGTACACCCCGAGAAGCCGGCCCCCGATGGTCATCGCGACAAGCCGGCCCTCAGCGGGTGAACTCCCCACCTCCCCGACGGGCAGCGGCCGTCCGTGAGTCACCGTACGAGCGGTTGACTCGTCGACCTCGATGCCCGGAAGCACCCTTACGACATCGCCAAGCGGGCGCAGGCTTGCCGGCTCGACGGAGCTCGGGGGCACGGCCTCAGCCTCGGTGAACCCTCCCGCCTCGGTGCGCCGCAGCCACGCGCAGTGCGCCCCGCAGCCAAGCGCGGCACCGAGGTCGCTCACCAGCGTGCGCACGTAGGTTCCCGCCGAGCAGTGAACGGAGATCGTCGCTTGGTGACCGCGATCATCGGCTTCGACGACGTCCAGGGAGTAAACGGAGACCGATCTCGCCGGCCTCTCGACCTCCTCGCCGCGCCGCGCCTTCTTGTAAAGGCGCTCACCCCCGACCTTGACGGCGGAGACCATCGGCGGCACCTGCATGATGTCGCCGGTGAGGCTGCGCACCGCGGCATCAAGCTCCGCCCTAGTGAAGGCCACCGGGCGGCGCTGCAAGATGGCGCCCGATGCATCTCCGGTAGAAGTGGTGACGCCGAAGACGGCGGTTGCAAGGTAGCGCTTGGGAGCGGACTGCGCATAGGACAAGAATCTGGTCGCTGCCCCTACGCCGAGAAGGAGCACACCGGTCGCGTCGGGATCGAGTGTGCCTGCATGGCCCACCTTTCTGGTGCCGAGACGCCGTCTGACCTCGTCGACGACATCGTGCGAGGTGACACCGGCAGGCTTGTCTGCGACGACCACGCCGTCCAAGCCGGAGGGCTCGCCGCGCCGTGAACGGTCGCGCTTGAGTGCGATCAGGACCGCCGGGAGGTTGCTTCCGAAGCCCCAGCCTCGAGCGCCGTCGTCTTCCGGTCGAGTCGCCGGCCCCCTTGTTCCGAGGTCCCGCCGAGGCGGCCCCCTTGTTCCGAGGTCCCGCCGAGGCGGCCCCCTTTTTCCGAGGTCCCGCCGAGGCGGCCCCCTTTTTCCGAGGTCCCGCCGAGGCGGCCCCTTAACGCCGTACGGATGTCGTATACGGCCTCGTCCATGTCTTCGGCGGTGAAACCCGCCGCGAGCTCGTGACCCCCTCCGCCCTTGTCACGCGCTATCGCTGCGACGCTCACGGGGCCCTTCGACCGCATGCTTGCGCGGTAGGTGCCGTCGGGCTGCTCCTTGAACATCGCCGCAACGTCGGCTGCGCGCGTGGATCGCACGAGATCTATCAGCGTCTCGGTCGCGTCGAGGTCGACGCCGGTTGCCTCGAGATCCTCCAGCGTTATCCACGAGTAAACGAACCGTTCGGAGGGAAAGAGAGTGGCCCGCCCGAGCATGCGGCCCATCAGCTTGAGATAGCCGAAGGGCACGGACTCCCATATCTCCGAGGCTATTGCAGGCGCAGGAACACCAAGGGCGAGAAGGTCCGCCCCCAAGCGCAGGGCTTCTGGCGAAGCGCTCGCGTACTGGAAACGTCCCGTATCGGTCACAAGTCCCGTGTAGAGGCAGGTTGCGATGTCACGATCGAGGTCGATGCCCACATCCTGGAGCAAGCGGACGACAAGCTCGGCCGTGGACGAGGCGCCGGGCACCACCACATTGAACGTCCCAAAGTTGTCGTTGCCAGGGTGGTGGTCGATGTTGATGAGGCACTCACTTGCACGCGCTTGGTCCTCGAGACTGCCGAGCCGGTCTCCCGCCCCGCAGTCAAGGGCAAGCCACACCGGGGCCCGGGGGACCTCAGACGCTTGTACCAAAGTCTCCGCTCCCGGCAGAAATGCGTAGCTATCAGGAAGGCCGACGTCGTCTGAACCCCAGCTTGGCCAGGTCCTGGCACCGCTCTTGGCAAGCGCAAGCGAAGCCCCAAGAAGCGAGCCAAGGGCATCGCCATCGGGGTTCACATGGCAGACGATGGCAACTTCCGCAGGATCTCGGAGAACGGCAACGACGTCGTCCCAATCCTCAGCGTTGTAGCGCATTACTCCTCCACACCCTCGGCTGCGGCTTCCTGTGCCTCTTCGGCGTGGATCTTTCTCAGCAGCTCGTCGATCCGCTCAGCGGTGTCGGCGCCGCGGTCGAGATCGAATATGAGCTCGGGCGTGTACCTCAGACGCACTTGCTGCCCTAGCTCGGTACGCAGGTGAGGTGCTGCACTGGCGAGGCCTGCCATGGTCTGCTCCTTGTCTTCCGCCGTGCCCAATACCGAGACGAACACGCGCGCTTGCTGCAGGTCGGGCGTCATCCGCACCGCCGTCACCGTGGTGAAGCCGACACGTGGGTCCTTGAGTCTTTGAATCGACTCTCCGAGGACTTCACGCGTCAGCTCTTGTGCCTTGGCAATGCGCTGGCTCAAGTCCGCTCACCTTGCCCTGGTTCTGAGGGTCCCCACAGCAATTCTCTTCATAGGTCATCCATCGCGACGATCTCGATGGATCGCTCGACTATCTCGGCGCCGTCGACGGCCGCCGACCCAATCGCCTTCTCGACCTCTTGCAGGACCTTCCGGCAATGCCCCGTGGATTCGGACACGCAACTGACTCCAAGAGCCGCGCGCTGCCACAGGTTCTGATACGCGACCTCGGCGATTGACACGTTGAACCTATTCTGCACCCCAGCAACCACCCGCCGGAGCACCTGCCGCTTTGCCTTGAGTGACCTGCTCGCTGGGATGAACAGCTCGAAGCGGGCGAGGCCGACGAACATCCCCATCAGTCACCTCGCCGGCCGGAGTTAGCGACTTACCTCTTGGACATCGAAGGCTTGGATGATGTCGCCTTCCTTGATGTCCTGAAAGCCCTCGAGTCCGATGCCGCATTCGAATCCCGCAGCCACTTCACGAGCATCGTCTTTGAAGCGCTTGAGCGACGAGATGTTCGTTTCATAGATGATCGTCCCGTCGCGCACAAGCCGGGCACGGCCGTTCCTGCGAATAAGCCCTTCGAGCACCATGCACCCTGCGATGACGCCGCTTCGGGGAACCCTGAAGATGGCGCGGACCTCAGCTTGGCCAAGCGGCACCTCCTGCGTCTCTGGGCCGAGCAGGCCGCGGGCCGCGTTCTCGATGTCCTGAACCGCCTGATAGATCACTCGATAAGTGCGGATGTCGACGCCCCCGGCCTCGGCCAGAGCCCGAGCGGCTGCATTGGCGACGACGTTGAATCCGATCACGATTGCATCGGAAGCCTGGGCGAGCGTGACGTCGTTCTCGGTGATACCCCCTACGCCCTTTCGGATCACGCTCAGCTTCACAAGGCTCTGATCCATCTTGGAGAGCTGATCGTCGAGCGCCCCAAGCGAACCCTGCACGTCGGCTTTGACCAGAAGGTTGAGCTCGGGAATCTCACCCTCTCTTGTCGCGGCAAGCAGCGTCGTAAGCGATGCCCGCCGGCTCGAAACGAGCTCGGCCGCGCGCCATTGCTGCTCGCGTTCACCCGCGATCGCACGCGCCTCACGCTCATCGGCGAGGGACTGGAACTCATCGCCTGCCGCAGGAATCGATTGCCACCCGAGCACCTGAACCGGCTGGCCCGGCGTGGCTTGCTCGACCCTGTCCCCGTTCTCATCCAACATGGCGCGCACCCTGCCCCACACGGCTCCGGCGACCACGGGATCGCCCAGATAAAGGGTCCCCCTCCTGACCAGGACGGTCGCGACCGGACCTCGGCCTCTGTCGAGATGGGCCTCTATGACCACGCCGCGGGCATCGGTGTTGGGGTTGGCCCTGAGATCGAGCCGGACATCCGCGGTGAGGAGAATGTTCTCGAGAAGGCTGTCGAGGTTCGTGCGCTCCCTAGCAGAGACGTCGACAAAGATCGTGTCGCCGCCCCACTCCTCAGGGAGGAGCCCTCGGTCGGAGAGTTGCTGGCGCACCCTGGCGGGATCAGCCTCAGGGCGGTCGATCTTGTTGACTGCGACGACTATCGGTACCCTCGCGGCGCGCGCGTGGTCGATGGCTTCGATCGTTTGGGGCATGACTCCGTCGTCCGCTGCGACAACGAGCACGGCGATGTCCGTGACCTGGGCGCCGCGCGCCCTCATGGCCGTGAATGCCTCGTGGCCGGGCGTGTCTATGAAAGTCAGCTCGCGGCCTTCAAAGTTGATCTGATAGGCGCCGATGTGTTGCGTGATCCCGCCCGCCTCGCCAGCGGCGACGTCCGTTTCACGAATCGCATCGAGGATGGCCGTCTTGCCGTGATCGACGTGGCCCATGACCGTGACGACGGGAGCTCGGGGAACGAGCTCGCCCTCATCGCCGGCGGGCTCGGGGACATCTTCGTCCTTGAGGACCTCGGCTTCGCCGGGGTCGACCACCTGCAGCGGTATGCCGAACTCGACGCCGAGGAGCTCTACTGCCTCATCGCTCATCGACTGCGTAACCGTGACCATCTCACCAAGCCCCAACAGGATCTTGACGATCTCGGCGGGAGGACGGCCGATCTTTTCGGACAGGTCTCTGACCGTGATACCTCGGTTGATCCTGAGGGCAGCCACGGCGGACGCCGGTTCGCTCTGGGTCCCGGGCGCGACCGGATCGAAACCGGGCTCGGCGGCGGGGGCAGCCGCGGCCTGCTCCTCGCTCCCGGGCGGCTCGGCGACGACGACCTCAGCGATATCGCGGTCCTCCGGCGCCCCCGCATGCTCTTCTGATCCGGCGGGAGTTTCGGCAGGGGCATCCGTCGCACCGGCGGCCGGAGCCAACCCGTTCCCGAGCTCGTGGCGCACACGGTCGGCGAGCGACTCGTCGATCGTCGATGAGTGGCTCTTGGCCGGCTCGCCGATGGACTCGAGATGCGAAAGGACTTCCTTGGAAGTCAACCCAAGCTCTTTGGCGACCTCATGGACCCTTGGCCTAGCCATTGCTTCCTTTCTTCAGAATGCGCTCTTGTATTTGGGGTGATGCGCCTCCCGTTCGGCCCGATCGGATTGGCTCCCTGAGCCGTCCTGCAGGGCGAGTAGTGAGCGCGCTAATAACACTCGATCTTAGTCGCGGCGCTACCCTCCCACGCCCGGCGTCGCCGAGGCCTCGGTTGGGGCGGTGGGGCGCTCGGCCTCCGGCCCTTGGGCGTCGGGTTCGGAGGCGTCGGGTTCGGAGGCGTCGGGTTCGGAGGCGTCGGGTTCGGAGGTGTCGGGTTCGGAGGTGTCGGGTTGAGGGGCGTCGGGTTCGGGGGCGTCGGCCGCAGCGGCAGCAGCAGCCTCCTGGGCCTCCCTGCGAACCTGCGTCTCGGACTTTATGTCGACCCTCAAGCCCGTGAGCCTCGCCGACAGCCTTGCGTTTTGCCCCTCCTTGCCGATGGCAAGAGAGAGCTGATAGTCGGGCACGATCACGAGCGCCGTCCCCCCCTCGGCCACGACCTTCACCTGCTTGACTTTGGCAGGAGACAGGGCATTTGCGACGAACTCCTCGACTCCCTCAGTCCACTTGATGATGTCGATCTTTTCGCCCCTCAGCTCGTTCATCACCATGCGCACGCGCGAGCCCTTGGCGCCGACACAGGCCCCCACCGGGTCCACGTTTCTGTCGTTCGAGGCGACTGCGATCTTCGTCCTGTGCCCCGGCTCGCGTGCGACCGCCTTGATCTCGACGATCGAATCAAGGATCTCGGGGACCTCGAGCTCGAACAGGCGCTTTATCAGGCCAGGATGAGTTCGAGACACGATGATCTGGGGGCCCCTGATGGACTTCCTGACCTCGACGATGTAGGCCTTGAGGCGAGCCCCGTGCTCATAGCGCTCGTGGGGGATCTGCTCGGACGGTGGCATCAGCGCTTCGGTCTTGCCGAGATCCAGGATCGTGTAGCGATGATCATGCTGCTGAACGATGCCGGTGACGATGTCGCCCTCGCGCCCTGCATACTCACCGAAGGTGATATCGCGCTCTGCCTCCCTAAGTCTTTGGAGGATGACCTGCTTCGCCGTCTGCGCAGCTATTCGCCCGAAATCGGCGGGCGTGTCCACCCACTCCTTCGTGACGCTCGTCTCCTCGGTGTCGTAATCGAACTCGAGCTCCTGCGCGTAGAGGGTGACCTCGCCGGTCTCTCTTGCCAAGGTCGCGCGCGCACCCCTAGTCGGATCCTCCTGCAGATTCAAGACGCGCAGATAGGCCTGCGCCAGAGCACCCTCGATCGCTCCGACTACCGTGTCGAAGGACACGCCTCTCTCGCGCTCGAGCTGGCGCAGGGACTCCATGTCAATGTTCATCGCAAAGGCCTTTCCTCTTTGTCACGCTATCGATTCCACTCGAAGATCGTCCTCGCCGACTTGATCTCGCCGTAGGAGACCTCGATCTGGCCCGCTTCGGCGTCCAGCTTGACGGTCTCGCCGGTGGCCTCTTTCACAACGCCGTCAATCCTGTGGCTTCCAGCGACCAGCCGCTGTTTGGTCTTGACCGTCACCTTCTTGCCGACGGACGAAGCGAAGTGCTCCGGCCTCCTCAGGGACCGTTCGAGCCCCGGTGACGACACCTCAAGCGTGTAACGTCCCGCAATCGGATCCCTGAGGTCGAGCCCGCGCGAGATCTCCTCGGCAACCTCGGTCACGGTGTCTAGATCGATCCCGCCCTCGGTCGCATCGACCATCACTCGCACCACGCCGCTGCCGCTCCCCGAGGCCATCTCGACGTCCCACAACCGCAGCGACCGGCGCCGGACGACAGCCTCGGCAAGGTCCCTGACCTCATCGAGCCCGCCCATCACCCTCCTCCTCGAGTCTCGGCCTGCGCCCTTGGCTACCCGCTGTTCACAAGTAAGCCCCTCGGGTCGAGGGGCTTGGTCTTTCAGGACCTCCGGTTCTTGGCTCCCGCATCCAAAACTTCGTGCCTTTTATCGAGTCCAAAAGGATATCACGCCGGTTGCTCCGCCCCTGGGCGCCGGTCGGTCATGATGGGGGGCACCTCGACGCCCGCTCGACACCCGGAGGGATCACCCGACATGGCTAAGAAGGCACGGAAGCGGCGTAATCGCCGCAAGAACAAGGCGAACCACGGCAAGCGACCCAACGCCGGCCGGGGCTGATAACCAATGGGCGCTGGACGGGAGTCCGGCGCCGGGCTTAACGCCGTGGCCTCGCTAGATGCTGGTTGAAGCCACTTCGAAGGAATTGATGACCTCACGCATTGCCGGGAGATCGTCCGCCGTGTCATCGAGCGTCCTGAAAGCGATCACTGCGTAGTTTCGATCCGAACCCTCCACCGTGGCGGCAACGAAAACCAGCTCAACGCCCTCGTCGTTGGTCGCAGTCCCCCGGCGAACCAGGGACTTGACGCCGCCGAGCTCCCTGAAGCCTGCGCCCAACAGCTCGACGTTGTCGTAACTCTTGGACAAAAGCTCAAGGAGCCGGTCCCTGCGGGCGGTTAGTCTGGACGACCCGTACCCGAACGTGACGCGCACGTCGCCTTCGGGATTGACAACATAGGACACCGCCCCGTCGTGGTTGACATCCCAGTCGGGGGGGAAATGGAAGCCGTAGTCGGCTTCGGCGTTGGTGGCGCTCTCGGTAGCGTGAAGGTAGCTTGGTTCGGGGGCGGCGGAGGGCTCGTCGGTCGGTGGTGTCTGAGCGCTCGGTCCAACGAGGCCACCCAACAGAACGCCCGCACCCACCGCGGTTCCCACCACGAGGCCGACCGCGACGAGGCTCCCGATCACCTTCGCCCATCGTCTAAGCAGGCGCCCCATGCCCCCCGCCTTCCTTTCTTTCTGTCCAGAATTTACCACAGGAGCAATGCTAGACGGCTTAGGAGGTCTTCGGCGGGCCCATGCCTATCGACATCGTCGGAGCACGCCTGCCGGCACCGACGACGACGGTGGCCGCACCGTTGCCCCCGGTCGCTCCGTCCTCGACGGCGTCGCTTCGTATCTCAGCCGCAACGCGCTCGGCCTCTGCCAGAAGGGACTCGACGAGCTTGTCGTGGGGCACCCAACCGATCTGCTTGCCCTTCGAGAAAAGCAGCCCGCGCCCAGGGCCGGCCGCTATCCCGATGTCGGCATCGCGCGCTTCGCCGGGCCCGTTGACCTCGCATCCCATGACTGCGATCTGCATCGGAGGCAGATCCATCTTCTCGATGGCGCTTTCGACCTCGTTGGCGAGCGCGAACACGTCGAGCTCGGCGCGCCCGCACGAGGGGCAGGCGACGAGGTCGAAGCCTTCGTTGCGCAGTCCGAGTGTCTTCAGGATCTGCTTGCCGACTTTGACCTCTTCAACCGGGTCCGCAGTCAACGACACTCTGATCGTGTCGCCGATCCCCTCGGCCAGGAGGGTCCCGATGCCGATGGCCGACTTCACGATGCCCTGTTTGGGCGTGCCGGCCTCCGTCACGCCGAGGTGAAGGGGCGCGTCGGTTTCGTTTGCGAGCAGCCTGTACGCGGAGATCATCTCGGCCACGTTTTGGTGCTTGACCGAGATCTTGATGTCCCTGAAGCCGTGTTCTTCGAGCAACCCGATCTCGTGCCGCGCGCTCTCGACGAGGGCCTCCGCGGTCGGCCGTCCGTGCTTGGCGATCAGCTTCTTGTCGAGGGAACCGGCATTGACACCGATTCGGATCGGGATGTTTCGCTCTCGCGCTGCGTCTGCCACCTCTTTGATGTGCTTCGGGTTACGCATGTTGCCGGGATTGAGCCGCAGGCCGTGCACGCCGGCCTCGAGCGCCATCATGGCGAGCCTCACGGAGAAGTGAATGTCGGCGATTATCGGGACGCCGCCTTCCTTCACGATGAGAGGAAGGGCGAGCGCGTCGCCCTCGTGGGGAACCGCAACTCGCACTATGTCGGCGCCCTGAGTGGCAAGCTCGTGAACCTGAATGAGCGTCGCCTGAACATCGTCGGTCTTCGTAGTCGTCATGGACTGTATCGAGACCGGCGCGCCGCCCCCAACGGGCACGGAGCCAACAGAGATCCTGCGAGTCGCCCTCCGTTCAAATGCCGCTTGCATCTTAGAAGGGCACCCTAATTGGCCTGGCTAGGTCCAAGTAAAGCACCGCGAGGAACAGCAGGATGAAAAACGAGATCACGGCTGCACTTATCGGTATGAGCTTGCGGATATCGACGTTCCTCCCAGTCACCGCCTCATATGCGACCACCGCGAGGTGTCCTCCGTCAAGCGGTGGGAGGGGAAGCAGGTTCATCATCCCAACGAAGACCGTGAAGCCGACGATGAGGGCAATGAACTGCAGATACTGGCCCCGCTCGATGGTGTCGTTTGCGAGTCGAGAGGCGCCGACCAGCCCCAGCGGCCCTTCGTTGAGCTCCCTGGCACCGTCTCCCGTGACGGCCCTGAGCAGCTCGCCGCCGAAGATCTGGCCCACGAGGTCCCCGAGCCCCCGCACGGAAAGAACCGTGACCTCAGCGGTGCGCCTGCCCGAATCCCCGACGGCGCCAATCAAGCCCTTTGTCTCGAATTCGGGCTCGGGCTCGACGCCGAGAAAGCCGCCCCTGGTCTCCCCAGCTTTGAGGGCGCGCAGGGGCTCATTCGGAGGCGCGTAAGCCACGGGTCTGCCGTTTCGAGAAAAGATGGCCTCGCCGAGCTCGACCTCAACCATGGCAGTGGCGCCGTCCTGCCGCTGGATCGCGAACTGGGCGGTGGCGCCGCCGTGCTCCCGTATATAGCTCGTGATCTGGCGCCACGACTCGGTCACCTCGTCCCCGACTCCCACGATGCGATCACCGGGACGCAGGCCAAGCTCGGTTGCTGCGGTTGGGTGGCCGTCGATCCTCGTGCTCACGGCGGCGACACGGCTTGTGGCTTCTCCCGTGGGAAAGCCAATGGTCATGCTCGTCCCGACCAGCAACAAGAAGGCCAGGACCCAGTGGGTGGCAGAACCGGCCACAAGCAGCAGCGCACGCTGATAGGCGGGCTTGGCTCCGTAGGTGCGGGCTCTGTCCTCAGGAGCGATGTCCTCGTATGGGTTCATCCCGAGAATCTTGACGAAGCCCCCAAGGGGCAAGGCCTTGACCCCATACTCGGTCTCGCCCCGCTTGAACGACCACACCGTGGGGCCGAATCCAAGAAAGAACTGCGTTGCCTTGAAACCGAAGTGCTTGGCGACGAGGAAATGGCCCGATTCGTGGACCATCACCACGATCAAGATGGCAAGCACGAACAACCAGATTCCGGGGCTCATGGAGCAATTCTCACACGGTCTCCCGGCAACTTTGGCGTCCGCCTGGGCCCCGGCGGTTATTGCGGCGAGGACCCCGTGATCAGATAGGCATAGGCGAGCACAAGCGGAGCGCAAAAGATCATTGCGTCGGTGCGGTCGAGAAAACCGCCATGGCCGGGCAGCAGACGCCCGGAGTCCTTGATCCCGATCTCTCGCTTGACAAGCGACTCGATGACGTCACCGGCGGGCCCGAAGAGACCGCAGATCGCGCCGAGACCGGCTCCCTCAACAATCGAAAGAGGAGTCATGAAGGCGCCGAGGGCCGCCCCCCCGGCGAGCGCACATGCGAGGCCGCCCGCGTAGCCCTCCCACGACTTGCCCGGTGACACCGAAGGCGCCATCTTGTGGGCGCCGAAGCGGGTACCAGCGAAATATGCGCCGATGTCGCCGCCCGCTATGGCGGCGACGAAGGCGATCACGATCAACAGCCCGTCCTCGAGGATCAGAATCGAAGTGGCGGCCGCGCCACCGCCGCCGATCCACGCCACCCCAAGGACGGTCCAAGCGGCGTCGCTGGCAGGACGCTCACCTCTGCCGGGGCGCAACGCGAGGAGGAACGAACCGGAGACCGTTGCTGCAATCACCACGGCGACGAGTGCAGGCCGGTGGAACCACGGGGCGAGCATCATCCCAAGCCCACACGCCAGTCCGAAGGGCATGCTCGGGCGCCGGCCGCTTTGCACAAGCGCATCGAAGAGCTCGAATAGAGAGGTAAGCACGACGACACAGGCGAGCACGAAGAACGCGGTGCGTCCTGCGACCGAGACGATCAGGGCGACGGAAGCAAGGGCGACCGCGGTGCGCACGGCTGCAGCGAGCGAGCGGCCGTGGGGGGGGCCGGGGCCGGTTTCCTCCCCCGCGCGGGCCAGGGGCTTTGACGGGGCCGGGGGGGCAGAGGTGCTCGCGTCCTTGACAACCCTGAGCCGGCGACGGTGGGACATGCCTTCGTGCGTCTCGCCGGTCGACTAGACCTCCGAGAGCTCCTGCTCCTTGCGTTTGAGGTTGTCGTCGACGTCGGCGACGTTCTTGTCGGTGAGCTTTTGCAGCCTTCCCTCCGCCGAGCGCTCCTCGTCTTGCGAGATCTCGCCGCCTTTCTTCATCTTCTCGAGCTCCTGCTTGGCGTGCCGGCGCGCGTTTCGAACCGCAACGCGGCCCTCCTCTGCGCGCGTGTGCGCAAGCTTGATCAGCTCTTTGCGCCGCTCTCCGGTGAGCTCCGGCCACACAAGCCGCACGACCTGCCCGTCGTTGTTCGGGGTGATGCCGAGGTCGGAAGCCTGTACCGCCTTTTCTATCGCAGAAATCGAGCTCGGGTCATAAGGTGAGATTACGAGCAGGCGCGGCTCAGGCACAGACAGATTGGCGACTTGGTTAATGGGGACCTGCGAGCCGTAGTAGTCGACCGTGATGCGGTTGAGGAGTGCCGGGCTGGCGCGCCCTGAGCGGATCGACGCGAGCTCCTCGCGATTGAAGACCACGGCCTTGCTCATTCTCTCCTCCGCCTCGCTCAAGACGGAATCCTTGTTGTCGGCCACCGCTGCCTTGCCTCCCTCGACTAGTGCGCCGCCGCTTCCGAATGGACGCAGGTTCCCACGTCTTCCCCCGCAAGCACTCTCATGATGTTGCCGTCCTTCAGCCCGAATACGACAATCGGAAGGTCGTTGTCCATGCACAGCGAGATCGCCGTCGAGTCCATAACCTTCAAGCCCCTGTTCAGCACCTCTATATAGCGCAACGAAGAAAACATCTTCGCCTCGGGATGGACGAGGGGGTCTGCATCGTAAACGCCGGCAACCCGCGTTCCCTTCAAGATGACCTCCGCCCCGATCTCGAGCGCACGAAGAGCGGCGCTTGTGTCGGTCGAAAAGTATGGGTTGCCGGTGCCCCCCGCAAAGATTACGACGCGGCCCTTCTCGAGATGGCGGATCGCGCGCCGCCTTATATACGGCTCGGCGACCTCCTGCATCCAGATGGCGCTCTGCACTCTCGTCTGTACGCCCTCTTTCTCGAGAGCGTCTTGAAGGGCAAGGCTATTGATGACGGTCGCAAGCATTCCCATGTAGTCGGCCGTGGAACGCTCGGTCCCTTGAGCCGATGCCGAAAGGCCGCGCACGATGTTGCCGCCTCCGATGACGATTGCCAGCTGATTGCCAAGAGTCTGCGACTCGGCTACCTGACGGGCTATCGAGGACACGATGCGCGGGTCGATCCCCACACCGAGATCGGGATCGGCAAAGGCCTCACCCGACAGCTTTAACAGGCATCTCTGATACTTGAGCCGGCCTCCCCCGTTGTCGCCCACTGCTTGAGCTCCCTATCCGCCTTTGGCGTCGCCGACCCGAATCCGGCAAAAGCGCCCAATCGAGACGTTTTCGCCCATGCTCGCCCTGGCGTCGTCGATCAAAGCAGCGATCGACTTCGACTTGTCCTGGATCCACTCCTGGTCCATGAGGACGTTGGTCTTGTAAAAGGACTCGAGCTTGCCCGTGACGATCTTGTCGATGACCTGCTCCGGCTTGCCTGAGTCCTTTGCCTGCTTGGCGTAGATGGCAGACTCCTCATCGATGACCGCCCGCGGCACTTCATCGCGCATGCTCCAGGTCGGATCGGCAAAGGAAATGTGCATGGCGACATCCTTCGCCAGCCGTTCGAACTGCTCGGTCTTTGCGACAAAATCCGTTTCGCAGTTGAGCTCCACGAGCACAGCCAGCTTCGGAGGATAGTTGGGGTCGGGCTTGTGCGAGTACGAATAGACGATGCCCTCGCTTGCCTGCCTGCCTGCGCGCTTGGCGGAGTCCGCCAGACCCTTTTCTCTAAGGATGCGTTTGGCGGCGTCGGAGTCCCCGCCCGCCTCCTCGAGCGCCTTCTTCGCGTCCATCATCCCCGCGCCCGTTGCATCTCGCAGCGCCTTTACATCACGTGCGCTGAAATCGGCCATCAGCTGCTCCTACCTTTCCTTCCTGTTCCCGTCTCAATCTTTGGTGGTTTGATCCTATGAACCTTGCGCCGCCTCGATGGGCGACCCCTCGTTTGATTCCGCGGGGGCCTCGGTGCGCCCGCCTTCTTCCTGAGGCTCGGCCTCCGGCTCGGACGCGGCGCCGGCATCGGTCACGACCGGCTCGGGCTGAGCCGGGGCCGCAGCCCCCTGCACGACCTCTTTCTCCGCCTCTTCCTCGGCTTCTAGCTGAAGCTCCCACTCGGCCTTTGGTTCTGCCGCAGCTCCGGGCAAGACCCCCGGCGGCGTCGTCGACGCCGGCTCCCCCGCATCTTCGCCGGTCTGTGGCCGCATCGACTTGCCTTCAATAACTGCATCCGCGATGACCCGGGTGAGCAACGCGCCCGACCGAATGGCGTCATCGTTTCCCGGGATCGCGTAGTCGACGTCATCCGGATCACAGTTGGTATCGAGGATCGCGACGATTGGGATCCCGAGTTTCTTGGCCTCGCGAACTGCGATCTCTTCCTTCTTGGTGTCCAGGACATAGATCGCATCCGGCGGCTTATCCATGTCCGTCAGCCCTCCGAGGTTGCGGCTGAGCTTCTCGTGCTCGCGGCTGAGAGCCAGCGCCTCTTTCTTGGGCAGCGCATCAAGGGACCCGGTGGCCACCATGTCCTCGAGCTCCCGCATTCTCTTTATGCGCTCGTGAATCGTGCGGAAATTCGTTAGCATGCCCCCGAGCCAGCGGAAGTTCACGAACGGCATCCCGCATCGCTTCGCCTGGTCCTCGACGGCGTCTTGCACCTGGCGCTTGGTGGCGACGAACAGCACGGTGCCGCCGCCGGCGACGAGGTCACGAATGAACTTGTAGGACCGTTCGATCCCACCCATTGTCTGTTGGAGGTCGAGGATGTAGATGCCGTTTCGCTCGGTGAAGATGAAACGCTTCATCTTGGGGTTCCATCGCCGAGTCTGATGGCCGAAATGCACCCCGGCCTCGAGCAGCTGCCGCATCGTTACGACGGGCATGGTCTTGTTGGTCCTCCTCCGGTTTGGCCCGGCAGCTGCCGGGTGTCCTCCGCCCGCAGGCCCGGGGCCTAAAAAGATACCGGGACCGAAGATCCCCGCACGTCGCGACGCGCCGGGAAAAGCGAGCGTGTGAATTTTGTGAAGCGAGCTAGAGGCTAACACGAGGCGGCCCCGCCTGGCCCTGCGGTCCCCGAGGCGGGCCCCGGTTGTTCTTGCGGTCCCCGAGGCGGGCCCCGCGCAGCTCAGTCGGAGTGGGTAACCTCGCTGATCATGCCCCGGAGCGCCAGCACCGCCTTGGTGTGCATCTGGCAGATACGGGACTCGGTCACCCCCAACACCTTGCCGATCTCGGCAAGCGTCAGCGCCTCGTAGTAATAGAGCGTCACCACCCATTTCTCGCGCTCGGGCAAGCGGTTGATCGCCCCCGAGAGGATCCCTTTCATCTCTTCTGACTCAAACGCCTCTATGGGACCGACCATCTTCGTGTCCTCGAGGGTCTCGACCAGTGAGAGCTTGTCGCCCCTCTCTCCCTCAACCGACATGAGCTCGTCAAGGGCGACCAGTGAGACGCTCGAGAGCTGGCTGTAGGTGTGGTTGAGGTCGTCGAGCGATACGCCCATCTCGACGGCGAGCTCAGGGTCGGACGGCGGCCGCTTGAGCTTGTTCTCGAGGCTTGTGTAGGCCTTCTCCACCTCTCTGGCCTTGAACCTCACGGAACGCGGCACCCAGTCGATGGCCCTTAGCTCGTCGATGATGGACCCTCGGATGCGGCTGATCGCATAGGTCTCGAACTTGATGCCTCGCGACAGCTCGTACTTCTCGATGGCGTCGATGAGCCCAAAGATCCCGTATGAGATGAGGTCCGCCTGCTCGATGTTGGCCGGGAGGCCGGCGGCAACGCGGGCTGCCACGTACTTTACAAGCGGGGCGTAGTTGAGGATCAGCAGATCTCTGTCCTCGGGGCCCGGGTGCGACTTGTAGCGTTCCCAGGCTTCCTGAACGCTGTCGAGTCCGGCCTTGCCCGGGGACGAGCCGCTCACCGGACGCGCCCTAGGCTCTCGGGTGGCTTTGCTCATATACGGCTCTCAATCGCTCGGT
This sequence comes from Candidatus Aridivita willemsiae, assembly GCA_013695835.1. GTDB lineage: Bacteria > Actinomycetota > CADDZG01 > CADDZG01 > WHSQ01 > JACCZU01. Next base: position 31,821 of record JACCZU010000103.1, read on the forward strand.
CGAAACGTGGGTGTAGATCTGTGTGGTGGCAAGGCTCGTGTGCCCGAGCAGCTCCTGTACTGCCCTGAGATCTGCACCACCGTCGAGGAGGTGCGTGGCGAAGGAGTGGCGCAGGGCGTGAGGCCCAACGGCCGGTGCTCCCTCCGCCCTGAGGTAGCCCCCGATCATCGCCCTCACGGTGCGCTGGCCAATCCGGTCGCCCCTGTGGTTTAGGAACAGGGCAGACCCGTCCCTGACGATGACACCCGCTCGCGCCAAGAACCATTCCCTTGCCTCCGTCACATAGGAATGCAGCGCCTGCACCGCAGGCGCGCTCATCGGTACCAAGCGCTGCTTTCTGCCTTTTCCCGTCACGGTCACGGTCGCGGCGGCGAGGTCGGCGTCGTCGACATCGAGCCCGCACACCTCGGCAACCCTCAGCCCGGAGCCATAGAGCAGCTCGAGCAGGGCTCGGTCACGCACCCCTACCGGGCCGTCGAGCGGAGGAAGCTCGCACAGCCTGGCGGCCTCAGCCGCCTTTAGCACCCTGGGGAGCGGCCTATCGAGCCTCGGGGTGCCGACGGATTCGGCAGCGTTGGAGGCGGAGAGATCGTGAGCGACCGCCCATCTGAGCAGTGACCGGACGGCGCTCAGCTTGCGGGCAATCGAGCGACGGGCGTAGCCACGGCCCCCAAGCCACGCCACGTAGCGGCGAAGGAGCGCGCTGTCGATGCCCGAGAATGTTGTGATCCCGCCCCTTGCTGCCCACTCGGAAAACTGGTGCAGGTCACTCCGATAAGCCGACACGGTGTGCTCCGAGAGGTCGCGTTCGGAGCGAAGCGCGGACAAGAAAGCACTTGAGCTGACAGTTATTGACTCCTCACCCATCATAATGTTCTACCGTTCCTCATTGTGCGGCCGTGTGCAACCTTTGGTGTTGCGTGAGTTAACTAGAAATCACTAGAAGGGCTAAAGTGATAACGCAATGTCAATGCTCAGTCACTATTCGTGAACAACGAGCGAGCCTACCGCCTGCTTCCCCGATTGTGGGGATCGACGGCCAAAACGGCGGGAGTCGAGTCAAGTCGGGGGATCCCCTGCCACCTCTGAAGTGGTAGCCGGGCCTGCCGATGCAATGGGTGCGGCTTAGGGGCGGCACCTTGCCCCAGCCGCAGTTATCACGTAGCCGCCTGAGCTGCGCATCGCCAGTCCGCGCACCTCGAGCCGCGCCAAGGTCGCGGCCAAGGAGCCGGGGCTAAGCGCGACCATCGGGGCAAGCCTGTCGGCCGCGATGGGGGCGTCGTCAAGGGACTGCAGGACCGAGAGCTCGTCGGGGCCGACCACAGGGCGGTTCGCTTCAGTGAGTTGACGGGGTCGCGCCCACTCGAGCGCCGGCGCGAGATCCTCCAGGATGTCCTCGTAGGACGTCACAAGCGCGGCCTGAGAGGTCCGGATGAGCTCGTTTGGTCCCGTGGCCATGCCGTTGCGGATGCTGCCTGGGACTGCGTAGACGGTCCTGTTTGCGTCGAGGGCAAGGCGCGCCGTTACAAGCGCACCGCTCGTGATAGCGCCTTCGACCACAACCACGCCGAGAGACAACCCCGCGATGATGCGATTGCGAAGCGGGAAGTTGTGCCTCAGTGGCTGGGTCCCGGCCGGGTACTCACTCACGATCGTTCCCGTGGCGGCGATCCGCCGTCTGAGCGCGCGATTGCGGTGTGGGTAATCGACATCGAGCCCGCACCCGAGTACCGCAACGGTGTGGCCGCCGGCCTCGACGCAGGCGTGATGCGCGGCGGCATCGACGCCGACGGCAAGGCCCGAGACGATGACGAAGCCTGCCTCTGCAAGCCCACGAGCGATCGTGTGCGCGGCTTCGATTCCCGCTGCGGTCGGGCGTCTGGTACCGACCACCGCGATCGAAGGCGTCTCGGGTTCGAGCCCCCGGCCCTGCGCGTAGAGGCGCTTGGGGCAAGACAGAGGCCCGATCTCGCCGAGGCGCGGGGGCCACTCGCCATCCCCGGGGACAACGACCCGGCCGTCGGGCAAGCCGGAACCCGCCGTCACGCTCACGCCGTCCGCCCTTCGCCCTCGAGGGCGCGATAGGTGACCGCCTCGGCAACGTGCTCGTCGGTCACGGCCTCGCTGCCGCCGAGATCGGCGAGGGTTCGCCCAACCCGCAGCACCCTGTCGACCCCGCGCCCCGAAAGCCCCAATGAGTCCACCGCTAGTCCGACCAGCGCGGTTGCGGCTCCCGAGAGGCGGACCACTTTCGCGAGCTGCGCCGAGGGCGCTGAGGCGTTGCTTGTGAGGGAGGAGCCGTACCTCGCCGCCTGCAGCTCTTTGGCCTTCCGCACGCGCTCCCCAACGACCGCAGAGCACTCGCCATCCGGCCCCGACAGCAGCTCGTCTTTGGTGAGGCGGGCCATCGCGACCTGAACGTCGAGGCGGTCGAGCAGCGGCCCCGACAGCTTTGTCCTGTAGTTGTCGAGCTGTCGCTCCGAGCAGCGACAGCGCCCGGACTCGCCCACATAGCCGCACGCACACGGGTTCATTGCCCCGATCAGTGAGAAGCGGCACGGATAGGAGATGGATCCTCCACTGCGTGCGATGCGCACGACTCCATCCTCGAGCGGCGCGCGCAGCGATTCGAGCGCCTCGCCGCGATAGAGGGTCAGCTCGTCGAGGAACAACGCGCCGTGATGCGCCAGACTGGCCTCGCCGGGGCGAGCCAGCCCCGTTCCCCCCCCGATCAACCCGGCAAGCGAGATGTTGTGGTGCGGGGTCCGGAAGGGGCGCGTGCGCACAAGCGCAGCGCGCTCGGCCAGAAGCCCGGCGACCGAATGCACGCGGGTGACCTCGAGTGATTCCTCGATGGTCATCGGCGGCAGGATGCCGGGGAGCCTGCGGGCGAGCATTGTCTTGCCCGAGCCGGGCGGCCCGACGAGCAGCAGGTTGTGCCCGCCGGCGGCGGCGACCTCGAGGGCGCGCCGGGCCGCAGGATGGCCTCGCACCTCGGCAAGGTCCTCGGTGTAGCCGGTGTCGTCCTGAGCGGCGGCCCGAATGGGCGGCGGCGACCACGCCCCTTTGAGCCACGAGATGCATTCGGCAAGGGTCTCGAGCGGGATCACCTCGATGCCCTCGACGAGGGCGGCCTCAGGTGCATTGGCCGCAGGACAGAGGAGGCCCCTATGGCCCGTCTCGCGGCACGCCATGGCGGCCGCAAGGGCGCCGCGCACCGGCCTGATCTTGCCGTCGAGCGCAAGCTCCCCGATCGCGATCCAGTCCCCGAGCGGCTCATTGTCGATGCGCCCCGAGGCCGCAAGTATGCCGAGGGCGATCGCGAGGTCGAAATGCGTCCCCTCTTTCCGCAGGATGCCAGGGGCGAGATTGGCGACGATGCGCCGTTTGGGCCACGCCTCGTCGGTCGAGACCAGCGCTGAGCGCGTGCGTTGCTCGGCCTCGCGCACGGACTTGGCCGGAAGGCCGACGATGGCGAAGTGACTGAGCCCCTGATCGGCGACGTGGACCTCGACCTCGACGATGCGGGCGTCGGTGCCGATGAGGGCAATCGATTTGGTTTTGGAAAGCACGGACTCCGGATCCATTCCCGGCCCGAAAGCGCGACGAGGGCCATGGTAGAGGTCGCCTGCGACACCTAACCGAGGCAGGTCCGTCCGTCCCTCGCGGTCCCGCCCGCTGGGCGCCCTCCCCCACCGGGCGAATTTCTGTTCGTTGGGCTCAAGCCGCCGGGGGGCGAGACCTAAGAGGCCCTCCGGTCGCCGCTGACCTTCTTTCCGGTGGCCTTGGGACCGTCAGAAGGCGCCTGGAATGTGCTCGACCTCGGCGGTGGCGCCCTCAAGCACCACCGAAACTACGTCGAACCGGATCTCCACCGATCCCGGCCGGTTATCGCGAAGCCAGTGCCCGGCCAACCGCCGGATCCTTCTCTGCTTGGCCGAGCCGACGGCTTCCCAGGGATCGCCCCAACGGTTGGTCCGCCGGGTCTTGACCTCGCAAAAGACGAGCAGCGCGCCGCGCGCCGCCACGAGGTCGAGCTCCCCGATGGGACAGCGGTAGTTGCGAGCGACCACAGTGAAGCCTCGCTCAGAGTAATGGTCGGCGGCGATGTCCTCACCGGTGCGCCCAAGAACCGGTCTGGTGTCCATGGCATCGCATCATAGGCAGGGGGTGTGACACAAATGAGGGATGCAAATCTGAGCCGGCGACGACACGACTCCACGTTAGCGGGCCATTCTACTCTTGTGCCGGCGCCGAGAACCAGAGCCAATACGAGGGTAAGTGGTCTAAGTCTGCAAGCTCGAGCTTGCGACCGCTGCATAGCGCACAATCAAGTAGGGAACTTCATCAACCTGTAAGCGGTTTCCGCTTCTTCTCATCAACAATCTGTCTACCCTCGGAACAACCTGGCCAGCGCTCTCGAAAGGAGCTGAGAATGTGAATGAACACAAACCCAATCCTCCCCTGAACGACCCGGTAAGACCGCGCTTACGGGTCCGACATGGCTCGTGGGTCGCGAGCATCTGCGTAGCAGTCGTTGCGCTCAGCGCAATCGTGCTGCCCTCGTTTGCCCAGACCAACGAGCCGCCGCCTCCGCCTTCGACGGGGACCGACATCCCACAGACTTATTTCGGCCCCATGCCCTCTGAAAGCCTGGGTATGGACAACGAAAGGCTCGTGGGCCCGGTGCAGCTTCTCAAATCGGGCAAAGTCGATGCCAAGGCGGGAACCATCACCTTGCCCCTCTATGAGGGCCAGATGACCAACGGCACTCCTGTGTGGTTCATCCTCACGGACACAACCGACAAGGAGAATGCCACTGGTCTGGGACTCAACTTCTCATCCAAGCTCGCATTCGCCGACGTCGGGCGCGCCGCGCGTAACGCGACGCTCGAGCAAGACACCTCCTTGACCTTTGAGTCGGGCACCGTGGACTTCAGCCCGGCGCGCCGCCTGGTTCCGGGAGATGCGCCAAACGCCTTTCCGCCCAAGGTCGCCCGGCCGGGATCTGTGGGTGACGGCAACTACACCCCGCTGGTCCGCATCATCAACCAGCCGGGCACCCCGATATACAACGCCCCTGTCGTTTCCTTTGGAACGAGCGCAAAGGACATCTCGTTCTGCAAGGGCAAGGTGGATTACAGCAGGGTGCACGACCGCGTCGTAAAGATCTGTCCCAATCCGCCCGGGAACGGACAAGGGACGGTCACGATCGATCTAACGACCATCTTCAGCTTCGCCAGGCCATCCCAATACATGAGCACGGAAGCGTCGGATCCGGTGGTTGCGACACTTGACTTTGGAACCTTTGCACCGGCCCTCGGAGACATCACGGTGGGCCGCGATGACAGCGCATTCAGCGCCGTCGAGCGCCTCTTCCCGATAGTCAACGGGCCGACCGGTAGGACCAACCCGCAACGCCAGGGACTCAACAGCGCGCTGCTTGACGGTCTCGATCCTCTCCACGTCATCGGCGGGCTACCCACCATTGCCCTCGATTACAGCCCCTTGTGGGACCTAAATCTTGGGGAGTGGACGGACGAAGCGATCGCTAAAGGCTACCGCGCCAGAGTCATCGATGAGTTTCAGTACCTCGACCTCGTAAGGGACGGCTGGATAACAGGCCCCGGCGGGGAGCCGTTCGGATCGACCGGCATAGTCGTGAACTGTCCAATCGTGACACGGCTTCTGTAGAAAGACGATCTGCTCTGCCCCGGTGGTGCGGCGAGTCGAGGTCAGGTCCTCGCCCGCACGCCGGGCAGAGAACCAAGGAGAGGGGGGCTAGTCGAGTGTCGGGGGTTGCGGGAGCAGGTCGCGTTCGCTCACCTGGGCCAGCTCTTCGACGTTTAGGTCCCTGAATGTGACGACCTTGACGTGGGAGACAAAGCGCGCCGGACGATGCATGTCCCACACCCACGCGTCATGCAGCTCGACTTCGAACCACACCTTGGTTCCCACGTGGCGCGTGTCGACCTTCACATCGTTGCAGAGGTAGAAGCGTCGCTCGGTCTCGACGACGTACTTGAACATAGGCAAGACATCGCGGTACTCCTTGTAGAGTTGAAGCTCCATCTCGGCCTCGTATTTCTCGAGGTCTTCGACGCTCATCACACCCCCTCCTTCAGCTTGGCCACGCGCCCCTTGGACTCCCCAAAGTGTCGCGCCTCGAGGGCGCCGAGGGCGACAACCTCGCTCGCCTCGCTTGAGCTCGCTCCCTTGTACTGCTCGGCAAATCCCGTGACGCCGAAGAAGGACCTCCTGTGGATTGGGGAGGGCCCGAAGCGGTCGAGCGCCCGCCAGTGCTCCGCAGTTCCGTAGCCGACGTTGGTCGCAAAGCCGTAGTGAGGGTGCCGCCTGTGGTAGCGGCGCATGGCCCGGTCCCTGTGGACCTTGGCGACGATCGAGGCGGCCGCCACGCTCTTTGAGACGGCGTCGGCCTTCTTGACGGCAAGGCCCGGCCACGCCAGGCGCCTCATCCTGAATGCGTCGATCAGGACGTAGTCGGGCACCACCTCGAGGCTCTTCAGCGCCCGGCGCAGCGCCTCGAGATTGCACCTCTGGAGCCCTGCTCTGTCGATCTTATCCGCCCTCACCCGCACGATCGACACGGCCACGGCCGTCTCTTTGATGGCCTCCGCCAGGCGCTCCCGCTGGAGGCGGGTGCACATCTTGGAGTCCCTCAAGCCTGCGATCACCGCCCCCTTGGGCAGGATCACGGCGGCGGCCACGAGCGGGCCTGCGAGGGCACCTCGTCCGACCTCGTCAACCCCGGCCACGTGCTCGAAGCCGGCCTCTGCCAGCCGCCTCTCGAGCAGCCCGGGTGCGTCGTCCACCATGCGATGGACTCTATCGAGATGAGCGGGAGATGTGGGGGGTTCTGGGCGCGGAAGGCCGGGCGAAATTCGCGAGGCTCAGCTACAAACCCGAGGCGTCTGCCGGGGGCCACAGGACGACGAAGGCGTGGCCGACGATCTTGTCCACCTTCACCGGCCCAATGACCCTCGAGTCCTCTGAGTTGCTGCGGTTGTCTCCCATCACGAAGACCTTTCCCCGGGGGACGCGGCAGCCCTCTGCCGCCCTTTTCATGCTCAGGCTCCCGCAGTCACGCGACGTGAGCGGGGGACTGTCGATATCCTCCGGGCCCTCCAGAAACGACTCTTCAATCGTGTCTCCGTTGACGACGAGCCGGCGCGGCGTACCCGAGTAGCTCACGGTGTCGCCTCCAACGGCCACAATCCGCTTGATGTAGTCCTCCTCCCTCCCGTTGGGGAGGCCAAGGAGCTCTCGGGTGAAGTTCCTCACGTCCTCGTACCAGGGAACGTCGGGGGGAGCGGGGCCAAACACGGAACGTGCAAAAACGACGACATCCCCCCGGGCCGGTTCGCCGAGGACGTAGCTGAGCTTCTCGACCAGGACGCGATCGCCGATCTGCAGCGTCGGCAACATCGAACCGGAAGGGATGTAGAACGCCTGGACTAAGAAGGTCTTGATGAGGATGGCGATCCCAAAGGCGAACAGGATGAGAATCGGAAGCTCCGTCAGGTAAGCAATGATCCCAGAGCTCTTGGTCCTTGGGCGCCCGGGCCGGGGCGGAGCCTCGTCCCTGGTTGCTTCGTCGACTTTAGCCATGTGGAGCCAAGCGTAGGGCAAACGGCCGCAAACGCAGCGGCGGGGAGGAGATGAGGTACGCCGGCCTGCTCAGACCGTCCGCCGCTCTTTGACCTTAGCCTTCTTGCCGACGCGGTCCCTGAGGTAGTAGAGCTTGGCGCGCCGCACCTGGCCGGGAGCCGCAATCTCGATTCTCGAGATCATCGGAGAATGCACGGGGAAGGTACGCTCGACTCCGATCCCGAAAGACACCTTGCGCACCGTGAAGGTCTCCGACAGCTTGCTCCCCCGCCGGCGGATGGTGATGCCCTCGAAGAGCTGGATGCGCTCTCTTTCGCCCTCCACAACGCGCACGTGAACTTTGATCCGGTCCCCCACCCGGAAATCGGGCAGATCGTCTCGCAGATAGGGCCGCTCGACCAGGTCGGTGGGGTTCATCGTCGAACTCTCCTTAAGTTGATTGGATCTTGGTCTCTTATCTGGAGCTTTCGCCCCCGCGGCCCTATCGGGTGGCACCGTAGCCCGGACGGGATTCGAACCCGTGATCTCCGCCTTGAGAGGGCGGCGTCCTCGGCCAACTAGACTACCGGGCCAAGCTGCTTTAGGCGATTCGGCCGGATCCGGCATGTGCTGCCGGCCTCCTTGCCCGCTGGGGCGCCTGGATTCGAACCAGGACTAGCGGAACCAGAATCCGCCGGGCTGCCGGGTTACCCCACGCCCCACAGTCGCAACAAGCCATTCTATGCCGAGACCAAAGTCGCGGGCAGCGGCGGGGCCCGGGTACGCGACGCCAGCGGCGGCTCACGGTCAGGCCGTGGGCGCCTCCCTGAGACGCTCGATCGTCTCGGTCCGGCCGAGGATCTCGAGAGACTCGAACAACGGAGGGGACACGAGCGTTCCGGTCACGGCGGCCCGAATGGGCTGGAACGCGTGCTTGGGCTTCAGCCCCCGCTCGGCGGCAAGCCCGCGCAGCGACTCCTCGATGGCCGGCGCCGTCCACTTCTCGATGGCCTCGAGTCGTTCGGCGACCGCAGTCAGGTAGCTTCCCTGGCCCGCCAGCACAGCAGCGGCCTTGTCGTCCGGCGCGGCCCTTCCGAACAGAAAGCGCAGCATGGGCGGCGCCTCGGTCAAGCGCTTCATGCGCTCGGCGAGAAGTGGGGCGACGGCGGTCAGGATCCGCCGCCCCTCGACGGTGCCGGCGGGCAGACCGGCCTCGACGCACACGAGCTCGAGATCGGCTGCCAGGGCGGCGGGGCTCTTGGAGCGGATGTAGTGGCCGTTTACCCATTCCAGCTTGGCCACGTCGAATGCCGCTGGATTGCGCGCCACCCGCTCGAGCGAGAACCTGTCGATGAGCTCGTCGACGGTGAAGATGTTGGTGCGGTCGTCGTAGGACCAACCAAGGAGGGCGAGGTAGTTGACCATCGCCTCTGGGAGAAAGCCCCCCTTCCTGTAGGCGCCGACCGAGACATCGCCCCACCGTTTCGACAGCGGCTTGCCGTCCGGCTGAACAAGCAGCGGCAGGTGCGCGAACACAGGCACGTCTTCGATCGCCATGGCCTCGCGCAAGAGGAGCTGGCGCGGGGTAGCGGCGATGAGATCCTCGCCCCTGATGATGTGGGTGATGGCCATGAGCGCATCGTCGATCCCCGCCGCTAGCATGTAGGTCGGCGAGCCGTCGGACCGTTTGATCACGAAGTCGGGGATCTGACTCGTCGGGGTCGCAATGGTCCCCCTGATGACGTCGTCGAAGGTGATGGTCCGGCCCTCGGGAACGCGGAAACGCAGCGACCACGACCTCCCCTCAGCGTCAAAAGCGCTCCGCTGCCGTTCGGTCAGATCCCTGCACCGGCCGTCGTAACCGGGCGCGGCCTGGGAGCCGCGCGCGGCCTTGCGCCGCTCTGCGAGCTCGGCCGGCGTGCAGTAGCAGCGGTAGGCATGCCCGGCGTCAACGAGGCTCAGCGCGGCGGCATCGTAGCGGTCGCTCCTGAGGCTCTGGCGGTAGGGCCCGAACTCACCTCCGGCCTCCGGCCCCTCGTCCCAGGCGAGCCCGAGCCAGCGCATGTCTTCGAGGACCGCCTGGTAGGACTCCTCGCTCACGCGGCTCTGGTCGGTGTCTTCGACGCGCAGGACGAAGACTCCACCCTGCCCGCGTGCGAAGAGCCAGTTGTAGAGAGCGGTGCGCGCGTTGCCGACGTGGATCGAGCCGCTGGGGGCCGGCGCGATCCGAGTCCTCACAGAAGCCGCCATCGACCCAGGGTACGACCCGCCATCAGACACTGCGTCCGGTCAAGTGCGGTGCCTCGACGCGCAACCTTGGCCGGAGCTCGGCCTCATGCCTCGAACGGGCCGCCGTCGAAGGTGTCACGAAAAGCGATCTCACTTACATCACGCCGGGAGATCTTGCTCGGCCTGCGATCCTCGTCCGCGTAGCCGACCGCGAGTAGGCATGCCATGGCGTACTCCGGGGGGATGGCGAGGAGGTCCTTAACCTCGGGCTCCCTGCGGCACAGCATCGTCGTGATCGCAGCGCCGAGGCCCTCATTCCTGCAGCCGAGCAGGATGTTCTGCACGAAGGGGTAGATGGAAGCGCCGCCGACGATGCTCGGCCGGCCGAGCTCATCGTCGGTGATCGTGAGCGCCCCAACGTCGACGCACACGACCAGGTGCACCGGAACGTCGTGGAGGTGCTCCGCGAACTCGTCGGAACGCTCGAGCGAGCGACTCCGCCTGCCGCCCGCCCGGGCCACGAGGCGTTCAACATACTCTCGCCATGGGGGCAGATAGAGATCGCGCAGCTTCCTGCGAAGTGCAGCGTCGGTGACAACCACGACCCGCCAGCCCTGCCGGTTCCCTCCGCTCGGGGCATGGCGCGCCGCGTCGAGGATCCTGTGCAGGACCTCAGAGGGGACGGGGTCGGGCCTGTAGAACCTCGTCGTTGGGGTCGTGGTCATGGCGGCGTAAAGCTCCATGCCCTTCACCCTAAGAGCTAATCGAGGCCAAGCGCCGGCAACGAAACCGCCGGTGACGCACGCCTCCGATGAACGGCAGTGAGGGCGGGCCCGCCCGTACACTGAGCTCACTGTGAGACACGATGATGTGGTGGCCCCTCTGCGCGAATGTCTGGCCCCCGAAGACGACGTGGTGTTGGCCTACGTCTTTGGTTCCGTTGCCCGAGGGCGCGCAGGTCCGCTGTCGGACCTCGACGTCGCCGTCCTGCTGGCCGACGACGCCGACATCGGGCGCCGGCATCTCGAGCTGATCGCCGCGCTCACTTCCTCAATCAAAAGCTCAGAGGTCGACGTGGTGATACTCAACGATGCCCCGGTCGCGTTGGCCTACCGGGTTCTGAGGGACGGTCGTCCAATCGTGAACCGCAACGAGCGGGTACGTGTCGGCCACTGGGTCGCAACCGTCGACCGTTACTTAGATATGGAGCCGATGCGCCGAACGCTCGCCGCAGGCTTGCAGCACAGGCTCGAGGAGGGCCGGTTGGTCGACCCTGATGCCGTTCGGCGCCGGCTTCGCGAGATCGACCGGCGGGTCGCAAGACTTGGACGAATTCAAGCGACGGGTCGAGGCGCCTTCGTCGCCGATCCCGGCCTGCAAACACAAGCCGAGCGGCACCTTCAGCTTGCGATACAAAGCGCGATCGATATTGCCCTTCACATCGTGGCCGAGGATTCTGCGGCCACCCCAGAAGATTACGGCTCGTCGTTTTCGGCGCTGGCGGGCCTGGATGTGATCGGTCGGCCCCTGGCCCAGCGCCTGCGAGTTGCGGTGGGCCTCCGTAATGTCCTGGTGCACGCCTACCTCGATGTGGATCCTGAGCGAATATGGGATCAGCTCTCGGGCCTTACAGACCTGGAGGAGTTCAGCG
>JACCZU010000132.1 GCA_013695835.1 Candidatus Aridivita willemsiae
CCCTTTATCGCGCGGTGCACGAGCAAACCGGTTGTCGTGTGATTGTCGACTCGTCTAAATCGCCCGTCCACGCCAAGCGGGTCGACTCGGTCGCAGGCGTCGATCTATACCTCGTTCACCTTGTTAGGGACCCAAGGGCGACGGCCTACTCATGGCTGCGCAAGAGGTCGCTGCCCGACTTTGGCGACGACCGTTTGATGCTCCGTCAGACCCCATTTGAGAGCGCGCGCCGGTGGGTCAGATGGCAGTTGATAGCGGAGTTGCTGTGGAGACGCAGGCCGCGCCGCTATCTGCTCCTGAGATATGAGGATTTCGTTAGCCGCCCGCAGGCCGCTCTCGAGGAGATCCTGAGCTTCGTCGGGGAATCACCGGCGGCCCTGCCGCTTGTGGGGGCCTCGACCGTCCGGCTCGCGCCCACACATTCTGTGTCGGGTAATCCAAGCAGGTTCACGACGGGGACCGTCGAGTTGCGCAACGACATGGAGTGGATGCACAAGATGCGTCGGATCGATCAGTTGTTCGTCACCGCTCTGACCTGGCCGCTGCTGCTGAGATACGGTTACAGCCTGCGCTGACGGCGGCGGCCCTTCTGGGGTGCGTTCACCCTCATCCGATCACTCCTGGGGCCACGGGTCGAGCGTGCTCGCGGCGTCTGTCTGCGAGCGTCTCCCGAGCAGCTCCCTGATCATCTTGGGGGCTCGGCGAAGGTAGTAGAGCCAGTAGCGGATGGCCGGCCACGGATCGTCTTTTTTCCACACCCCGTGCACCGCTCCGCGCGAGTAGCGAAGGCAGTCGGCCACATCCGCCACGAGCCCGCCTCGGCGTTCGGACAATGCCCGCTGAAGGTCACCCTCGAGCCATTGAAATCGAACTCCCAAGCGAGTCGGCGGCGCCTCTTCGAAGGCACGCCCGGTGGCAACGCGGGCCCACAGGTCGGGAAAGTTGGTTCCGGCCGCAATGGTCTGCTCGAACGAAAGGGAGATCCGCCCGTTGAAGTCGGCCAGTTGAGGGGGCCCGACATCGGGCTGCATGAACTGCAGGCTTGCGAAGCCGTACCACCCGAGATCCCTCAGGAAGGACTCGACGCCGTCGGCAAGCTCTTGCTCGAGCGGGACGGTTTGGGAACGAACGCGCGCGCCCCCGTCGGGTGGCAACGTGAGTGGTTCGGCCACCTGCTTCACGCAGGTGATCAGGTGCCCGTTGCGATCCATGGCGGCATGACAGTGCATGATCCTGCCCTCCACCATGTCTTGCAGCAGCGGTTCGGCCCCCCCTCGGCGCATCTCCATGACACGTTGTCTGGCCTCCTCTTGGTTGGAGACAACCGTGGTTGGCTGCCGGAGGGACCCAGCCTGCAAGCCGGGGGCCCAATGAAGGCGTGACTTGACCACGACCGGGCCACTTACCCGCGCAAGCTCCTCGTCTGTGGCAAGCACGGTTCTCGGTGCGGACAGCCCGGCCTTCACGGCGCCTTCTGCCAGATCGAGCTTGTCGAAGGCCCGCATCACCGCCTCGTGGGGGGGATAGGGCACGCACGCATTGATGCGGTCACGCCCGGCCGACAGCGCCAGCGTCTCGGCGTCCCCACCGGGAAAGATCACCTCGTAACCCCGCTCATCGACCGCAGCCTGGGTGGCCTCAACGAAGCCCTCGAAGTCCCTGGAGGGAGCGGGGATTCGATGCCAGTGGCTCGTCGACCGCGACGCAGCCGCAAGCCCGGTCGGCTCGCTAGAGCCGCATCCGACCATCCAGCCAGCTCGCGCCAGGGCGCGGCTCACCGCCAGGGCTCCCCGGTCTGTTCCCTCTTGAGCAATCAGCAGCACCCGCATGGGCGACCAAGGTAGCAGGACCGTGGTGATTGCATGCGGTGCCCACTCGATTAGTGCGTATGTGCCTTTTTGAGAGAAGGTGTGGCAATCAGCCCCGAGATTCGACGGCGCGCTCTGCTGAGGCTGTCAGCCGGTGCGCCCAAGTGGACGCGGCGCGGGCCAGCAACCCGATCATCTTGGGGATCCGGCGGAGGTAGTAAGTCAAGTAACGGAGGCCGGGGCGCACATCGTCTCTCCGCCACACTCCGTGCACAGCCCCGCGTGCGTAACGCAGGCAACCCACAACATCGTGAACCAGGCCACCGCGCCGCTCCGTAAGCGCTCGCTGCAGATCCCCTTCGAGCCATTGAAAGCGAACCCCAAGGCGGGGTGGAGGTACCGATCCATACTCTCTTCCCGTCGCTATTGAGGCCCAGAGGTCTGGAAAGTTGGTTCCTGCCGCGATGCTCTGCTCGAGCGACATGGACAGGCGCCCGTTGAAGTCGATCAGTTGAGGCGGGCCGTCGTCGGGTTGGATGAACTGCAGGCTTGCGAAGCCGTACCAACCGAGATTCCTCAGGAACAACTCTACGCCCCTGCCAAGCTCAGGCTCCAGGGGCACCGTCCTCGAGCGGACCCGTGTCCCTCCCTGAGGTGGCATGGTGAGGGGCTCAGAAAGCTGCTTGACGCAAGTAATCATCCGCCCGCTTCTATCCATGGCAGCGTGACAGTGCATGATCGGACCGGCGACGATCTGCTGCACGACTGGATCGCCTCCCGCAGCGCGGATTTGCGCGGCTTGCTCCACTGCCTCTTGCCGGCCGGACGCGAGGGCGGTCGGCAACCGCAGGGCGACATGCTCCGATCCCGGAGCCCAATGAAGGCGCGTCTTGATCACGACCGGTCCGTCTACTCGGTCGAGCTCGGAGTCGGTTGCAAGCGCCGTTCGCGGCGCTCCGAGCCCGGCCTTGACGGCTTCTGTGGCGAGGTGGAGCTTGTCGAACGCTCGAATCACGTTGGCATGGGCGGGGTAGGGCACGTGGGCCAGGATGCGGTCTCGGGTTGCCGAAAGCGCCAGGGTCTCGGCGTCTCCGCCGGGCATTATCACCTCGTAGCCCACGTCTGCCACTGCCCTGTTCACGGCCTCCACAAACCCGTCGAGGTTGCCGGCGGGGGAGGGGATTCGATGCCAGTGCCGAGTGCCGCGCGATGCGCCGGCGATGCTCGTGCGATCGTTCGAACCGCACCCAACAAGCCAACCTGCGCGCGACAGGGCTCGGCTCGCTGCCAGTGCGCCGCGATGGGTTCCCTCCTGGGCGATGATCAGCACGCGCCCTTGCTCGGTTACGGGAAACGCCGGCCGTTCTGTGCGCATTTCCAGGGTCGCCTGCGCCACCTCACCGCTCCCTTCGTGCCTAAGCTGCCGATATATGCCCGGGCGGCTGCCCGTCGTTCGAGTCTGCAACGTCGATGATTAGAGGACGATGAGAGAGGCGAATGTCCCGGGCCAAGAACGGGCCGGCTCGCTAGGACTGCGTAACGAAGCTTGAAGAAACAGTCAGTGGGGAAGCTGAAGGCGAACGAGCGCGCCCCCTTGTGGCCGGTTGCAGGCCTCGACCTTTCCTCCATGAGCTTCTGCGATCGCGCGCACAATGGCGAGCCCTAGTCCGGCACCGCCGCTCTGCCCGCTCCGGTCGTCGTCGGGCCGTGAGAAGGGATCGAACGCGCGGGGAAGCAAGCTCACGGGGAACCCTTCCCCCGTGTCGGCCACACTGATCAAAGCCGAACCGTCTTCTGAGCTTGCCTCGATGGTGAGTGTGCCTCCCTCCGGGGTGTGGCGCATGGCGTTGTCGATCAGGTTCCCAAGCGCCTGGGTGATCCGCAACTCGTCGAGGAGAACTTCGGTGCCGTTGGCCACCCTGCGCTCGAACGTGAGCTTCGAGCTCTCGGCTCGCGCTGCAAAGCTGTCTGTGATTCGTCCTACGAGGGCTACGAGGTCGATCGGCGAGCGGGTAATCGTGAGCCTGCCGCGATCAGAACGAGCAAGGACGAGAAGGTCTTCCGCCAGGCGGTTCAAGTTGTCCGACTCAACGAGCGCGCTTCGCAACGCGATCTCGAGCTCCGCTCTTGAACGACTGCCCCGAAGTGCAACCTCGAGTTCGGTTCTCAGGATCGCAAGGGGTGTGCGCAGCTCGTGGCTGGCATCGTCTACGAACCGGCGTTCGCGCTCACGCCCCTCTTCCAAGCGATCAAGCATCGCGTTGAGAGTGTCGCCAAGGCGGGCGATCTCGTCCTTGGTCTCGGGGACGAGCAAGCGCTTGCCGCGCCCGTCGGCAGGTATGGCGGCGGCGGCTGCACGCATGGCTTCGACGGGTCTCAAGGCGGCGCCGGCAAGGAGCCAGCCGGCCCCCGAGGTCAGGGCAAGTATCGAAGGACCGACCGTCCACAACAGGAATGCGAGCCTGCTGAGCGCCCTCCTGCGTTGGCCGAGCGGCTGCACCCCAACGGCTATGGAGCCGGTGTCCGATGGGACGGCCAGCAGTCTGGCCGTGACTTGCTTTCCGTAAACGGTAACGACCCGCTCGTAATAGCGGGGCGCCGCGAGGCTCTCACGCGCCGCCGAGGACAGCAGCGGCAGCCGGGCGAGACCGTCGCTTGAGCGCGTGATCGAGCCGCCCGGCGAAAGGGTCTGGATCAGGGGCTCGCCCAGTGGCAGCGCCGCGCTGCCGGGACCCTCGAAACCAGGCCTCGCGCGAAGGTCACGGAGCACCCTGTTGACCCTCGAGCGAAGCGCTTGCTCAATCGAAAGGTCGAAGCCTTGCTGGATTTTCAGGTAGAGGATCAATCCAGAACCGGCAAGGACCAGCGCCATGAGCAGTGAGAAGAAGACGGTGAGCCTAGCCCTTATGGGCAACTGTCCCTCCGGCCTCATCGAGCAACATGTAACCTGCCCCGCGCACCGTCTCGAGTGACTCGCGCCCGAAAGGCCGGTCGATCTTGTTCCTGAGGTAGCTCACATAGACATCAACGACGTTTGAATCGCTTTCGTAGGCGATGTCCCAAACGTGCTCGATGAGCCGTGTTCGGCTCAAAACCTGTCCGGGGTGGCGCATGAAGTACTCGAGAAGAGAGTACTCCTTGGCGGTTAGCTCGATGGGAGCTCCTGCACGCGTCACCTGTTGCGTGCCCGGATCCAAGACCAGGTCGCCGACGTTCAATAGCGAGGGTCTTTGGGGTTGCCCTCGCCGAAGCAAGGCTCGCATCCTGGCAAGGAGCTCAGCAAAAGAGAACGGCTTCGGAAGGTAGTCGTCGGCGCCGGCGTCGAGGCCCGCCACCCTGTCATCCACCGCGTCTCTGGCGGTGAGCATGATCACGGGGGCCCACCGACCTGCCTCTCGCAGGCCGCGGCACACCTCGATACCGCTGCCCCCTGGGAGCATGATGTCGAGCAGCACTACGTCGTATGGGTTCTCAGTGCCGAGCCATAACGCTTCCGAAGCGGTGTGCGCCAGATCTACAGCGTAGCCCTCGCCCTGGAGCCCGCGCTTGAGCAGCTCCGCCATCTTTATCTGGTCTTCGACGACGAGCACCCGCATCTCTCAGCCGTCCCGCGCGGTGACTTCACCGATTCCTCTGTAACGCGCCACCCGCGCCGCAAGACGCTCGCCGGAATCTTGAGCCACAAGGGAGCGAAGCTGGGTGGCGATGAACGCCGTCACGCGTTCCACGAACTCTCGGGGCTCTTTGTCCGCAGAAGGAAACTCGGGCACCACCACATCGATTATGCCGAAACCAAGCAACGCCAATGGAGACACCCCCTGGGCCCTGGCAAGCTCATGGGCATGAGACTTGTCCCGGTACAGGATCGCCGATGCGCCTTCGGGGGCGATCGGGCCAAGCCACGCGTTTTCGGCACAGATCACGCGGTCTGCCGGAAGAAGGGGCAGGGAGAGTCCGCCCCTTGCCTCCCCGAGAAGGACCGAGACGGTGGGAGTGCGCAGATCCGTCACTTCGCCAAGGCATCGGGCGATCTCGGCCGCGAGCCCGCCTGCTTCGGCCTCGGCGGTGACCTCGGCACGGCTTGTGTCGACCACCGTAACGAGGGGGAGGCCAAGCTCATCGGCAAGGCGCACTCCCCGGCGAGCCTTGCGGAAAGCCGCCGGCGAAGGCCCAGGTCCTGCGTCTCGATCTTGCGCCAGGATCACCGCCGGAACACCGGTCACTCGCCCGATAGCGGCAAAGCAACTCGGATCATCCCCGCCCCCAAGGGCGTCTCCATGAATCACCGTGAGGTCGGTCGCGCAGGCCTCGATCAAGGCTCGCGCTCCCGGGCGATCGGGGTTACGAGAAAGATTGACCGATTCCCACGCGTCCTTCCGCCCCGGCACGAACTCCTCGGTGGGGGAAGCATCGAGGGGATAGGGATCGACGCTGTGGTCAAGCGTCGATAGCAGCCTTGCCAGCCTGGCCTGCAGCTCCTCGGGTGGAAAGATTCCGTCGACCAGGCCCCTGGCGAGGAGGTGCTCTGCGCGCTGGATGACCTCGAGTGACGCACCTTGAGCAAGGCTCATGACCCTGGGGCCCATGAGGCCGATCAAAGCCCCCGGCATTGCGAACGTCAGGTGTGCGAGTGACCCCCACGATGCGAGCACGCCTCCCGTGGTGGGATGGCTCAAGTAGGCGATGTAGGGGAGTCCGGCGCGCCGAAACCTCGTTGCTGCGGCCGCCGTCTTGATCACCTGCATGAGAGCGAGGCTGCCTTCCTGCATGCGGGCACCGCCCGACGAGGGCAGGGCTATCACGGGCAGCGAGAGGTCCGCAGCCCGCTCAAACGCGCGGGCGGTTCGCTCCCCGCTCGCAATCCCCGTGCTGCCTCCCAGAAAGGAGAACTCGCCGGCGATGACTACCACCGGGTGTCCGCCCACGACCGCTCGACCGGTGAGGACGGACTCCGATGTGCCCGATTTCGCGCGTGCTTCGGCGAGCCGGCGCGTGTAGGGCTTTACGTCGACGAAGTCAAGGGGGTCCGAGGACACGACATCTTCATCCCAGGCCCCAAAGCCATCAGAGTCCGCAATCAATGCGATTAACTCTCGCGCGGGCCGCGCTCGCGCAGCGCTGTTATCCACTCAAGAATAGTAGTAGCTTCGGCTCGAACAGCTTCTCAAGGCGATGTGGGGACCGGAGAGCTACCCTGGGTGTCATCCGCCGAGCCGAGCACCTGCCCGTGGGACGTGGCGCTGCTCGGGGCCGATGTACGAGCTAAGCGGCCGAATGAGACTGTTGTCGCTCAGTTGCTCGATCACGTGCGCCGACCATCCTGTGACGCGGCTCATCACGAAAATCGAGGTGAACATTCGGATATCGAACCCCATGAGGAAGTAGGCGGGTCCGGTTGGGAAGTCGAGATTCGGGTGGATCCCCTTCTCTTCCAGCATGGTTTGCTCGAGGTTGTCGGCCATCTCGATCCATTTGCTCCCGCCGGTGATCTCCGCCGTCCGGATGAGCGCCTCTTTCGCGGTTGGGACCCGTGAGTCTCCATGCTTGTACACGCGGTGGCCGAATCCCATCACTTTGGCCTTGGCTGCGAGTGCCTTCCGCAACCATTCGCTCGCTCGTTCGGGGTCGTCGATCTCCAGCATCATGTGCATCACAGCTTCGTTGGCGCCCCCGTGCAACGGTCCCTTCAAAGCCCCGATCGCAGCGGTGATGGCGCTGTGCATATCGGACAGAGTAGAAGTCACAACTCGCGCCGTAAATGTTGATGCATTGAAGCTATGCTCGGCGTACAAGATCAATGAGATCTCGAAGCCGTGCAGGATCTCTGGATCGGGAACATCTTCGAAACACATGTGAAAGAAGTTCTCGACGAAACCGAGCCCGGGATCTGGGGGGATCCTTGGCAGGCCTCGTCGACGCCGGAGGTCGGACGCCACGATCGTCGGCATTTTGGCGAATAGGTCCACGGCCTTGGCAAGGGCCGCTTCCGCACTGGTGTCATCCTCCGCCGGCTGCTCGGTGCCAAGCCAGCTAACCCCCGTGCGCAACGCGTCCATTGGGTGGCAGTCCTCGGGGAGGTCCTCCATCACCGAGATCATCGACTTGCTGAGCTCGCGCTTGGCTCGCTCCTGTTGCCGAAACTCCTGCAGGGCCTTTTCGTCCGGGAGGTCTCCGTACCAGATGAGATAGGCGACCTCTTCGAAGCTGCACGCCTCAGCGAGCTCCTGGACCGCGTAGCCCCGATAGGTCAGCGAGTTGGTGGCCTCCACCACGGTCGAGACGGCCGTTGTATCTACCACGACACCGGCTAGGCCCTTGTGTATGTCGCGGTTCGGTTGATTCATCGCCGCTTACCTCCAGGGGAGTCGAAAGTTGAGGGCGCTCGAGGGGGAAACCCGGACGATCCAGGGACTGCCCTCGGCACGGGATGACCGCCACAATAGACTCATCCGGCGGTTAGGCACAAGCGCGTCAATCGCTCTGCTGGATGCTCGGGGACCATGGTCCCGGCGTCGGCCGAGCAAGACTTGCTCAGATGATCTCCTGATGTCTCGGCCCCACGCCGTGGACTGAGCATTTCGCACAATGTTCATTCGGCCGGGCACGCAGGGAGCGGGCTCCTTCTGTGCCGAGTTCGGGCCCCAGAGATGGGCTGGATACTGCCGGGCCACGGCTCCGGCGCGCTCTCGAAAGGCGTCCTAGCCCGGCCGACAGAGGAAAGGGAGCGTGCTCTTTTCGAAGCGCAACCATACGACCACAAGGTGTAACCGATCGAAGGGCACCGGGAGGGGCTTTGGGCTTGCAGCGCACCGGTGACGCCCCACCTCATCCATTCGCGTTAGAAGATTTACGACGTACGAATCGTGGTCGAGGTGAGCGTTTTCTCCTAAGATGGGTAGGACAACCTCGACATAGAATCACCCCTTGAGGGGCGGAGCGTTCTTTGGGTACCAAGGCGCTTGCGAACGATAGTGGGAGTGGGATGATACGGCGCTTTTTCCAATCCAAGAGATCTTCTGTCCTCATCGAGGGCGACTCGCCCGGAGCCGGGGCCAGACTCGCGGCCGGGGTGGCGGTAGCTCCAATCGACGGGGCCACGGCCGGCTACCTCGCCGGGAGGCGGGAGAGCCAGGGGATGCCCCAAGAGGCACGGGCCACAAGCCGCCTTGAACCGCGGAGAAAGCCCGAGCGCCTCGATGGCGAGGGCACTGTGCTGACCAGCGTTGCGGAGGTCGGTGACCCCGGCGAGCTCAAGACTTTGAGGCAGAGCCCTCGGCGGCCGTTGGTCGAGGTCAGAAGCGAACCCCTTCGGATAGCGATGATCGGGCAGAGGGGGATTCCCGCCACCTTCGGCGGCGTCGAGCACCACGTCGAAGAGCTTGGCGCGGCCCTCGCCGCGCGCGGCCACCGCGTCACGGTGTTCAGCCGCAACAACTACGTCGATGATCGCCTCGTCGAATACAGGGGGATGCGTTTGCGTCATCTCCCCACCGTCGGGACGAAGCACCTCGACGCCATCGTCCACAGTGCGCTTTCGACTGCCGTCGCGTGTGGCCAGTCGTATGACATCGTCCATTACCACGCAGTGGGCCCGGGCATCCCGGCCGTCATCCCGCGCTTTCTGTCGGGGGCCAAGGTCGTTCTGACGGTCCACGGGCTCGACGGAGACCGCGCCAAGTGGGGCTTCGCCGCCCGCACGATACTGAAGACGGGGGAGTGGCTGAGCGCCCATGTCCCGGACGCGACCATAGCGGTGTCCGACAGCATCTCGGAGCACTACAAGTCCCGCTACGGCAGGGTTGCGGCGCACATCCCCAATGGTGTCGAGGAGCCGCTGCCGATCTCGAGCACGGACGCGCTTGAAAAGTTCGGTCTCGACCGGGGCGGCTACGTCCTATTCGTTGGGCGAATCGTTCCCGAGA
Source organism: Candidatus Aridivita willemsiae (assembly GCA_013695835.1). Lineage (GTDB taxonomy): Bacteria > Actinomycetota > CADDZG01 > CADDZG01 > WHSQ01 > JACCZU01. Next base: position 9,731 of record JACCZU010000132.1, read on the forward strand.
AGGCGCCGGATATGCTGATCCGTGCCTGGCGCCGCCTGAAGGGCGATATGCGGCTTGTCATCGGCGGAGAGTCAAGCTACACGAACGATTTCGTGAGATTGGTTCGGGACCTTGGTCTGTCGGACGATCGAGTCGTCTTTACGGGTTACGTGTACGGGGATGAGCTGTCACAGCTCTATGCGAACGCTGCCGCCTTCGTGCTTCCTTCGTCGCTCGAGGGTCTTCCACTGACGCTTCTCGAGGCCGCCTCGCACGGTACACCGGTCATTGCGAGCGACATCGCACCTCACCTCGAGATCATCGGATCCGACGGGCCCGGCCATCACCTCTTTCCCTGCGGAGACGAGCAGGCCCTTGCGGCGTGCATTCGCCGCACCCTCATGGACCCGGCGGCCGAGCAGGCAGGAGCTCAGAGCTTTCGGAGCCACGTTCTTCACACCTACACGTGGGGCGGGGCGATGGAGGCGACCGAGTCGCTTTATCTGCAGTGCCTGGGCCGGAGCGCCGTTGCCGAGGCCGATCGGTCCGAGACGGCCCGGATCGCCTAGCAGGGGCTACGCCCGGGTACGCGCCGGATTGACTTGGCGGCGCCGGCTTAGCTTCCCCGGTTCGAGGAGCCGGGTCTCACCCACCGGCGGGGCTGCTCGGAAGCGACGCTCGAGGGAGCGGCATCGGATGAGCCCGCCCGCGAGTCCTCGATGTGGTGCGTCGAAGCGATTGGGGTCGGGCCGGCCGCCTCGGGCTTCTTCGACTTCGACGGGCTGATCGTCTCGAGGATGAACACGAGGCCGAGAGCGAGGAGGACGGCCAGCCCGGTAACCGAGATGAGACCGCGAGTCAGGGTCGAAGACCTCGAGATCTCATCCACTTCCTCGGATCCGGGAATGGTCTTGAGGTTGGGGGAGCCGAGCGCCTTTCGCAGCTTGAGCACTTCGTCTACGGCGGCCGTGACGACGCGAGAGGCCACCTCACGATCTCCGCCCGTGTACGAGATCTCAACGATGTTCGCGCCTCCCACCTGCACGCCGTCGAGCCCGTCCCTAACGGCTCCGCCCGGCACCTCTGTGGTGATCGAGATCTGTTCGACGACCGGGCCCGATGTGATCGCTCCTTCGATGTTGGAGACGCTCTGGGCTACGACGTCGGCCGCATTGCCCGTCCCGGCTCCGGCGGATGGGGGAGAGATGAGGGTGGCTGAGGCCATGTACTGTGGAGGCTGAGACAGAAGGTAGCCGAGGCCAACGGCGATGGCGAGCGCAGGTACCACGGGTATTATCCACAGGCGATGGCCCAAGGCGCGCAAAAAGTTGTTTATCTCCACTGAGATCCTCCGGTTTGGCTTGCCCTAAGGGACATTGTTCAGTTGGTTCATGAGTTGATTCAGTTGTCGTCCCTTCCCCAACGAACCTTAAATTTAACATGGCCTGGCTCGGGACGCCATGTCCCTCGCTCGGTCTTGTGTGAAGATTCAGTCGAGGGGAAGATTGAGGACCACAGTCGTGCCGGGGCCGCCGGGTTGGATCGAGATCGTGCCGCCCTGCGCTTCCATTGCTCGGCGCGCGATGAAGAGCCCAAGCCCCGCTCCGCCTCGGTCCTTGCCTGCGCTGCCTTGGCTCAACATATCGAACACAGCGTCACGCTCGGCGGGTGCGATCCCTGGGCCGTGATCTCGCACCTTGATCACCACTCGGCCGCCCCTGGAGTCCACCTCGACGTGCAGCCGGCCGTCTGCGGGCGAGTAGGTGAGACCGTTCCGGATGACGTTGCCGAGGGCGGTTCTGAGATACCTCGGATCGGCGGGCGCCATCACAGGATCCGGCGGCCATACAGCCACGCGCTCCACTGCCCCTTCGATCGGACAGGACTCGACCGTCTGCCGTATGACGCGCATGATGTCGGTCGGTTGCTTGTCAAGGGTGTCGTACCCGGCGGACGACAGCATCAGCTCTTCCACGAATGTTGCAAGCCAACCGAGCTCTTCGCCTGAACGCCTGAGGAGATCCCGGTACAACTCAACGTCCTCAGGCGCCTGCAGGAGACGCTCGATGACCATCTTGGTTGCAACGAGTGGGCTGCGAAGCTCATGCGCGGTGGAGGCGATGCCCTGAGCCAGCCGCTCGTCTTGGTCCCGAAGCGAAGCCTCGACTCTAAGGACCCTTAGCCTTTCCTGAAGAATCGAGCCGACGGTCTCGAACGCCGCGGTAAGCCGGTCGGGGACAGGCGCCATCAGCAACGCGTCATCGGAGTCGGCCACGGTGACGCCGTCCACACCCAAGGTCGCGGATACTTGGATCAGCAGTTGCCGCCTCTCGCCGGCGCCCAAGCCGTCCCAGGGTGGCAACGAAGGGAGTCTCTCGATCAGGCCGGCTTCCACCTCTCCTGCCACGCCAAGGGCCCCCGTTGCATGCAGCAGGCCGACGGCGTCGTCCTTTTCCCACGCGATCACCGGGACATCAAGTGTTTCGCTTGCGAGCTCGAGTGCGGCCTTGAGCGCGCTGGTTCTCGATGTGGCTCTGAGAAGCCGAAGCACGAGGTCTGTCGTCTCGCCGGCAACCTCGGTCCCTCTCGCTTCAGCGGCGCTGAGATTACGAAGCACGATCCCACCTTGGCTTGAGATGGCTTCGATGAGCCTCTGCGAGCGGTCAAGCACCTCGGCCCGCGCCACGACTTCGAGGACGCCAAACGACTCGCCCCTCGAAACGAGGGGCCAGGCCCGCTGGACGAACGGTCGATCCAGGCTGCGAGCCACCGCCGCCTTTGAGGTGAACGCAGCGTTTGTGCCCTGCCAGCCCTGCATGGCTTGCAGGCGAGCCCCGTCCCCCTCCTCGGCGACGGAGCGCAGGGTCCCTCCAACGTCGGGACACGCCAATCGGATGGCGGCAACGTCGCCGTTCGTAGCCTTGTTGACCCACTCCAACATCCACAGCGCGGCCTCGTCCAGGGTTGCTGCGGACACGAAGGCGCGCGTGATCCCGAGCAGAATGCTCAGCTCATCCTGTGGGCCACCAGGTGACGAGCTGTTGTCTGATGCCCTGCGATTGGGTTCCAAACACAGCCCACTTTCCCTATCGGAGCTTAGAGACTCGCTCAGCTTCTGCGGTCGGTCGAGCCCGCCCCTGCCTCTGCCGCCCGGCGAACTCGCCCCGGCCTATGCCGTGGTGACGGGTCGGTGACTCAACTAGCCTATTGCTATGAACTCGACATCATCCAGGGCAGAAAACCACGCACGATCGAGCTCCTCGAGCTCCTCGAGCTCAGTGTCGGGCAGAGCTCCGTCCCGCTTGGTGGCGGAGCCTGCCGGCGCGAAGTAGACAGCCTCCGTCATGTCTCCGTTCGAATGCCACGCGACGATGTTGCCGATCACATCCGGGTGATGACGCGCTACGAGGGGCTTGAGGCGCGCATTTAGACGGCGGACCCGGGCCGGATTCCTTGTCCGGGCAAGCACGAACTGGACGGAGGAAGCTTCCTCGGGGGACCCCGTCATCGCAACATCGACCTCGGATGAGTCCACCACTATGGGCGCCTCGGCGAAGCAGCGTGTGAAGTCGGCCCACCACTTGTCCTCTCCGGGGCGCTCGCTGGTGAAAACGCCGGCGGTAATTGCCTCGAATCGGAGTAAGGCGATGAACTTTCCATCTGGGGAGATGCCGCTCGTCCCTCCTAACCATCCAGGCAGCCGCGACCCGACCTCCTTGAGCCAGTTGTGCCATGCCTGCAGCGCGGTTTGATGAGCCAGAGGGCGGCCCGTCACAACCTGAACGAACATTGGCCCTTGCTCGGGACCTGGCGCGGTCGCCGGGCGCCGGTCGGCGTCGGGAGGCGCGGCGGTTGCGGTTCGCCGCCTGCTTGGGGAAGTCATAAGGGTGCCGCGATCATCTCCTGAGAAGTCACAACCAGTGCTCGATGCTGCTTCCCCCTCATCCGAAAGTATACCGGCCATGCCCAAGGGCCACCGGGTGCAAGCCTGGTCGCTCGAGGCGGGGGGGTGCTCGGTCAGTCGACTTCGACGATGCCGTGGCGCACCGCGAACGCGGCCGCCTCGAGGCGCGAGTGCACCTGGAGCTTCGAGAGGATGTTTTGAATGTGCGTCCGGACCGTGTTGGAGCTGAGCGAAAGGCTGCGGGCGATCTTGGCCCCCGGCGCGCCGGAAGCAAGCAAAGCCAGCACCTCGAGCTCACGCGCGGTCAGCTGCTCGACTCGCAGATCGACATCTACCTCGTCCGAAGCGCCGGCTCCGGCTGCCCCCCGGCTAAATCGAGTGGGAAAGATCGCCTGACCCTCGAGCACCGCCGTGATCGACCTGACCACTTGGGCGACGGGCGAGACCTTGCTCAGGTACCCGCTGAAGCCTGCCCGCATCGTTGCCCTCACCATGCGAGCGTCGTTCAATCCGGTCAGCGCTATCACGTGAGTGTCGGGAAGGTGGTCGAGGATCAGGGCACCGGCCGCAATGCCGTCTCCGTCCGCCAGGCGCAGGTCCATGAGCACTATGTCGGGCCGGCGCATCCGGGCGATCGATAGGGCATCGGCGGCCGCGTTGACGACTCCAACCACGTACATCCCGTGTTCCTGGAGGCTTGTTCGAAGGAGTTCGGCCAGCAAGGCGTGATCGTCGACTATGAGGACGCCGACCCGCTCCTCGACGGCCTCGACGGCCGGGAGCGCCACGAGATGCGGTACACGCTGCCCCACTTTTTCGACGGTCACGGGAGAAATCCCCTTCTTGAGTGATCTGTCTCTAAGCCGTCACAACGAACTTATTTGCGAGAGGTTGCGCGCGACTTATTGCTTTCATTCGGCTGCAAGCCGGAGGGCGGATGGCGCCCTCCTCGATTTGATCTGCGTTGTCTGACGTAGGGACGATCCCGCGTCTGCGGGTTGGAAAGCGCCGAACTGGTTCCATCGTACCAGTTATCTGGCAATTTCTGAGAGATGCGGTGGTTGGCTTTTTCCCTGCGCCCCGGGTTGACTCCGGCGGCATGCCGTCCTACTATCGAACATACGTTCGACTCTGGTGGAAGGGCTCTTCCTTTCGAGCCTCCGGCGCGGGTTCCCCGGCCCCGCCCCACCGGAGCCGGACGTGGGGAACGGGGCCCGATCGGTCCGCCTCCGACGAGCGGTCGTCTCGATGATCGCACCGGAAGGCGGCTGGTCGGGCCTCTTGCTTCCCGCTCACGGCGAGGTGTGGGGAGGAGAGTGGTGTGACGAAGCGCTACGACGAGGTGATCGTGGTGACATCTGATCCCTTGGAGGAGGCCGCGCCGGTCGCCTTCACGTGGCGAGACCGCCGCTACGACATCGACCAGTGTCTGATGTCGTGGCGTGAGGCCGGGGAGTGGTGGAACCGCACGCGGGGCCGGCTCGGCCGGACCGCAGAGGAGAAAAACGGCATGCGTGAGCGCGAGTACTGGCGGGTTCTCGCCCGGCCCGCCGGGATGCTTGCAACCGGAGATCTCGACTCGGACGGCTGCATGCGCTCCTGTGGTGCGGTCTACGACCTCTACCGAGACCGCACCACCGGCGGTTGGCGACTGGCGAGGCTGTGGGACTGAGGCCTGAGCCCAGGCGATGAATGGATTTACTCACCTCCACTGCCATTCTGTGTGGTCGTTGCTCGACGGGGCGATCCCGGCCGAGGCGCTTGCCCATCTCGCCGCCGAGCGCGGTTTCGAGGCCGTCGCCCTCACCGATCACGACGCTCTCACGGGAGCAGTTCGGTTCTCAAAGGCCTGTCGCGCCGCCGGCGTCAAGCCGATCTACGGCGCCGAGCTCACCGTCGCCACATCTGCGGCACCCGGGGGGGCTCGGCTGGACGGCGGAGGACCCGGGCATGTCACGCTCATTGCCAGGGACAAGATCGGTTACGCCAACCTCTGCCGGCTGATCTCCGAAGCGCATCTGGCCAACGAGCGCGGCTCACCGCTCAGCTCGATGGAAAAGATTGCACAAAAGGCCGACGGGTTGTTCGTGCTATCCGGCTGTGCCAGGGGAGAGATCGCCCTGGCTGCTGCCGCCGGCAGGATGCCCGAGGCCGCGGCCTCCGCCCGCAAATGGAGGGAGGCGATCGGCGACGGCTACCGCATCGAGGTCTTCGATCACCGCGGCTACGGCGACCACACGCTCAGAGATCGTTTGCTCCGCATCGCCAAAGAGGCGAACATCCCGGCCGTTGCGACCAACGATGTCCACTACGCTGCTCCTCTTGCGGCCTTGCGAGCCGAGGATGGGATGCGGTCCGACGCCTGCGTGCACGAGCTGCTCCATGCGATCAACGCGATCGTGCCCCTGTCGCACACTCAGGCCCTTAGGCAAACCTCCGAATACTTCCTAAAGGGCGCGCCCGAGATGCGTGACCTGTTCTACGATGCGCCCGAGGCCGCCGACGAGTCGCTGCGCATCGCAGACGCTTGTGATTACGACCTTGACTTCGACACTTACCACTTTCCCGAGCTCCCGATCCCCAAGGGCTATACGCCGACGGGTTTGCTCGCCAAGCGCTGTCACGAAGGGGCGCGCCGCCGCTTCGATCGCGTAACAAAAGGCATTGAAGACCGCCTCCAGCACGAGCTCGGCGTCATCTTCAAGATGGGGTGGGCCGCCTACTTCCTATTGGTTGCCGACATCGTCGACCACGTCCGAGACATCATGGGCATTCGCTGCGCATGCCGGGGGAGCGCGGCGGGCTCGCTGGTGTGCTACGTGCTCGGCATCTCAGACGTCGACCCCGTGCGCTACGACCTGTTGTTTGAGCGCTTCATGAACTCGCGGCGCGACGAGCTCCCCGACATCGACGTCGACGTCGAATCGCACAGAAGAGAGGAAGTCCTCGACTATATCGGTAATGCATACGGAAAAAACCAGACCGCAGTGTGCTGCATGGTCGACACGTTCAGGGCGCGCATGGCGATCCGCGAGGTCGGCAAGGCGCTCGGAATGCCGGCCGATGAGATCGACGTCGTTGCCAAAGCGTTTCCGCACGTGCGGGCAAAGGACATCCCCGCAGCGCTCGAGCGCCTTCCCGAGCTTTCTGGCGCTAACTTGAAGGCCGGCCAGCTCGACCAGCTCTTCGAGCTTTGCCTCGCGATCGACGGCTGGCCGCGCCACCTGGCGCTTCATCCCTCGGGTGTGATCCTGTCTTCGCCCGACCTCGCAGACAGGGTCCCAATGGAGTCGTCGTTCCAGGGCTTCACGATGCTCCAAGCCGACAAGGACGACGCAGAGGCCCTCGGCCTCGTCAAGCTCGACGTCTTGGGGGTCAGGATGCTGTCGTCGATAGCCCACGCATGCGGCGAGATCGCCCGGGTGCGCTCCGAGCACCATGGGGGAGTCGACGTCAACTCGATCCCCCGTGACGACGCTGCTACCTTCGAGCTCATCCGGTCGTCGCGCACGCTCGGCTGCTTCCAGATCGAGTCCCCCGGCCAGCGCGAGCTGCTTGCGCGTTTCCAGCCCAACCGCTTCGAAGACCTGGTCATCGACATCTCGCTGTTCCGGCCTGGCCCTGTGAAGTCCGACATGGTGTCGCCGTTCCTTGAACGCCGTCACGGTTTCGAGCCGGTGCGCTATCCGCATCCGAGCCTCGCCGCGATCCTCGAGGAAACCCACGGCGTCGTCGTCTACCACGAACAGGTCATCAGGGTGATCGCCGCGGTCACGGGTTGCTCGCTTGACGACGCCGATTACGTGCGCCGTCACCTCGGCGACGCCGACGCCGACGATGTCGGGGTGGGAGGCGTCGAGGTCACCGAGCCGGAAGGCGGGCTTGCCGGGTGGTTCGTCGGTGCTGCTGCGAGCAATGGTTTCTCCCGGAAGGATGCCGAGACGTTGTGGCGCGAGGTCGTGTCGTTTGCTTCTTTCGGTTTCTGCAAGTCTCATGCAGCTGCGTTTGCACTGCCAACCTACATCTCGGCGTGGCTCAAGGCCCATTACCCTGCTGAGTTCCTCGCCGGCGTCCTCACCCACGATCCCGGCATGTACCCGCGTCGCCTGATCGTGGCCGATGCCAGGCTCTTTGGCATCCCGATCCTGCCGATCGACGTCAATGCCTCCGACGAGGTCTACCGTGTCGAGCAGACGGGTGGTAAGCCGGGGATCAGGCTCGCGCTGTCTGAGGTGCGTGGGATCTCGGAGGCCGAGACCGGCTCGATTCTCGCGGCGCGGGGAGAGCACCCCTTTATCTCGCTCGAGGACCTGTGGCGGCGCACCGATCTGTCCCGGCCCGTACTCGAGAACCTCATCCACGTCGGCGCCCTCGATTCCATGTCCGTTCCCCACCTCCCCTCCCGGAGCAAACGCGAGCTGTTGTGGCGCGCCGTCGAGCTCTACTCCGAGCCCAGGCCGAGGCCCGGCGCGCAGATGTCGTTGGCACTTGACGAGGGTGGACCGAGCGAGGTGCTCGGGAGTCTCCCCGAATACACCTCGCTCGAGGAGACCGAGGCCGAGCTCGACATCTCGGGAATCGACGCCAGTCGGCACATCATGGACCTCTACAGTCTGCTCACGGCCGAGCTCGGCTGCGTATCGGCCGGTGGGCTGCGCGCAGTGCGGAACAACTCGCAGGTGTGGGTTGCCGGCGTCAAGGTGGCGAGCCAGACCCCGGCGATCCGCTCGGGACAGCGCATCATCTTCGTGACGCTCGACGAGATCGCCGGGCCCATTGACGTGACCGTGTTCGAGCGCGTTCAGAGGCGCGCCGCCCGCACGGTTTTTCATTCGTGGCTCCTGCTTGTTAAAGGGGTAGCGCGAAAGCGGGGCGGCGCCTCGCTGGTTCACCCGACCGATCCCGGCAACGTCGGCATCACGGTAGTGGCTCAGGAGGTGTTCGACCTCGCCGAGCTGGCGGCCGATCGCAAGGCAGGGCATTCGCTTGCAGCCGCCATCGGCCGGCAACGACGCAAGCAGGTGCTCGCCGGACTGCCCACTCAGGACGGCGACCTGCGGCCGGCAGGCCGCCTCTGGCATTCGAGCGGTGGCAGCGCCGGCCGGTGACCCCTGAGGCGCCTCGGGAGGCGTCGAGCGCCGCTACGCCCTCAGCCCAGGCCGTGCCTGCTCGATCAAGCTCGCCGCGACTTGAGGAGCAGGACCTCGCCGCCGATCGGCCTGAAGCCGGCGGTGAGCAGGGCCCGGAGGGAGGCTGCATTGCCTGGGGCGGTCTGGGCGAATAACGGCTCACCCCCCGGAACGAGCCCGGGCGCGGCCTCGAGCAAGGCCTTTGCGAGTCCCCGGTTGCGCCACGCCGGCTCGACCTCAAATGCGACTTCCCAACTGCCTGCGAGGCCCCGGCCCAGGATTAAAACGGCGTTTCCTTCCCCGTCGGCAAACACGCTCACGTCCGTGCGGTACCGGACGGCGCGCCGCACCCTTGCGTGATCGAGTAGGTAGTGGCGTGCAACCAGCCAGGAGGCGTCGTCCGGCTCCCCCTGCTCGCACACCAACACGACGTCGAGGGTTCCCGGTCTCGAACCCGTTACTGCGGCGAGCCAGCTCAAGAAGCCCGGCCCCATCGGGGCGCCGAGTCCATCTTGCGATCCGTCTCCACGGAGCTGAGCGAGAACGGCCGTCTCGGCGACGTCGGCGACGATCACATGATGCGCAGTGAACGAAAGCACTGCGTCGACGGGCCCGGCCACGGCGGGCAGTACCCTCACCGCTCCGTCGGCGGGCGGCATCCTGTCCCGTGCCGCTGCCTGAAGGAGGTCGGTGAGCGGATGGCGCATGGTGTGTCCCTTCCTACCCCTCCCTTGGGCCGACCGAGCCCGCCCCGCTTCTGTTGCGCGCCGGCTGCGGCCGCTGGAGGCAGGATTGGCAGGTGAGCGCTCACCGAATGACCGGCGGGGCAGGGCGTGCAACGGTCGCCACGCCGATTCTTCACGTCGACATGGATGCCTTCTACGCCTCGGTGGAGGTGATCAAGGACGAGTCGCTCGCGGGCAGGCCGGTCATCGTCGGGGGGCAGGGCGGCCGGGGAGTGGTGACTTCGGCGTCGTATGAGGCGCGCGCCTTCGGGGTGAGCTCGGCGATGCCGATGGTGAGGGCGCGCCGGCTTTGCCCCCACGCGATCTACCTTCCGAACGACTTCGCCGCCTACACCGACTTCTCGATACGCATTCGCGAGGTGTTCACGGCGTTCTCCCCGCTTGTGGAGCCACTGTCGCTCGACGAGGCGTTTCTCGACGTCGGAGGCTCGGTCAGGCTCTTCGGACCTCCACCCGAGATCGCCGGGCAGATCAGGCGGCGCATCGCTGGGCTTGGTCTGCGTTGCACCGTGGGAGTCGCCTCGAACAAGTTCCTAGCCAAGCTCGCCTCGACCCTCGCCAAGCCCGACGGCCTTCTCGTGGTACCCCCCGACGGGATCGAGGAGTTTCTCCTGCCCCTGCCGGTGCGGGCGCTGTGGGGAGTCGGAGAGCAGACCGCCGAATCACTGCGGCGCCTCGGGCTCAAGACGGTCGAGGACCTCGTCCGCATTCCTCGCCGCACCCTCGAGCGGGCGGTGGGAGATGCGCTTGGGGCACACTTATTTGCGCTCGCACGCGGGATAGACGACCGCCCCGTCAGGCCCGGCGAGCCGGCCAAATCGGTTGGATCAGAGGAGACCTATACGTACGACCTCGACTCGGACGCCGACGTCTTAAGGGAGGTCCTCCGACTCTCAGACCGCACTGCCGGCCGGCTGCGCGCCAAGGGGTTGTGTGGTCGTACGGTGACGCTCAAGATTCGCTGGGCAAACTTCACGACGATCACGCGGGCCAAGACGCTACCCTCGGCCATCGACGCAACCCAAGACATAAACGACGCCGCGAGGGCCCTGTATCTGAAGCTCAACCCTCAGCGTCCTCGCATCCGGCTCCTTGGTGTGAGCGTTGCCTCCCTCGGGCCGGGGCCTCCGCCCGGTCAACTCGACCTCCTCGGCGGGTCGCGCAACGTGAGAAGGGATGCCGCATCCGCGGTCGATTCGATTCGTGCCCGTTTCGGCGACGACGCCGTAGGACCGGCCGCCTTGCTCGACCGCAGTGACTGAGGGGCCATTTGTTCCGCGGCCCCGGACCCGCGACACCGTGCCGGAAGGGGCATGTAGGCAGCCTGACCTCTCTATAATCGGCCCATAGTGCCTCTCTCGGAACGCGAAAAGCGCATCCTCGACGACATCGAGAAACAGCTCTACGCTGAGGATCCGGGCTTCGCGCGCAGTGTCAGGAGGCGGGCCCCGCGCCTGGACGAGATACACCGGGTCAAGCTCGGTGCTTCCGTCCTGCTTATCGGCTTTGTGGTCCTGATAGCTTTCTTCGTCACGGGTTCGCTGCTCGCAGGCGTCGCCGCATTCGCCGGCATGGTCGCCGGGATCGTGCTGATCGCCGGGTCACTGCGCGACCTCAGCGCTGGACGCCGCTCCGAAGCGAGTGGAAGAAAGCAGCGCCTGGGAGCGCTCCTCGAGGAGTGGGAGCGCCGGGTCAAGCAACGCTATAAGCGCCTCTAGCGCTGCGCGGCCGACGATCGCCGGATTCTCGGGGCGGAAAGAGTTGGCTCCGCCACGGGCGGTAGTGCCGTCGCCTTCGGCGCCGGGCACATGTTTACTGGCTCCGCCACGGGCGGTAGGGCCGGCGCCTCGGCGCCGGGCACATGCTTACTCGGATGGCCCCCCAGAGATGCTTGCCGTCGGGGCTGGCCGCAAGAAATATCTTCGCGGACTCAATCGAATTGCCTGAACGGCTTGGCGCGTCGTGGACCGGCGCGTTACATTCAACCTTCATCGAGCAAGCGGCCGGAAAGCCACGAGGGCTTGTCCACGGCCATGGGTGGGTTTGCATATTTTCTAGTTCCTGTCTGTTGTTTGGGAGGTCATCGGACCTATGGAGGGCTTCACCGCTGATCAGGCATCCCGCTTTACGGGATGCACCGCGCACCAGCTTCGTTACTGGGATCGCATCGGCTTGTTGCAACCAAGCGTTCAATCGACGGGTGGCCGGCCCGGCGTCAGGCGCCTCTACTCGTTCAGGGACCTCGTCTCTCTGAGGGTGGTGCACTCTCTCCTCGAGGCGGGCATGAGCCTGCAGCAGGTGCGGCGCGCCTACAGCTACTTGCGTAAGAGGGCAGGTTTGGAAGAGCACCTTTCCGAGGTCAAGCTGGTTACCGACGGCCACAGCATCTTCAAGCTGTGCAGAAATGACGGCGAAGTCCTCGACGCGCTCAAAGACGGGCAGCTTGCTTTCTTTGTTGCGATCGACGACATCGCTCGGAGCGTCAACGGACAAGTGGCGACTTATCTCTACGATCGCGATCGTTTCATCACAGCGCTTCACCAGGTCGCACAAGAGCTGCGCAGGGAGGGTGAACCTTCGCAGCTCGCCGCGCGACGCGCGGCAACAAGCGCCTAGCCGGCCCACTATTTGTCCTGCGGTCCCGCCGAGCCGGCCCCGCTTTGTCCTGCGGTTCCGCCTAGCCGACCCCGCGTACGGAAAAGAGGCGTACGAGGCGGTCCCACCACGAAGCCGTTGCCCACAGCTTCCGCCTGAGCTCGCCGGCGAGGGCTCTGGCCTCGTCGGCGTCACCCTGGCCGACGCCCGCGCGCGCGTACTCGGCGGCCTCGTAGATGCGGGCGAGGCGTGTGGCCCCGGCCAGGGGGACCCGCCGCCGGGCTGCGATGCGACGAACGTAGGCCGCCGCCGACTCCGACGCACCACGGGGGCTCGCAAGCTCACCGGCCTCGGCTTGGAACTCGGCGAAGGCGGCGGCCGCAAGAGCCACGGGTCCTGCCGCCCGCCCGTAACGAAGCCTTCCCCTCACGGCCTTGGTTGCGGGCACGATCACGAGGAAGGCAAGTGTAAGCACGAGCGTCACGACCGAGATGCGAGCGAAGGTCCGTTCCCACTGAAAGGTGCTCCCCGGCGCGCGGGGCGCGGGAACGGGGCCGGCAGGAACGTTTCCGAGGGCCGGGTTGCCCGTGAACTCAAACGTGTTGTTCGGGCGAACGAGCCCCCCGGGCGCTGCTCGCCCACCCGGCCCTAGCCCCGAGGCCACGGTGGGGCTCGGGGGCTCGCTGTAGGGCGGCGGCTCGGCGCCGAAGTCCGCCCTCGGGGTCGGCTCGAAAGCGATCCACCCGTAGCGCCCGAAGAAGACCTCGGGCCATGCGTGGGCATCGGTGCCCCTGACCTCGAAGACGTTTTCGGCCTCGGGTGTGGGGCGGCCGGGCAGGAAACCGACGGAGACGCGCGCTGGGAAGCCAAGCGCCCTGGCGAGGACCGCAAACGCGGTGGCAAACTGCTGGCAGTAACCGGCCCTGGTTGTGGTCAGGAACTCGGCTAGATAATCCTGGGATGCCCTCGGCTCGACCTCGAGCGTATAGGTGAAGCCCCGCAGCCGCTCCTGGATGGCGAGGAGCTCGTCGAAGGGCGTGGGCGCGCCTTCGGTCCAGCGTTGGAGGAGGTCCCCAACCGCGGGCGCGAGGGGCTCGGGCAGCTCCGTCAGCGTGTCGTCCGGGTGCCCAAAGGTCGTGACCCGCCTGAGCTGCCGGTAGCCCACGTCGGGAAGGTTCGACGTCACCGAGTAGATGAGACCCTCGGCAACCTCACTCGTGGTTCGCAGGTATCCGCTGCTCGGATCGATCCTGGTTGAGTTGTAGACGGGAGAGCCCGTCGGCATGTCCACGGCCTGGACGGCGGCGGGGAGGTAGCCGCCGTCGAGCCCGGAGATCGAGAACGTCTGCGTGAGCGTCCTCGCTTCGGGGCCGAAAGGGAGCCGCTCAAAAGCGTCGAAGCCGCCCGAGGGGAGATCGAAACCGTTGAAGGCCTGTGGGTTCCAGGTGGTGCCGTCGAAGTTCTCGAGGGTCACAAGCCGCCAGTAGGAGGGGCTCTCGGCCCTGACGGTGAACATCGGCACATCGGTCTGATCGGTGATGCGCGGGCGGACGGACACGAACGGGTCCACCAAGCCCGTCGGCGTCCCCTGACCGGCGCCTGCGCCGCCCGCCCCTGCGCCGGTCCGCCAGGTCAGGAGCTCGCCGCCGAAGAGGGGGAAGAAAACGGGGGCGATGAGAGCGACCGCGACGGTCGAGGCCCCCATGCGGCGGGCGATGCTTGCGGTCACGGTGGAGGGGCCTTCGTCGTCGTGACCCGGCCAGGCCGAGACCCAGCGGCCCCACGCCCGCAGGCCGTGCGAGGACTCGAGCCCCCAGTAGGCGAGAAGTGCCACGAGGAACAATGCCACCCAGAACGGTGCGACCGCCCTGGTGCCGATCACAAGCGCCTCCGAGAACAGCGCGATGCAGGGTAGCGACGCCAGGATCGGCTGCCGCCACCTGAACGTCGCGAGCTCACCGAGCGTCGCGGCCGCCCACATGCCCACCGTCACCATGATCACGTAACCGGGGCGGCCGGGGATGGGCGCGACGTCGAACTGGCTCTGCGCGAAGGCGCGCCCGAGCGCGCCTCCGAGGCCGGCAAGTGCATCGAAGGTGGGAAGGCCGTAGAAGGTATCGGCCGCCCGGAACACGATGACCAGATACCAGACCGCTGCTGCAGACGAGACTCCGACCGTCGGCAGCGGCCCGAGCCCCCTGCGCCGCGCCCCCATTGCTATGCCCGTGGCGAGGGCGACCCCCAGAGCCGCCGGTCCGAAGAAGTCTTGCCTGGCAAACAGCTGCGAGAACGACAGCAGGGTCGCCATGAGGAGGCCCGCCATCCCTAGACGAGCTCTGGCTTCTGAGCCCATATGGCGTCACCCCCTCCCGTTCCCCTGGATGAGGCTGATGACGACCACGCGCGCTGAAGTGGCTCGCCCGGCCCTAGGACCATCGCCTTGACCCCCGACCTCACCATGAGGACGACCGCGCTCTGGGTGGCCTTCTCGCCGTCCCAGCGCGCCTTGGTGGGGTGGGTCCCGAACCTGTGAGCCG
>JACCZU010000140.1 GCA_013695835.1 Candidatus Aridivita willemsiae
GGGGTGAGGCGAAATAGTAGCCTTGTCCGAGCTCACATCTCAGTCGCTGCAAGTGGCGCAGCTGCGCCTTCGTTTCGATGCCTTCTGCGACCGTCTTCAGGTGCAGGGAGTCGCCCAAGGCCACGATCGCTTCCGCGAGTGTGGCTTCATGGGTGCCCCGCCCGAGATGGGCGGTGAAGCTCATGTCGATCTTCAGGCCGTCAATGGGGAAACGGCGCAGATAGCTGAGCGACGAGTACCCTGTGCCGAAGTCATCGATTGCCAGGCTGACTCCAATCTTTTTCAGCGCCCTCAAGGTCCGCATCACAGCTTTGTCGTCGAGAACGAGAAGGCTTTCCGTGATCTCGAGCGTGACGCTCCTGGGTTCGACTCCGGACTCGGCCACGGCGCGGCCAACGTCGCGCGCTAACCCTGGTTCATGGACCTGCCTGGCTGAGAGATTGATGTTGATCCCCAACGGTGGGCGATGGGGATGGCCCTTTTGCCAGGCCGCAGCCTGGCGGCACGCCTCGGTCAACACCCAACCGCCGATCGCCAGGATCAGCCCGGTCTCTTCGGCCAGAGTGATGAACTCGTGAGGCCCCACGAGGCCGCGAACTGGATGGCGCCAGCGCAAGAGCGCCTCCATTCCCGCTACGCGCCCGGAGTCGAGCCGGACCATGGGTTGATAGTGCAAGACGAACTGTCCGGCCTCAACCGCGCTCTGAAGCTCTTCGTTCAGCTGCGCGCGTTTGAGCGCCGCAACTCGCATGCTCGGCCTGAAGACCTCGTACCTGCCCTTGCCCTTGCCTTTGGAGACACGCAGGGCAGTATCGGCGTTTCGCACCAACTCTTCGTCATTTCCCGAACCCGCAGTGGTGGTGGCCACGCCCATGCTGGCGCGGATGAACACTTCTGTGGTGCCGAGCCCGAACGGCGCCCGCAGGGACTCGAGCGTTCGCGTGGCGATGGAGCGAACCTCCTTGGCGCCGGCCGCTTCGCCAAGCAGGACCGCAAACTCGTCGCCGCCGAAGCGAGCGATCGTGTCGGTTGGGCGAAAGGCATGTCTCAAGCGCCCTGCCACCGCGATGAGCATCTGGTCGCCCGCCGCGTGGCCGTGGGAATCATTGATTCCTTTGAAGTCATCGAGATCAATGAATAAGACCGTGAGGCGGCGTTTTGCGTCGTTCCTTGCGGATCGGGCGTGAGCGAGCCTGTTCTCGAACAGGGAGCGATTGAACAGCCCTGTCAGGGAGTCGTGAAAGGCATTGTATTCAAGCTGCTCCTGGAGCCGTTTTCGCTCCGTGATGTTCTCGATTGTCCCGATGAAGAACTCGGGGGGTGCCTCCGATTCCCGCAGGGATGTAACGGTGACGTTGGCCCACAAGTCGGTCCCGTCTTTACGCACAAAGCGCTTTTCGATTTGGTAGGAGGCGCGTTCGCCGGCTACCAGCTCGCCGAATCGCTGTTGGCTTCTTACCCTGTCTTCGGAGTAGCTGAGCTCGCCGAAGCTGAAGCCGCGCAGCTCGTCGGCGGTGTAGCCGAGCATGTCCTGGAGAGCGCGGTTGCATTCGACGAGTCGTCCGTCACGGTCCACGAGGTCAACCCCTATGGCGGCGGACTCGAATATGGCTTCCCACCGTCGCTCACTCTGCACCTTAGCCAGCTCTGATTTTGCCAGCAAGCGCCGCAGCTCGATCTGATTGACGACCTGGCGGCCGAGGGTTCGAAGCGCGTTGAGTTGATGGGACGAAAGCTCCCGCGGGTGCGAGTCGATCACGCACAGTGTTCCCAGGGCATGGCCCTCATGGGTGATTAGAGGCATCCCTGCATAGAACCTGGCGTGGGGATCTGAAGTGACCAGGGGGTTGTCCGAGAAGCGCCCGTCTTGCCCGAGGTCTGGGACTACGAGCAGATCGTTGCAGTCGAGGGCGTGGTTGCAGAAGGCAATCTTGCGCGGGGTCTCTGTGAGATCCGTGCCGAAGGCGGACTTGAACCACTGACGATCCTCATCGATGAGGGTCACGAGGCTGACCGGGGTCCCGCATATGTGGGCTGCAAGACGAGTGATCTCATCGAAGCTCTCCTCGGGAGGAGAGTCGAGGATGTCGTAGCGGGCAAGCGCGGCAAGCCGTGCCTGTTCCTTGGCGGGCTCAGGTGCGGACATTTTCCCCTTATAGGCTCGACGACTGGCCCGCTCCCGAACATGACAGTTCGCGGGATTAACTCCCATATCGGCATCAATGGGCTAATCCCTTGAATAGCGACACAAGCCGGCCCCGTGCAGTTTGCGGTCCCGCCGAGCCGGCCCCGTGTAGTTTGCGGTCCCGCCGAGCCGGCCCCGTGTCCAGTTAGCGTTGCTTCTATAGGATGGGATCGTGATCCCCCGTTACAGCCGTGATGAGATGTCCGCGATCTTCTCCGAGAGCGCGAAGTTCGCGCGGTGGCTCGAAGTCGAGGTACTGGCCGTGGAGGCCAGGGTGCGCCGCGGGGAAGTGCCCGTCGACGACCTCACCGAGATCAAACAGAGGGCGGCGTTCGATCCGGACCGCATTGCTGTCATCGAAGCCATACGACATCACGACGTGGTTGCCTTCGTTGAAAACGTGAGAGAAAACGCAGGACCGGCAGGCAGGCATATTCATTACGGCATGACCTCGTCCGATGTCGTCGACACCGCGACCGCCGTTGCCCTGAGGGATGCAGGGGATCTTCTCGTCGAGGGCGTGGGGCGCCTCACTCAGGCGGTCAAGACGAGGGCCCTCGAGCATGCGTCCACGCTCATGGCCGGGCGTACCCATGGTGTCCATGCCGAGCCCACGACCTTTGGGCTCAAACTGGCAGGATGGTCGTTCGAGCTGGCGCGGGCCCGCGACCGCCTCAGGGCTGGGCGCGACGGGGTGGCCACCGGCAAGCTCTCGGGCGCAGTCGGCACCTACTCGCAGCTGGCGCCAGACGTCGAGCGATACGTGTGCGATCGCCTGGGGCTCGATATCGAGAGCGCCGCCACTCAGGTTGTGGCCCGCGACCGGCACGCGAACTTCCTCAGCGCCATAGCGATCACAGGCGCGTCGCTCGAGCGCTTTGCGCAAGAGATTCGCCACCTCCAGAGAACCGAGGTGCGCGAAGTTCAGGAACCCTTCGCCCCCGGCCAGAAGGGCTCATCGGCGATGCCGCACAAGCGCAATCCCGTGGTCTGCGAGCGGATCTGCGGCCTCGCCCGTTTGCTGCGGGGCTTCCAGGCCACAGGTCTCGAAAATGTGGCCCTGTGGCACGAGCGGGATATCTCGCATTCCTCCGTGGAGCGCATCACGCTCGGCGACGCCTGCATCTTGCTCGACTACATGCTCGACAGGATGCGCTGGGTGGTCGAGGGCATGGCCGTCTATCCCGAGCGCATGCGGCACAACCTCGAGGGTTCCCTGGGACTCGTTCACTCACAAAGCGTGCTCACGGCTCTCCTTGACTCGGGTGCCTTGCAAAGAGAGGCGGCATATGAGCTGGTGCAGCGAAGCGCCGCCGTCGCATGGGACGAGGGCAGGCCCTTCGCCGAGGTCCTCAAGTCTGATCCCGAGGTCCTTGTCGCGCTCAATCCGGACGAAATCGAGGCTTGCTTCGACGCCTCGCGTTATGTTCGCAATGCGGACGTTATCTTCGAGCGACTAAAGGAGCTGTGAGCGTGACTTCCATTCAGCACGTTGGGTCGGGAAAGGTGCGCGAGCTCTTCCGGGTCGGCCACGACAGGCTTCTCCTCGTTGCGTCCGACCGGATCAGCGCCTACGACGTGATCCTGTCCCGGGACATCCCGGACAAGGGCAGGGTCCTCACCGGCCTCTCGGCTTTTTGGCTTCAAGCCTTGAGCTCCTTGTGTCCCAACCATCTCATCTCCTTCCACGCTGCCGATCTCCCCGACGGTCCCGGATCCGACGACCTTGCGGGGCGGGCGATGCTGTGCAAGCTTGCCAAGCCCCTGCCCGTCGAGTTTGCGGTGCGTGGGTATCTCGCCGGCTCGGGCTACAAGGACTACAACGCCACCGGGGAGATATGCGGCCATGAGCTTCCCGGCGGGCTCGTAGAGTCGGAGGCGCTCCCGCATCCGATAGTCACACCTGCTACCAAGGCAACAACGGGCCACGATGAGAACATCACCGAGCAGCGCGCCGCCGAGATCGCCGGCCCCGCCCTCTATGCCGAGGCAAGAGACGCCGCGCTCGCGCTCTACGAGTCCGGCGCCGCCCTTGCCTCGGAGCAAGGCATCATCATCGCCGACACGAAGTTCGAGTTCGGTGTGGCAGAGGACCAGGTGATCTTGATCGATGAAGTCTTGACGCCGGACTCGAGCCGCTTCTGGCCGGCGGACGACTACGAGCCGGGCCGCCCGCAGGCGTCTTTCGACAAGCAGTTTGTGCGCGATTGGCTGGACTCGACGGGATGGGACCACAGCTCCCCTCCGCCCGATTTGCCCGACGATGTCGTTGTCGACACGCGGCAGCGTTACGTCGATGCTTACGAGCGCATCACCGGCAGACCGTTTGCTTCGTGGATCGATGAGGTAACCGGGTGAGTCGTGTCGAAACGCCGAGGCAGCGGGCCTCGGCGCACCTCGGGTCGACGCTTAGATCCGTCCTGATCGCCCCGGCCGTTGGTTTCCCAGGGGCATTCAAGGCGGCGGACCGACGGGAGCGCGCGGGGGCCCGCCCTGCGGAAGGAGTGGCCCCTTTTGTGCTCGGCGCCCTCGGGGGCGCTGCGCTGTTCGTGCTGTGGCTCAAGCTCGGCGGGCTCCTCGGCTTGCGGCATGTGGCTCGGTCGCAGTACCGCTCGGAGTTCGTCGTCGGGTCGATGATCGCCGGCGCGCTGCTGAGCCTCGTGGCGCAGGGTTTGTGGGGGTCCGCCGGCGCCCGAGTGGCGCGCCTGATGGGCGGCCGGGCCAGTCCGAGAGACCTCCGGATCGTGTGGGGAGCGGCGGCTTTCCCATACGTGTTGTCCTTGGTGATGCTTTTGCCTCTTGATCTCGCAATCGTCGGAGAGGACACGTTCACAACCGAGCCGCTGCGCGACCCGGTCGCGACGGGATGGGCTGCGTTGTCCATCGCACTCGCTACGGTGCTTGCCCTGTGGGGAGCATGGCTGTTCGTCAGGGGCGTGGGGGTGGCGGCCGAGCTGCCCCTGGCGCGGGCGGCTGCCGGCGCTTTGATTGCGGCGTTGTGCTTCGCCGGCGTCATAGCATTTGCAATCGCGGGGGCGGTCATGATGGAGGCGTCGCTGTGAACTTCGAAGCAGTAGCCGACGTCATGTTGAAGCCTGGGATCGCCGACCCGCAGGGTCAAACGATCGAACGGGCGCTTGTTGCACTTGGCTATTCCGGCGTTGGTGAGGTCAGGGTCGGCAAGCACATCGAGCTGTCGGTGGATGCGCCGAGCCGGGCCGACGCCCATGCCACGGTCACGCGCATGTGCGAGCAGCTTCTCGCCAACACCGTGATCGAGTCCTACGAGGTCGGCGTGCTCGAGCCGTCAGGAGATGGCGATCATGGGCACGACTCACCCCGGCGGGAGCGAGTCCTCGAAGCATGACCGCTCGTGCCGCCATCGTTGTGTTCCCGGGTTCTAACTGCGAGGGGGATTGCGCGAGAGCTTTGGGCGCCTTGGGCGTGGCGACTGAGCTCGTGTGGCACACCGACGAGGGCCTGCCGGATTGCGACCTTGTTGTCGTGCCCGGAGGCTTCGCCCACGGCGACTACCTGAGGACGGGCGCGATCGCCCGCTTCTCTCCGGTGATGGGAGCGGTGCGCGCCCATGCCGCCGCCGGCAAGCTCGTCATCGGCATCTGCAACGGCTGGCAGATTCTGTGCGAGGCGGGCCTTTTGCCCGGGGCGTTGAGACGCAACTCCGGTCTCAAGTTTGTGTGCAAGTGGACGGATATCCGGGTCGCGAATGCGGCCACACCGTTTAGCACGCGCGCCGAAGAGGGCCAGGTCTTGCGCGTGCCCGTCAACCACTTCGAGGGCAACTGGTACTGCGACCGCGATGTCCTCTCGCGCGTACACGCCAACCGGCAGATCGTGTTTCGTTACGCCGACAATCCCAACGGAGCGCTCGACGACGTCGCCGGCCTCACCAACGAGGCGGGCAACGTGCTCGGCATGATGCCCCATCCGGAGAGGGCGAGCGAAGCGCTGCTCGGCTCCGAAGACGGACGGCTGATCCTGGGCTCGATGCTCGACCACGTGTCCGCCCTCGCCCCGGCGTGAGCTCGACGCAGCAGAGTGAACGCATGGGCGCGTGGGTGCATCGCGAGCTCGGCCTTACCGACGATGAGCTTGACTCGATAGTCCGGCGGCTGGGCCGAGATCCCACCTATACGGAGCTCGCTATGTTCTCGGTGATGTGGAGCGAGCACTGCTCCTATAAGTCATCCAGGAAGCACCTGGCGACGCTTCCCTCACGTGGGGATCACATCATCATCGGCCCCGGCGAGGGTGCAGGCGTGGTAGAAGTCGTGCCCGGCGTGGCCGTTGCATGGAAGGTCGAGTCGCACAACCATCCCTCCTATGTCGAGCCGGGCAACGGCGCTGCAACGGGTGTTGGTGGAATCGTGCGGGACATCCTGTCGATGGGGGCGCGACCCATTGCGCTGCTCGACTCCCTGCGGTTTGGCGCACCGGGCGACGCCCACACCAACTACCTGATCGACGGCGTCGTGGGAGGAATCTCTTCGTACGGGAATGCAATCGGCGTCCCGACGGTGGGCGGGGAGGCCGTCTTCGATTCCTGCTATGCGCAGAATCCGCTCGTGAACGTCGCCTGCCTTGGCATCGTCGAGGGCGAGCTCCAGCAGGGGCGTGCCGAAGGCCCTGGCAACGTCTTCGTCTTGATCGGCTCGTCGACCGGCCGCGACGGCATCGGGGGGGCGTCCGTTCTGGCGTCCGCTGAGTTCGATGCCGGGTCGTCCGAGAAACGCCCGGCCGTGCAGGTCGGCGACCCGCTCGCCGAGAAGCTGCTCATCGAGGGGTGCCTCGAGCTCGCGGGGCGCGGCCTCCTGGTCGGGTTTCAGGACCTCGGCGCAGGCGGGATCTCCTGTCCAGTGGCCGAGATGACCTCCAAGGCCGGGACCGGCGCCATCGTCGACCTCGACCAGGTCCATCGCCGCGAGCCGGGCATGGCGCCGTTCGAGGTCATGATCTCGGAGTCCCAGGAGCGCATGCTTGCAGTCGTTGACCCGGCCGACGTGGACGAGGTCCTCGCAATATGTGAGCGCTGGGAGCTTGTCGGGCGGGTGGTCGGAGTGGTCACACCGACGGGCCGAGTCGTGGTCGAGGGCGGAGGCGAGGTGGTCGCCGATGTTCCCGCCGACGCTCTTGCAGAAGAGGCCCCCATCTACGACCGGGCCTCCATCCGCCCCGGCGAACTCGAGGAGCTGAGCGCCGCTGAGCCGGGTGACGGCCCCCCCGAGGACCTCGGCGCCGCCCTTCTGGCACTGCTGTCGTCGCCGACGGTGGCGTCAAAGCGGTGGATCTGGGAGCAGTACGACCACATGATCGGCCTCGGGACCGTTATCGGCCCCGGCGCCGACGCGGCCGTCATCCGTCTGCCGGGCAGCGAGGCAGCCGTGGCGCTCGCCGTCGACGGCCCCGGCCGCTACTGCGTCCTTGACCCCTATGAGGGAGCCCGTCTTGCCGTCGCTGAGGCGGCGCGCAACGTCGCCTGCACGGGGGCCCGGCCCGTGGCCGTCACGAACTGCCTCAACTTCGGCAACCCCGAGAAGCCGGGGGTGATGTGGGCGTTTACCGAGACGGTGCGCGGGCTTGGGGACGCGTGTGAGGCGCTCGGCACACCTGTGACCGGGGGCAACGTGTCCTTCTACAACGAAACCGAGGGGCGCGCCGTCTTTCCGACGCCGGTGATCGGCATGCTCGGCGCCCTCGAGTCTGCGGCCGATGCGGTTGGGATGGGGCTTGTGGGCGACGGCGAGGCGCTCGTTCTGCTCGGCGACACCGGCGGGAGCGATTTCGGCGGCAGCGAGTACGGAAAGGTGATGTGGGGCGCACTCGGGGGCCGCCCGCCGGCCCTCGACATCGACGCAGAGGCGGCGCTGCACCGCCTCCTCCACGAAGCCGCGCGCGGCCACCTCCTCCGTTCGGCCCATGATTGCTCGGCCGGCGGCGCAGGGGTTGCGCTTGCCCTGGCCGCCTTTGCCGGGGGCCGCGGCTTCGAGGTCGAGCTTCCCGGGGACGAGCCCCACAGGTCCCTTTTTGCCGAGTCTCCGGGCCGCGCGGTCGTGAGCTGCAGCCGGGACGACCTCGACGCCCTTTCGGACCTGGCGGCCCGGCACGCCGTCACGGCCGTGCGCATCGGCGCCACCGGGGGGGCAGCACTCGACTACGGATTCGTCGCCGTTCCGCTAAAAGTTGCGGAAAAGGCGTGGAGCACCGGCTTTGCCACCTCGATCTCGACTACCATCGATTAGTGGCCCGCCGCGTAAATTACCGACCCACTCGAACCCCAGAGCCGGGATGAGCGGCGAAGCCAGGGATGCGTGCGGCGTCGTCGCCGTGTACGCCCCGACCCCGCTGTCGGTTGACGTCCCCCGCCTCGTCTATCACGCGCTCTATGCGCTCCAACATCGCGGGCAGGAGTCTGCTGGCATTGCGATATCGGACGGCGACACGATGGTCGTCTACAAGGACCTCGGCCTCGTGGCACAGGTCTTTGACGAGAGCGTCCTGCAAAGTCTGCGAGGCAACGCCGCGATCGGCCACGTCAGGTACTCGACCTCGGGCTCCTCGACGTGGGGCAACGCTCAGCCCTCCTACAAGAGCGCGACGACGGGTCAGATCGCCCTTGCCCACAACGGCAATCTGGTCAACTCGCAGGAGCTCAAACAGTCGCTTGCCGATGCCGGAGGCGACCCAACTCCGGGCCGGCGGCTGCACGCATCGAGCGATACCGACCTCGTCGCCTCGCACATCGCGCGCGCTTGCTCTGTTGCATCAGCTCAGGACGGCGGTGCCGGCGACATGAAGCAAGCCATACTCGAGGTGCTTGGGCGGCTTGCAGGCGCGTTCTCGTTCACGATGATGGACGAGAGGCGAATCTTCGGAGCGCGGGACCCGTACGGCTTCCGACCCCTGTGCATCGGCCGCGTCGGCGATGCATGGATCCTCGCGTCCGAGACCTGTGCGCTCGACTTGATCGGCGCCGACTTCGTGCGCGATGTCGAGCCCGGCGAGCTCGTCACCGTCGGGGCAGATGGTCTCGCAAGCGAGAGGTTTGCGCCGCAGGGACGCCATGCGGCCTGTGTTTTCGAGCACGTCTACTTCGCCCGCCCTGACTCGACGCTCATGGGACAAAACGTCTACGCAACGAGGTACCGCATGGGCATGCGCCTCGCAGCGGAGTCGACGCCGGACGCCGATCTTGTCATGCCCGTCCCCGACAGCGGCGTGCCTGCGGCGCAAGGCTTCGCCAGGGGCTCCGCGATCATCTATGGAGAAGGCTTCGTCAAGAACCGCTACGTCGGGCGCACGTTCATTCAACCGACGCAGCTCATGCGCCAGCAGGGGATCAAGATGAAGCTCAACCCTCTGCGCGAGGTCATCGCCGGTAAAAAGCTGGTTGTCGTCGACGACTCAATCGTTCGCGGGAACACGACGCGCCAGATCGTCGGGATGTTGAGAGACGCCGGGGCGCGCGAAGTGCACATGCGGATCTCGTCGCCGCCGATCCAGTGGCCCTGCTTTTACGGCATCGACATGCCCGACCAGGATGAGCTGATCGCGTCGCGCCTCGACGTCGAGGGCATCCGAGCGCATATTGGGGCGGATTCGCTCGCCTATCTGTCCTTGGACGGCATGCTCGAGGCAACGAAGGTTCCCGAAGACGAGTTCTGCACGGCGTGCTTCTCGTCCCGTTATCCGGTTGCCATCTCTGCCGGGGAGCTCGCAAGCAAGCACGTCGTGGACGACGTCGCGCCGAAGGAAGAGCTTCAAGCACAGCGAGCCTGAGGGGAGGCGCATCGTCATGCCGGTCGGGTACGACTTCGGCGACGGCGTCGCCACCGTCACCTTCGACAGGCCCGAAGTGCTCAACGCGTTCGACGAGAACCTCGGCCGGGATGCGCTGGCCGCGGTGCGGCGCGCCGCCGGCGACGAGTCCGTGCGCTGTGTCGTCCTCACCGGCGCCGGTCGAGCCTTTTCTTCAGGGCAGGACCTCGCCGCACTGCGCGCGGACTACTCAGACGGTGCCCCCGACTTGAGCCGCATCCTGCGCGATTACTACAACCCTTTGATCCGCGCGATCTGCGGCGCGCCGAAGCCGGTGGTTGCGGCGCTGAATGGAGTGGCGGCCGGAGCCGGGGCGAGCATCGCGCTCGCGTGCGATTTTAGGATCGCGTCGGAGGAGGCGAAGCTTGTGTTCCCGTTCTTTGCGGTCGCGCTGGTCCCCGACTCCGGCGCGTTGTGGTTTTTGGCGCGCATGATCGGCCACGCAAGGGCATGGGATCTCGTCGCCGCAGGCGCGCCGGTCGGCGCAAGGGAAGCGCTCGACCTCGGCCTCGTCAATGAGGTGGTTGGGGCCGAAGAGCTCGGCGAGAGGTGCCTAGCGTTCGCAGCACGGCTCGCCGCCGGCCCGACCGGCGCCTACGCCCTGACCAAGGCGCTGCTTTACTCGGCCCCCGAGACCACACTCGCCGACGCGCTCGAGCGCGAGGCCCAAGCTCAAGGACAAGCCGGCCGCACGGCCGATCACCGCGAGGGCGTTGAGGCCTGGCTGGCCAAGCGCACGCCAAGGTTTGGCGGTCGCTGAGAACCAGCCGGCGCCCCGGAGGCCAAGCCCACGCTGTGTCAGCTCTCCAGAGTCAGGAGCGCCGGGTGCTCGAGGAGCTCGACCACGTCGAGCATGAACCTCGCTGCCGTCATGCCGTCGAGGATGCGGTGATCGAAGGTGATCGACAGGTTCATCATCTTGCGGATGACGATGTTGTCATCGCGCACCACAGGCCGATCACTCGCCTTATGCACGCCGAGGATGGCGGCTTGGGGATAGAAGACGATTGGTGTTGCCATGAGGCCCCCGAACGCCCCCGGGCTTGTCACGGTGAACGTCGACCCGCGCAGGTCCTCGGCCTCGAGCGCCGAGGCGCGCGCTCCGGCGCCGAGACGCTCGATGTCATCGGCGATTTCTTGCAGCGACTTTGAATCCGCGTCTCGCACGACCGGCACGACAAGTCCTTCGGGAGTGTCGACGGCGATGCCGATGTGGCAGCGGTCGTGGTAGACGATCTCCTGAGCGCCTTCGTCAAGTGAAGCGTTGAGTGCGGGGTGCCTCCCAAGCCCGGCCGTGACCGCCTTGATGATGAACGGCAGAAACGTGAGGCGGCTGCCGTTGCCGCGCTCGTTGTAGAGCCGCCGGGTGTCATCGAGCTCGGTGACGTCGCACTCCTCGACGTGGGTGACGGGCGGCACGGTGCGATGAGCCTCGGCCATGCGTTGGGCCACGGCGCGCCGGACACCACGCAGCGGCTCGCGCCGCCCCGCTTCGCCCTTGGACGTTCCGGAGAATGAGCTGCCGGACCCCCGTGGGGTCGACGTTTCCTCCCCCCGACCACCCGCAGGATGGCGCTGAACGGACGAACGCCGTTCGACGTCCGCGCGGACGATGCGGCCGCCCGGCCCGCTGCCGGCCAGGGCGCCAAGCTCCACGCCGAGGTCTTGCGCGAGCTTGCGCACCGGCGGCATCGCGCGCGCCTCCGAAGACGAGCCCTGGGGGGCAGAGCCGGCCGCATCAACCGTCGCCGCCTTCGGGCTTCCGACCTCGGGCGATTCGATCGACACCAGCGTCGCGCCGACCGGTGCGACCTCGCCTGCCTGCACGTGGATGCGGGCAATCACGCCGGCGTAGGGGGAGGGAATCTCCACCGACACCTTGTCGGTCATGACCTCGACGAGCGGATCGTCTTCGGCGACGACATCCCCTTCGGCAACGAGCCAGCGCTCGAGCTCGGCCTCGGCGACGCCCTCGCCGAGATCGGGAAGCTTGAAGTCGCTCATCTCAGCCGGCCTTGCCCGTCACCAATCGAGCACCCTGGCGGCGCCGGCGACGATCCGGTCAACGGACGGGAGGTAGTCGTCCTCATTGGCGAACTGCGGGAACGGGACCTCGAATCCGGTGACGCGCATGACGGGAGCCTCGAGATCGAGCATTACCCGTTCGTGGATGAGGCTCGATACCTCCGCGCCAATGCCCGCCATGCGGGGCGCCTCGTGCACGACAAGGGCGCGCCCGCAGGCTGTCGCAGAGCCGGTGATCGCGGCGACGTCGAGCGGGTAGAGCGAGCGCAGGTCGAGCACGCGCGCCTCGATGCCCCGCTCACGAGACAGTTGATCGGCCGCTTCGATCGACATCGGAACGGTGGGACCGTAAGTGATGATGGCGAGATCGTCGCCGGGGCGCGCGATGCGGGCCCGGCTCAAGATCTCGCCGCCGGCCCCGTTGCCGTTGGCGATGTCCAAGGGGGGCTCTTGTGGGACTTCCTCGCGGACGGCCCTGTAGATGCGCTTTGGCTCCATGAAGATGACAGGATCGGGATCCAAGATGGCGGCGAGCAGCATGTCACGGGCATCTGCAGGGCCAGCAGGAGAGACGACCTTTAGACCCGGCACATGCGCGAACAGCGCTTCTGGGCAATCGGAGTGCATCTCCGGCGCGCGCACTCCTCCTCCGTAGGGAATCCGGATGACGATCGACGCTGGCACCTGGCCCTTGGTGCGCCATGCGTAGCGCGCCGCATGAACAACGATCTGCTCGAAGGCCGGATACACGAACGCATCGAACTGGATCTCGGCAATGGGCAGCAGCCCGTAGAGCGACATGCCTATTGCGCTTCCGATGATGCCCGCCTCTGCCAGAGGAGTGTCGATGACGCGTTCTTCACCGAAGCGGTCCAGCAGTCCGGCGGTGACGCGAAAGACCCCGCCGGTCTTGGCGACGTCCTCGCCCATCAACAGGACCCGGTCGTCCGACGCCATCGCCTGATGGTGCCCGAGATTCAATGCCTCAACCATGGTGAGCTCGCTCACTTCAGGCCCTTGGGAGCATCGGCATCACCCGTCGATGGAGGGGCTTGCGGCCGCAGAGGTTGGACCTCGGGCGGGCGCCGCACAGCGGCGAGCTCGTCAAGGCCCTCGGCGAAGCTATCCGGCCTGCCCCTTGCGTAGACGTAGTCGAAGAGCACTTCGCGGCCCGGCATGTCCATCGATTCCATCTCGGCGACTGCGTCTGCGATCAAACGCTTTGCCTCCTCGGCGATTGCGGAACGCTTGGTGTCGTCGAGCACGCCGAGGCGGGTCAAGTAGCCGGCTGTGCGCCCGACGGGCTCGAGGGCGCGCCAGCGCGCCGCATCGGCATCGTCGCGATAAAGCTTCGGGTCGTCTGCGGTTCCGTGGGCGCCGATGCGGTAACAGGATGCCTCTATGAGAGTCGGGCCCCCGCCGCCCCGGGCGCGCTCCAGCGCGTCCTTGGTCGCCTTCCAGCAAGCGATCGGGTCGAAGCCGTCGACAAGCGTGGCCGGCATGTTGTAGGCGGCTGCCTTGGCCACGATCGTCGCCGTTGCGGTTTGCTTGCTAAACGGAGTCGAGATCGCCCATTGGTTGTTGACACAGAAAAATACCGCAGGGACCTTCCACACCGACGCGAAGTTCATGGCCTCGTGGAAGTCTCCCTCTGAGGACGCACCCTCGCCGAACCATGCAAGTGCGGCAATCGGGTCCCGCCGAAGCTTCGCAGCATAGGCGAGACCGACGGCGTGCGGAAGATGTGTGGCGATGGGCACGCAGATCGGCGCGACCCGATGCTCGCGAGCGTTGTAGAAGCCGTGGGTGCCGCCGTAGCCCCGCCACCACGCAAGCACCGTCGCCGGGGACACGCCGCGCAGCGCGCCGATCGAGCTCTGCCTGTAGGTCGGGAAAACCCAGTCGGTGTCGCGGCATGCGTACATGGGACCGCTCTGGGTTGCCTCCTCCCCCCAGTAGAGCGCGTAGGTCCCGAGGCGTCCTTGACGCTGAAGGGCCACGGCGCGCTCGTCGAAGGTTCTGAGCACAACCAGCCAGCGATAGATCTCGAGCAGATCCTTGCCGTCGAGGCCGTCGGGGACCGGCTTGTCGGGTATAGCGTCCCCGTCGCCGATGAAACGAAGCAGCTCGTTCACGAACGATTAGCGAATGGAGGCGGGCCCGAACTCCGCCGTGCGGATCATCCTTATGCGGCTGATCTTGCGGATGCGGTCCTGGGCGTGTTCGACGGCAGCGGTCGCGGTGGAGACGCCTCGCTCGCGGCTGGCGGCGAAGATCGTCTGGAGTGTCTTGTAGATGTTCTCGACGCGTGTCATGGCGCGCTCCCTGTCGTAGCCTCGCAGCTCGTCCTCGACGTTGATGAGCCCCCCGGCGTTGATTACGAAATCGGGTGCATAGAGGATACCGAGTCCCATGAGCTTGTCGCCATGCTCGTCTCGCTCGAGCACGTTGTTGGCGCAACCCGCCACGATCTTGCACTGCAGGTCGATGATCGTGTCGTCGTTGATGACCGCCCCCATTGCGCATGGAGCGAAGATGTCGGCATCTAAGGCGTGAATGCCGGCCAGGTCGGTCGTTGCGACCCCGAAGTCGGACACCGCTCGCGCCAGATTGTCGACGTCGACGTCGGCGATCGTTACCTTCGCGCCCGCTTCTGTGAGATGCCCGCACAGCGCATACCCGACCTTGCCAACTCCCTGAACCGCAACCGTGCGTCCCTCGAGCTCCGGCGTCCCGAAGACCTCGAGGCAACAGGCCTTCATGCCGTGAAAGACCCCGTAGGCGGTCACGGGTGACGGATCACCCGATCCGCCGTAGGTGTGAGAGCAGCCGGTGACCCAGCGTGTTTCGCGCTTGACGGTGTCCATGTCGCCAAGGGCCGTGCCGACATCCTCGGCGGTTATGTAGCGGCCACCGAGGGTCTCGATGAAACGGCCGTAGGACCTCAGCAGCTCTTCCGACTTGGCGCGCTTGGGATCGCCGATGATAACGGCCTTCCCGCCCCCGAGATCGAGTCCCGCTGCTGCGGCTTTGTAAGTCATCCCGCGCGCAAGGCGCAATACGTCCACAAGCGCGTCTTGTTCGGAGTTGTAGGGAAAGAACCGAGTCCCGCCCAAGGCGGGACCGAGTGCGGTTGAATGGATCGCAATGATTGCTCGGAGGTCGGTATGGTCGTCCGAACAGAACACCACCTGTTCGTACCCATCGCCTTTGATGCGCTCGAACACGCTCATCAGTCACTCACCCCTTTGGTGTGGACGCTTCCTTGCGCCCTGCAAGGTGTCCTGCAAGCCTCCCCAATCGTACCCTCTTACCCGGGCAACAGGCGGGTCGAAGGGAAGCTAAAGAACCGTGCTTTAGCGCGCCACCCCTTACGATGGTGACCATGATCCGGACTTCGTACTTACGCGCGTTCGAACCGCTTGAGGTTTTTCCACAGGAGGAACGCGGTCGGTGGCTGGCGCACTCCGAGGCGGCCGATTCGACTGCCGGGGCGGCCTCTCGCAGGTGGCTCGTATCATCGGCGCTGCCCGACGGCGGCCTCGCAGAGGTGGATGAGGGTGCCTTTGTGCGGCGGTTGGGGGAAGCCGTCCTGATCTGCCCCCGGCGCACGAAGCTACGTATGCTCGCCGGGCTGCTCGCCTTCCGGGGCAGCGTGCCCGAGGCGGTGGCGGAGGCCTTCATCCCCGAGAGCCAGGCCCGCCGAGCCGCCCACGAGCTTGCCGTGCTCGGCGACCACCACCCACACGTCCGCTCCCACATATTGCATGCCAACTGGCACGTTCCGCTGAGGTGGTTCGTGGCCTTTTCCGATTCCGACAGGATCCTCACCGAGGACAAGGGGGGGCTCAGGATCCGCTACGAGGTCGCGATGGGTCAGGCAAAGAAACGCCTCGAGCACGCCCTGTCTGTGCTCGAGGAATCGTGGCTCGACGAGGGCGTCACCGAGGCGATCAGGGAGCTCACCTCGTGGGTGGGCGAGTTCTCCGACAACGGCCTGCTCGAGCTCGACTACGGCTCGGTGGCCTCGACCTTCGAGCCCGAGGTTCTCGTCGACGACCACTCGGCCGCCGAGCTCGCGGCGTCCCTTGAGGCGCTCGAGGCCGGCGATGTGACCCGTTCCGGCGAGATCTTCTCCGAGGTGGCCGATCGCTGGACCCAGGTGCGGACCCTCGAGGTCATGAACTAGCGTTCGTTCGAGTGGCGAGGGGCAGAATCGAACTGCCGACACCGCGATTTTCAGTCGCGTGCTCTACCAACTGAGCTACCTCGCCCCGCAGGCCGGGCCTAGACGATAGCAAGGGGGCCGGGCACACAAGAACCCTCAGATTCTAGAGGACGACCGGTCTGTTAGCCTCGAACGGGCCCACGCCCCAGTGGAGCAGTCAGGAGTGCTCATCTCCCTGTCAAGGAGAAGGCCGCCAGTTCAAATCTGGTCTGGGGCGCTCCAACGCCTTCAGCCACGACCTTGACCCCGGCCGCTCGACTTCCTGCAAAACTTGTACCAGCTTCTGGGCCGACGGGGAGGGACACCGCCCGCCTTCACCTGGTCAGGGTGTCGACCTTGTGGATCGTCCGTTGGACGTCGGACAGCCAGCGCGCCAGCTCTTCTTGGGTGGGAGGAAGCTCGTATGCGTGGTGGTGGGTCGCCCGGGTCAGAGCCGACCAGGCGTGCGCCGCTTCCTCGGCCAGTTGCTCGTCGCCGAGGAAGGCCGGGAGAACCAGCAGTTGAGCCTGCCACGAGCATTCCTCGACGCCCGGGGCTTTGAGGGCCCAGAGTCTGCTCAGTGATGTCTCGAGGGCCTGCCGGCCGAGCAGCGCAGCCGCCCGAGGCCACAGCCCGGCGGTCGAGTGTCCCTCCCACGTCAACAGCTTCTCAGCCTCTCCAACAAGTTCCTGGGGAGCCCCCGGTGTCGTCATGTGACCAGCAGCTTTCGCGCGAGATTCTCCGTGCCATTCACGAGGTCGTGCAAGTTTCCTCCGAAACCCTGATGCGGCCCCTCCTTGCAGCGCATGAAGACATCCCCCGCCCACCTTCCGTACTTGTTGTTGAAGTGGGCCAGCACGTCCCCGCCCCTGCTCTTGTCGTCGAAGATGGCGAGGGCTGCCAGCGTTGTCAAGGTCGTGGACTCGTTGATGGCGTCTTCGACATCTGCATGAGCGATGCCCTTAGCGAGCCGCTGCGTCCGGATCATTCGAATAAATGCCGCTTCCAAAGCGGCACGGCAGAATCCAGGCACGACCCTGCGTGCGACATTGGCGGGAAGTTCTTGAGTGGCGGCGAGAGAGCGTGCATCCTTGAGCGACCGAGTTACCGGATCCTGTGATGTTCGGATCTCGATGACCGAGTTCTCCCGGCGCGTCACGCCGAAAACGGTGGCGGGAATGTTGAGGCGCCGCACGGCTTCGGGAAGCCGGTCGTCGTGAGTAAAGACAATCACTTGTCTATCCCGGGCGACCTTTTCGAGCACACGAGCCAATCCATCGACACGTGAAGGGTCCATGGACTGCACCGGATCGTCGATCACCAAGAAGCGGAAGGGGCTTTGTGGAAGCGTGGCCCGAGGTAGGAACAGGCTCAGGGCCAGCGCGTGGAGCTCACCTTGGCTCATCACTCCGAGGGCCGAGCCATCCGCTCCATCGATGGTGATGGCGACGTCGACCGCTCGTCTTGTGGCGCTGCCGGTCAAGGTCACATCCTCGAGCCGGACGTTGCTCTGCTGCCGAAGCAGCTTCCACAGTTCAATGACTTGGTCGCGGATGGGTCCGAATCGCTCGGTGCGAAATTTGTTCTCGGCCTTCTTCAGCCACTTCTCCGCCGAAGCGATGAGAGGGACGTTCGCGCGGGCGCGTTCGGCTTCCCGCGCTTCGCCGAGCCACTCGGTGAGATCGAGGGCGACCGGCCGCCATGCGTCCTGTAGCCGTTCCGCTTCGTCGGCGGCTCTCTTTTTCAGCTCTTCAACGGCGGAGCAAAGAGCGGGGGCGGTGTCCTCGAGATGAGCTGCGAGCGCGGGGGCATTCTGCAACCCTTTTCCTTTGGCCCACTCGCCCCACGCTTGTGCCGCCGGCGCGCCGTCGAGACCAACCTCGTCACACCATGTCAACGCCGCCGGCGGGGCGTGAATGAGATCGCGCGCCACGGTGATGGCGCTTCTAAGCTCCTCGTGGGCGCGATCGGCCGCCTGGGCCGCCTGCCTGAGCTCACCAAGTTGTGCCTCCGAGCGCGTCCTCCACCCGGCGCCCAACGCGTCCGCGCTCCCACACACAGGACAATCACCGTCGCCGTGCGCGGCGTGAAAGGCGAGCACTTCCTCGAGGATGGAGGCAGTTTCGCTCGCCCTCTCGGTTTCGGTGCCGGCTACCGCTTCGACATTCGCCACTGCGTTTCGGAGCGAAGTGCTTGCGTCTTTGATCTGGGCCGGATTCGGCGCGACCAGGGTTGCGATTTGCTGCAAGATCGAGATCTGTTGCCCGGCACCGGGGTCCTTGGGGCCGCCGACCAGTTGGGACTCGAGCACCTCAAGGTCCCAGGCCTGCCCCTCGCCGAGCGCATCGAGGCACGCGCGAGCGCGCTCGTCATTCGTGCCTTCGGAAGTCTCCCTGAGTTTCTCCAAGAGGGGCAGAAGGTCATTCTTAGCCTGCTTGCGCAGGTTTTCACGAGACTGCCGTGCCACTGCCAGCGCCTTCTGCGCCAGTGAGATGTCTTCGAGGCCGAGGATGGGCGCCAACGCGTCGTAGAGCTGCGAAGGGCCCCCTTCGAGCATCGAGCCGAGCTCGTTGTAGGAGAGAAAGGGGCGGTAGGCGGTCAACGCTTCGGTCCACTCGAGCGCTTCAAGCCCGGCCGGCGACTTGCTTGGTGCTTTCACGGTTGCGGTTGATTCCTCCAGGGCGGCTTCATCCGCCCACTGCCGTTTGGCCACGGTGGGACTCGGCCGGCCGTCGATGAAGACGTGCGCCTGGACCTGGGCGGCGCGTGCATGATGCAGGTTGCGCCAGCCCTCTTTCCACACTTTCGTGCGCGTTGCCCACCGCTTGCTGTCGCCGGTGAACAAGACCTCGAGGGCCTCTGCGAAGCTGGACTTTCCCGAGCCGTTGCGACCGACGATCAGTGTGAGCCCGGGGCCCGGCTGCAGGTCAACTGTGACTTCATCGCCGATGCCGCGAAAGCCCTGGACGGTGAGGGGGCCGAGGTAGGCACCCTTGGGCCGGAGCTCGGCAGCCTCTTCGAGCAGCGGAGCCGGTGCAGCCGATCCACCGAGCACGTCCTCGACCATGCCGGCGTCCTCGCAAGCGGCGATGACGAGAACACTCCAGTCCTCATCAAGCACACCGGACTCAGTCAGCTCCTTATGGACGGCCAACTGAAGATTCTCATCCATTGAAACCTCGATTCGTATGGCTAGAGGCTTGTGCTGCGTTCTAGCGCGTGGTTGATTGCTTGATCGGCGGTCATCTCGGCCCCTTCGGCCCACGCCGAGGCGAAGCCGTCCTCTCCCAGTTCGGTTCTGGCGCTCTCGAGCCAGCGCTCCAGCCGCGCCTTATCGGGCGGAGCGGCGGGGATGCCGAGATTTCGGCGGAGCGCGTCTGCCCCGCCGGCCAGGCGCGCCGCCCGGGTCATCAGCCCTTCGCGCGCAGCCACCCCAGCGAGAGATTCGATGCATTCGGCGGCAGCCTCGAGGTCCCCGAGCCGGCTCAAGTCTTCAAGCGCTCCCTGAATCGTTTGCCGTGCCCCGGTAACGTCTGCGCGCTCGAGCTGCACAACCCCGATGTTGATCATCGTGCATGCCGCGCCCCAGTCGTCACCCTGCTCGCGATCGAGCTTGACGGCCTCGCGAAACAGTTCCTCCGCTCCGCCGGCGTCGCCCCGATCGAGGTATGCGATTCCGAGATTGCTGAGAGCCGCCGACATTTCTGCGTCTCCGATCTCACGCCGAATTGCCACACTCGCAACCGTCAGCTCCTCGGCGGCTGCGAAGTCTCCGCGTGAGCGCGCCACAATTCCGAGGCTGTTGAGACTTGCGGCCTCGCCGGCGCGGTCTCCCTGCCTTCGAAACGAGGCGAGCGCCTCCTTGAACAGCTCC
The DNA here is from genome assembly GCA_013695835.1 of Candidatus Aridivita willemsiae. GTDB lineage: Bacteria > Actinomycetota > CADDZG01 > CADDZG01 > WHSQ01 > JACCZU01. The sequence goes on from JACCZU010000140.1 coordinate 20,128, forward strand.
TCTGCCTCCTCGAAGCGGCGTTGGAGCTCCATAAGGACGCCGAGCAGGCGGACGGCACCCGCCCGCACCTCCTCCGGCGCCTCGGCGGCGGTGGTGAGGGCACGCTCGAGCCATACCGCCCCCTCCACTGCTTGACCGTGTCTGTACCAGAAGCGCCCGAGCGCGGACGCAAGCCGCAGAGCCAGCACCCCTTCGGCCTGGTGACCGTGCTCCGCTCGTCGCAGCCACCACGTCAGGGCGGCGCGCATGTTTTCGTGCTCGGCTGCGACGCGGGCCAGAGTTGCGGCCTGCTCCGCGGTTTCCCGAAGCGCGCTTTCGGCAAGCTCGAGGTAATAGCGAGCGTGGCGATCTTGCAGCTCGCCGTAACCGGGATGTTGCCCAAGCATCTCGAGGGCGTAGTCGCGGATCGTTTGTAGCATGACGAAGCGAATCTCCCCGGAAGGATCCTCACGCTGCCTGACAAGGCTGTGGTTGACAAGGGCGGCCAGCGCATCGAGTGGATCGCCCTCCCCGCCAACAACCTGTTCCGTGGCATCGAGCGTTGTCCCGCCGCTGAAGACCGCGAGGTCCCGAAAGAAATCCCGGATCTCTGGCGCGAGGAGGTCGTAGCTCCAATCGATTGTGGTGCGCAGCCCTCGATGCCTTAAGGGCGAATCTCTGGGTCCTCCGGTGAGCAGCTTCAACCGATCGTCCAGCCGTTCGAGGATCGACTCGGGAGACAGCAACTTGATGCGCGCGGCCGCCAGCTCGATGGCAAGCGGGAGGCCGTCTAGCAATCTACAGATCTCCGCCACAGTCGCTGCGTTCTCATCGGTCAGCGCGAAGCCGGGGCGTGCCCCGCCCGCCCGTTCGACGAACAGCTGCACCGCCTCAGAACGCGCCACTTCGATGCGCGTCGACCGCTCCGGGAGACCAAGCGGCGCCAGCGGATATTCGTGCTCCCCTCGTAAAGACAGAATGACGCGGCTCGTGGCCAGAACCGTCAGCCGAGGGCACGCCTGCAGAAGCTCAGCAACGGTTATGGCCCCTTCGATCACTTGCTCGAAGTTGTCGAGCAGGAGCAGCACCTCTTTGTCACTGATGTAGTCGGCGACGGCTTCGACCGGCGCCCGATCTCCCTCGATGAAGATGGGTAGCTCCTTGGCGATCTGGGAAGAAACGAGATCCGGGGCCTGCAAAGAGGACAGATCGACAAAGAAGACGCCGTCCCCGAAGTGGCTGACAACCGAGCGTGCAACCGCCCCCGATAGCCGCGTCTTGCCCGTCCCGCCAGGCCCTGTGACCGTGACCAAGCGGACGTCATCCTTGAGGAGCAGCGCGCTCAACTCCTCGATCTCTTCACGACGACCGATCAGCGCGTCGAAGCGGTCCGGAATATTGCTCGGCGGGGGCGCCGACTTGAGCCGCGGAAACTCGCTGCGCAAGCCGCCTGCGACAAGCTGCCAGATGTGTTCGGCCCGCTCGAGATCCTTCAAGCGGTGCTCGCCGAGGTCCTTGACGGAGACACCATCAGGTCCGCCCTCGATGAGCCTCCAAGTGGCATCGGAGATCACGACTTGACCCCCGTGGGCCGCGCCGCAGATCCTCGCCGCGCGGTGCACGTCGAGTCCGACGTAGTCGTCGTCGACGACGACGGGTTCACCGGTGTGAAGGCCCATGCGCACAAGGACTTCGGCGCCGTGCGGCCATTGGTTGGCCTGGAGGACCCGCTGAGCCTCTACGGCCGCTATGGCTCCATCTCGGGCGTGGGAGAAAGCGACAAAGAAGGCATCGCCCTGGGTGCCGACCTCATGGCCGCCGTAGCGGGCAAAGACCCCCCGCAGCAGTTCCTGGTGAGATGTGAGCACGCGAGCGTAGTCGTCGCCGAGCTTTTGAAGCAGTTTGGTTGAGCCCTCGATGTCGGTGAACAGCAAAGTGACGGTGCCCCGAGGAAGGTCCGCCCCGGCAGGGGGGAGGGAGGTTTCGGTCACAGCCCAACCCTAGAACGAATGGGCGCGATTGCCATCCTTGGGCTTTGGCTACCTTCGCGCGGTCTGATAGACGCGGGCATACTCTCCTCATGCTGATTGCACAGCTCTCGGACATTCACGTCGGCGCGGCCCGTTATCACGAGGACCTGCTGCGAACCGCGATCGCCGAGGTGAACGAAGCAGAGCCCGACCTGATTGTGATTGCGGGTGATCTCACCGACGAGGGCTACCCCGACGAATACCCCCTGGCAAAGCGCGAGCTGGAAGCCTTGCACTGCCCCCGGATCGTTTTAGTTCCGGGCAACCACGACGCTCGCAACGTCGGCTACCAGCAGTTCGAGGACATCTTCGGCGGCCGGGACTCGCGCCTTCGCTTTGATGCCGGGGGCCTCGAGGTTGCGCTTGTTGCCGTCGACTCCTCCAAGCCCGACCTCGACGAGGGAGAGATCGGCAGGGAGCACTACGGTTGGATCCAAGACGGTTTCTCGGGTCCCGCCGACTTGAGGATCTTCGTCTGCCATCACCACCTCATGCCGATCCCAGGGACGGGACGAGAGCGCAATCAGGTGCTCGATGCCGGCGACGTGCTCGCCTTGCTGCGTCGGGCCGAGGTCGACCTCGTCCTCTCTGGGCATCGCCACGTCCCTTACGTGTGGCCCGTGGCCGGGATGTTCCTCGTGCACTCAGGCACCGCCTCGACGCTTCGCACACGCGGCTTCCGGCATCCCGCTTACAACTTCATACGCATAGACGAGGGCCGCATCTCCGTCGAGCTCTGCATTCCGGGTGGAGCGCGTCAGAAGTTGGGCGACTACCCCCGAGACTGGCCCGAGGAGCTATCCGCCCGCGGGTCCGATCCGTTCGTGCGCCCGCATAAGGGAGTGTGGCTCGCGAACGAGTGAGCCGGCAGCAGTGGGGCCCTCCATTCTCGACCCCGGCGACCACCTCGGAGGTGGTCATAGGTCCTGAGAATGGCATCTACTACATTCTAAGAGAATGTTGTAGTAGGGTCCTAGCATGACCAAGAACGAGGGGCGTGCCGGAGCGCAAGACTTGCTCGATGTGCGACGCGCCGCGGCGCTTGTGGGGCGGCACCCCGAGACCATTCGGCGTTGGGTGTGGTCGGGCCGCTTGGCCGCGCGGCGGGAAGGAAACCGTCTCCTGATGGCGCGACGCGATGTCGAGGCGCTTGCGAAGAAGGGGGTGAATGTGGCCGGGCTCGCCGAGTGGGCGGATCACGCGCGTGCAGCGCGTGCTATCTCAGGAGCGAACCGCTCCGGGGGCAGTGCAGCCGAGCTCGTGATCGAGGATCGCGAGCATCGCTCGCACCCGGCCGGGCCTCATGCCGGTCGTTGACGCAAGCGTCGTCGTCGACTGGGTTGCCCCCAC
>JACCZU010000170.1 GCA_013695835.1 Candidatus Aridivita willemsiae
CCGCAGATCAAATCGGGTCCCTCCTGATGTTCTCGTTGATCCTGAGGCCCTCAGGGGGCCTCGCGGGCCTGAGCCTGTTGACGACCGCTGCCGGCGTCGCCTGCGCAGAGGCCGTGGAGGGGCTCACGGGGCTCGACGTGAAGCTCAAATGGCCCAACGATGTGATGCTCGACGGGAGAAAGCTCGCCGGCATCCTTGTCGAGAGCCGGGCCGGCGCCGACGCCGTGGACGTAGCGGTCCTTGGGTGCGGCGTGAACGTCGATTGGGCCGAGGACGCCATGCCCGATGAGCTTGCCGGGCGCGCGGTCAGCCTGTCGGCCCGTTCGAGCCGCGTTCCCACCAGGCCGGAGCTGCTTGCCGCTGTGCTTGTGTCCTTCGAGCACCATTACCCACGGATCGCCGACCGTTCCGGGGCTGAGGGGCTCATTCGGGCGGCCGAGGCCAGGTCGGTCATTCTGGGCGAGGTCGTGGCGGTGCGCTTCCCCGATGGCTCGAGCGTGCGGGCCCTGGCCCGCCGGCTGTTGCCCAACGGCGCCCTTGAGCTCGATTGTGACGGAGTCGCCAGGGTCGTCGAGGCCGCCGATATCGAGCAGATCCGTTGATGAACAAATCCTTCCAGGGGTTGGCCTCTCGCGTCCCTTTGCGTTAGCTTTCCCCGGCGCGATCAGGGGGATGCGACGAGGGGGGAGACATGGCTGTGGGGGGCGTTCGGGCGAGGGCCATCGGTGTGGCCGTGGCGGGCTCGGTTGCGACGATGTCCGTGGCGCCTGCATCGCAGTCCACTACAGGGGGTGCGGCCGGGTCCCTCAGAACCGCGCCGGTTGTCGATCTGACCGCCAAGGTCGCCGCCGCCGATCCCGTTCCTACCTCCGGCCTGTTAGGTGGACGCGCGCTGTCGGCCCCGGCGGCCCAGCGACGCTCGCAGGCGCTGTGGTCCGCCGAGGAATCCGGGGTCAACTCCGGCCTGCTCGTCTACGACGACACCGCGTCTGGGACCTTCTCGCTCACCGGCGCCGTGGCCGGCCCGAGCGGCGATCCCGTCGCCGGTGCCTCGGTCACGGTCGGCTCGTCCCGACCTGGGGCGCCGGCCGCAGGCCGGGCGGTGACGGACGCCGATGGCGCCTTCGCATTCGTCGATGTCCCGGTTGCCGGTGCAACCGAGAGGTTCGATCTCGAGGTTCGTGCGGCCGGCTTCGGGCGCTACCGCGTGATCGACGACGTCTTCCGCTCGAACCGGACCTACCAGACCTCCGTTGCGATGACCGCCACCGAGCAGCTCCACGATGGCTCGGCTCTATCCAGGGGCGGCACAGAGCGGGCCGCAAGCGGGAGGGGAGGCTACGGGTCGACCACAGCCGTCCCGGGGTCGATTCGCGTCCGGATTCACAGACAGGTCAACGGCTGCGCCGCCGGCTCCTATCTGCGCACTGAGCGTTACCCATGGAAGTTCTACGTTTTGCACGTTGCAGCCGCCGAGATAAGCAGCCTGTGGTACAAGCGTGCCTTCAGGGCCAATGCCTCAGCGATCCAGAACTACGCGTGGGCGCACCGCGTCGCGGGCTCGCCGCTGAACAACACCACGCAGTACCAGTGCTTCAAGCCATGGTTGAAGGTCCCCACCGAGTGGGCCGGGTGGCTGCGCAACGTGCTCGACGAACGCGTGGTAGCCAGCGGCATTCAGGTCACCCAGTACCGCGCGGGCACCTACGCATGCAGAGAGTCCCTCTACCGGCGCAACGGCAACATCATGTCCCAGAACGGCTCGAGGGCGAGGGCCAACATCAACTCAAAGAGGTGCGGGCGGCGGGAATCGTGGCGGGGCATCGTCCGCTACTACTACTCGGGTCGCCTGCGGGATGGCCGTCCCCCTCGCACCCCTACGCGTTCCTGGGCCCGGCGGCCGGGCGCGGTGGACCTTGACTTCAATGCCCCCGGCGCGTGGCGATACCTTCTCCAGCGCTACCCGTCGGCCTGCAAGGGCGGGAAGCAGTCGTGCTGGGGAACTGTCTACGAGCGGGGGTGGTCGTGGAGACGCGAGGCAATACCAAGGTCGAGGACCGCTGCTGCCGATCGGTGCTTCGCCTACCGGGTCGCCGCCGTAGGACCTTCTGGCCGGTCCCACTACGGCTATTACAATGGTGGGCACCCGATCTGTCCCAAGTGAGGCTCGCGCTGAGCAAAGTTGGCCGTGCCGAGAATGTGAGCGATGTCCCACCAGATCAGCGAGGTAAACGTTGCCGGGATAGTTGAAGAGCTGCGCGCGCGGGGCCACCGCGTGACGCCTCAGCGAAGGGCGATCGTGGCGGAGACCCTCGGCACAGAAGGACACATCGCCCCCCAGGCAGTTGCGAAGAAGGTTTCTGAGCGCGTCCCCGGCGTCAACGCTTCCACCGTCTACCGGACCCTCGAGCTGCTCGAAGAGCTCGGTTATGTCTCACACGCTCACCTCGAGGACGGGTTCCAGTACCATCTCGTCGGCCGGGGTGGCCACGTTCATCTCGTGTGTGCGCGCTGTGGACGGCAGGAGGCGCTCCCGGTCGAAAAGACGGTGCCCTTCAAGCGGCTCATCGAGAAGCACAGCGGCTTTTCGCCCGACTTCTCGCACTTCTCGATATCGGGCCTTTGCGCTGCCTGCCGCAAGCTCCAAGACTCGCGTTAGCCGCGCCTCATCTGCTCGGCCGTCCTGAAATCGAACCCGAAAGGGAGCTCGAGGCGCGCAGCCGCCATTAGCTGCGAATCGCAAAGGACATCGGCCGTCGCCCCGTCACCGATTACGGCGCCGTGATTCATCACGACCGAGCGAGGGCAGAGCTCGAGCGCGTAGGGCAGGTCGTGGGTGACGATGAGCATCGTCGCCTCGAGAGTCTCGAGTATCTCGGCGAGTTCGCGCCGGCCGGCCGGATCGAGGTTGGAGGTCGGCTCGTCGAGGACGAGGATCTCGGGCCGCATGGCGAGCACTGTTGCCAAACTCACCCTGCGTCTCTGCCCGAAGCTGAGGTGGTGAGGCGGTCTGTCTGCGTAAGCGGACATGCCAACCGCCTCGAGGGCCTCGCCGACACATACGTCGAGCTCGTCGCCGACCATGCCCATGTTGGCCGGTCCGAAGGCCACGTCGGCGGCCACGTTCGGCATGAAGAGCTGGTCGTCGGGGTCCTGAAAGACGATACCGACCCTGCGCCGGATCTCTTTCAGGTTCTTCTTTTTCACCTCGAGACCGCCGACGCTGACATCCCCCCTTTGAGGAATGAGCACGCCGTTTAGGTGCAGGGCCAGGGTTGTCTTTCCGGCCCCGTTCGGGCCGAGCAGCGCCACGCGCTCGCCACGATCGAGGCTGAGGTCGATGCCGAACAGCGCCTGGTGGCCGTCCGGGTAGGCGAAGGAGAGGTCACTTACCTCCAGGGCGGAGTCCCTCAAGTCAAGATCCACGCCGCAGCGGCAACGCACGCAGCGATTGCAGGCCACACCATCGAAGCCGCCCACTCACCGAGACCGGGTTCGGCCCCCCTAGAGGAGGGCAGCGAACCGTCGAAGCCGCGCGACACCATGGCGAGATAAACGCGCTCCCCGCGCTCGTACGAACGTATGAACAGCGAGCCGGCCGATGCGCCCACCGCCCGTGCCTGCCAGATCCAACGGGGCTCGTAGCCTCTGCACTCGCGTGCGATCCGCATTCTAGACATCTCACCCGAGATGACGTCCCCGTAGCGGACCATGAAGCCCGCTATGGCTGTGAAGACCCTCGGCATGTGAAGTCTCTCGAGGCCATAGAGCAGAGCAGCAAGCGGGGTAGTGGCGGCCACGATCAAAGCAGCAGCAAGCCCGAGCGTGGCTTTGGCGAGGATGTTCCAGGCGCTCCACAGACCGTCTTCCGAGAGGTCGAGTCCGAGCACCTCAACGCGCTCCCCGGGCGATACGAACGGCAGGGCAACCGCAAAGAGCACGAACGGGACTTCGATGACGAGCCCCTTGAGCAGGTAGCGCGGTGGGATCTCCCCGAGGCGGGCCGCAATCCCAATCAGAAGCAGGTATGAAGCGAAAGCCCAGAGCGCTTTCGTCGGCGTCGCCACCACACACAAAACGAACAGGAAGTCGGCCGCAAGCTTGTTCTGCGGATGCAATCGGTGAAGGGTGCTGTGCCCGTCCAGGTAGAGCCCGTGAGCGTGCCCGCCGCTCAGGTTGATTCCCCGAGCGGCTGCCCTTCCTTCTCTCTGCGCCTCGCCACCACGCCAAATATCAAGAGGCCGACGCCGAAGGTCATCAGGACTCCGATAAGCCCTGATAGCGCCTTGCTTATGCGCTCGTCGGTGATGCCTCTGACCGCGTATCCGGCAAGGGGGCTACCGTCGAGGGCGTGATCCTCGGCGGTGTCGTCGAAGCCCTTTTCGATGGCGACCTTGTTGAGTCCGTCGGGGCTCGAGCTTGCGAAGGGGCTCACGAACAGGGCAAGGGCAAGGGCGAGCATCAGCCCGGCCCCAATGAAGAGCTTGGTGCCCGGCCGCACCGCTACTTCGCCTCCTGAGCGGCGGGGGTTGCCGGGCCGGCATCAAGCGGAGCGGCGACGCCCCAGCCCCCGTAGACGAGGTCGGGCCTCACGCTCAGGACCATTCCCACGGTGGCCGCTGTGATCAGGCCCTCGCCGATGCCGATGATCGCGTGCACGCCGACCATGGCGGCGGCGACCGCTCCCACGGGGGCAGTGCCGGTGCCGCCGATTGCGTACTCGGCGGCAAAAGCGACGGACGAGATAACCACCGAGAGCGCGGCGGCGACGCCGGCAGCGGCCGACACCGCCGGCTTGCTCGCAGGAAGGACCTTTCGCAAAGCCACGAACGTCCCGTAGCCAACCAGTGACGTGACTATGCCCATGTTCAACACGTTCAGGCCGAGTGCGGTGAGACCTCCGTCGGCGAACAGCGCCTGCACGAGCAGCACCACGGAAACGCAGATCATCCCCGCCCACGGCCCCACAAGCACGGCGGCAAGCGCCCCCCCGAGGAGGTGGCCACTCGTACCGAGAGCCACGGGGAAGTTGAGCATCTGGACCGCAAAGATGAACGCAGCGACGAGGCCGGCCATGGGAACCTGCCTGTCCTCGAGCCAATCACCCGTCCTGCGCAGGGCAACCCCGATCCCCGCCGCCGAGGCCGCTCCGGCCCCAAGCGAGGTACCTGCATTGATAAAGCCGTCCGGGATATGCACGTGACCTCCCCATCGCCGGTCCCTTATTGCAACGCATTGTAATAAATAACCCACGCAAGTGGCAACCGGGCCAAACCGAAAAGGGAGAGAGTGCTTCCGAACGGCCATTCGGCGCCCTGCCTGGGTAGGTTGGGATGGTGAGTGAGCTCGGCGATGTTCTCGAGGCGATCTATGGGAGTCACCGGTCCTGGAGTGAGGTCACGGCGTCGGGGAGCACGGGATCGGAGGCCTGGCGGATGTGGGTGAGGCGGCCCAACGAGGTGCGTGTCGAGCGTGACCTGCTGGGCGGGAAGGCCATTGCCGTGAGGGCCGGCGCGCGCTGGTGGATGTCACATCCCCGCCATGGCCTGCAAGACAACTAGGGGGCCCCAAGCCTCGGCCTTGGCCCCGAGCCGGAAGAGGCCTTGCTCGATCCCACGGAGCTGCTCGGCGGGCCGCTCCTAGAACCCCTCGGGCGCGTGGTGCATGCCGGCCGCCCCGGGATGCGCTTGCGGGGCACGGCCGGGCCGACGCTGAGGCAACCGACCGATGGTGGTGCCCTTCTTCCGGTGACACGCTCGAGCTCACGGTCGACCTCGAGCATGGCGTTGTGCTAAAGGGCTATGCAATGCAGGTGATGGAAATTGCGTTCGACGAGGAGCTGCCCGGCGACCTCTTCGGCTCGCCGTTCGGCCCCGAGGACTAGGTCGCTGGTGAGTGAGCTTGGCGAGCTTCTCGAGCTTCTCCATACAGCGGACACGCGCTGGCGCACGGCGCAGGTCTCCGGCTTCGAATGGCGGCACCACGAACGGAGTTACTTGGCCTTCAACAGGGCCTTAGGCAAGGAACGCAAGAATCCCGCCACCCGGGGAGGACGGCTCCCCCGTGGAGGCACGGGAGCCGTGGAGCTTGTGGGTCGACGGGCCCGACCGGACCCGCGCCGAGTTCGGGGCCGGGGCCGAACGGGTGACCGTAATCATCGAGGGGTCCCGGTGGTGGAGCTTCTCGGCGTGGGCCGGGGCCCAGACCAACGACGGTGATCCCCACAGCAGTCACGGGCCAGGACCAGGGGAGTGCTTGCTCCATTCGGCGCGCATCCTGGCGGACGTCGAGCTTGAGCTCGTGGGGGAGTCGCACGTCTTGAACCGGCGGGCGCTGGTGGTGGCGGCGCGACCCGTCTCTGGTGACACCGCGAAGCTGGAGGGTCTCGGTTGGGGGGCCGACGAGTATGAGCTGCTCGTTGATGCCGAACGGGGAGTGCTGCTGCGCAGCGAGGCGCGTGTGGGCGGCTACCCGTGGCGCGTGCTCGAGATGGAGGAGGTCGCCTTCGACGAGGATTTCCCCCCCGGGACCTTCACTCTCGATCCTCCCCCCGGGGAGTCCTTCGAAGTGCGGGAGACGCCGCGCTACGTGACGCTCGACGAGTTGCAGGAAGCGGTGGCCTTCACCGTGCTCGTCCCGAAGCACGCTCCAAGCACCGATGTGGATGCCATGATCTTTCCGGCATGGCAACGCCACAAGGTCCCTTTGCCGGTGACAATTGGTTACACAATGGAAGAGGCCGCCGGCCCGGCGAACCTGTGGATCCGGGAGTCCGCTTCTCCCATGCCCGAGGATCCTCGAGTGATGTGGCGGGGGGAGGGCGAAGCGATGATCGGCGAGTCTTCCTTCGACGACCGCTCCAGGGTGCAACTCCAACTCCAGGGATCCATATTCAGCTCGAGGCGACGGCCATGACTTCGGCCGAGTTGCTCCCGATCGCTCATTCCCTCGTCCCGCTGCCCTCACGCCCCCCGCCGGTGGTCCCCCTGAAAGGGGCGAACCCGGCCTAGTGTGGGGATTCATGTGGCCTACATATGACGAGAGATCCCCGCACTACCGCTCAGCGCAGCCGCTTCCCCGGCAGAAATAGTAGGTACACCCCGGCGCCTGTGTGATCGGCCCCATCGTGAGTGCAGGCTGTGGCTTAGGTCTCTTCTTCGACGGGGCGAAGGGCGTCTTTTTCTCCGAGCAGCACCAGCAGGTCGCCTTGTGCGAGGCGGAGATCGGGCGCAGGGTTGGTGACGACGTCGCCGTTGGCCCTTCTCACGGCAAGGGCCGTCGTCCGGCCGATGACATC
>JACCZU010000208.1 GCA_013695835.1 Candidatus Aridivita willemsiae
CTTGTGTTCCTCGCCGACGTGCCTGGGTTCATGATCGGTGCCGCGGTCGAGCGCGCAGGGATGATCCGCCACGGCGCCAAGCTCATAACCGCGATCTCGGAGGCAACCGTGCCCAAGCTCTGTGTCGTTGTTCGCAAGGCGTACGGCGCCGGGCTTTATGCAATGGCGGGCCCCGGCTTCGAGCCGGACGCAACCATCGCCCTTCCGACCGCGCGCATAGCGGTGATGGGCCCCGACCCGGCGATAAACGCCGTTTACTACAACAGGATTGCCGCAATTGAGGACCCGGCCGAGCGCGCCCGCTTCGTGGCGGAGCGACGCGCCGAATACGAACGGGACATCGACATCTTGCATCTCGCAGCCGAGGACGTCGTCGATGCCGTTGTCGAGCCCGACGATCTTCGGGCCGAGGTGGCCGGCCGAATTCGTTTTGCAGCGACCAAGGACAGGCACTTCTCCGAGCGCCGTCACGGCGTGCCGCCGGTGTGACCGACCAGCACGCGCAGGAGGTAAACGGCGACTTCGTCTCCTTCGAGCAGCGCGGGCGAGTCGCCGTTGTAACGCTCGAGCGCCCCGAGGCAATGAACGCGATCAGCGGCGCACTTGCACAGGAGCTCGCCGCGACAACGGCGCGCATTGCGGCGAATAGGGACATTTGGGTTGTTGTGCTTGCCGCCGCAGGCGAGCGCGCCTTTTGCGTTGGCGCAGACCTGAAAGAGCGAGCGTCGTTTTCGCTCGACGACTGGCACGCCAATCGAGTGGCCATGCGCGCCATGTTCGCCGCACTGCGCGGCTTGCAGCAGCCGAGTGTCGCCTCTGTGTTCGGCTTTGCTTTGGGCGGCGGCTTCGAGCTTGCGCTGTCTTGCGATCTCATCGTCGCGGCCGACGACGTCGAGCTTGGGCTCCCGGAGGCCGGGGTCGGCCTCGTCCCGGCGGGCGGCGCCACCCAGCTCTTGGCCCGGGCGCTGGGCACGTCGAGGGCCAAGGAGATCATCTTCACCGGCAGGCGCATTGGGGCCGAGGAGGCCCTTGCTGCAGGGCTTGTTGCGAAGGTGGTTCCGCGTTCGGAGCTGAGGGCCCAGACCCTCGCCCTTGCCGATGCCATCTGCCGGGCCTCGCCGGTCGCGCTGCGGGCCGCAAAGGGCGCCATCGATGCCGCCTTGGGCCTGCCGCTCGAGCAGGGGATCGAGGCGGAGAACGATGCGTGGCGCGCCACGGTGTCGAGTGCGGACCGCGTTGAGGGAATCGCCGCCTTCAACGCCAAGAGAGAACCGCGCTGGAGCAACCGCTGAGCTATCCGCAATCGGTCAGACTGCGCGAGGTCGGGCCGCGCGACGGCATTCAAAGCGAGAAGGCCGTGGTCCCGACCGCCGACAAGATCCGTTTGATCAATGCGCTAAGCAGCACCGGCATCCGTCGCATCGAGGCGGTTTCTTTTGTGTCACCGCGGGCGTTGCCGCAGATGGCCGATGCCGGCGCTGTGCTTACCGGCATCGAGCGCAACCCCGAGGTCTTCTATTCGGCGCTCGTCCCCAACCGGAAGGGGGCGGAGGCGGCGGTGGATGCGAACGCCGACGGGATGCAGGTGTTCATAGCGGCGACCGACTCCTACAACCTAAAGAACGTGAGAAAGACGGTGGCCGAGTCCCTGAACGACGTCGCCGAGGTCGCCGAGCTCGGACGAGACTCAGGCGTTCCCGTTGAAGCGACGATCTCGACGTCGTTCGGCGATCCCGACGAGGGCGACGTTGCGCCGCAGCGAGTGCTCGAGCTTTCGAGGTGGATGCTCGATCACGGCCTCGGCGCAATCTCCTACGGAGACACCACGGGCATGGCCACGCCTCGGCGCGTTGCCGAGCTGGTCGAGGCCTTGAGCGGCCATGGGCTTCCCGGGCTCGACATCAACATGCACTTCCACGACACGCGCGGGACCGGGCTTGCCAATGTCGTGACCGCGCTGCAGCTCGGCGTCGACTACTTCGATGCGGCCGTGGGCGGAATGGGGGGGAGCCCATTCGCCTCTGAGGCGAGCGGAAACATCGCCACGGAGGACCTCGTCCACATGCTCGACGACATGGGAGTTGCCACGGGTGTCGACCTCGGCGCGCTCATCGCGGCCGCCGACATCGCCCAGGGCTTTGTCGAGGGAGAGCTACCCGGCAAGGTCCTCAGGGCCGGGCCGCGCGCCGGTGGGCGGGGGCGCCCGGGGGTCGAGCGATGATGTGCCCCGGATGTTCGACAAGATACTGATCGCCAATCGGGCGGAGATCGCAGTGCGCATCGCGCGCACCTGCCGTGACCTCGGCGTCGCAACGGTCGCTGTGTTCTCGGACGTGGATGCGGGCGCGCTCCATGTCGAGCTCAGCGACGAGGCGGTGGCTCTTGGCGGGGTTGCGCCGGGGGACACCTACCTGAACCGACAGGCAGTGATCGAGGCTGCACTCGCGACCGGCGCGCAGGCGATCCACCCGGGCTACGGCTTCCTGGCCGAGGATGCCGCCTTCGCCGAGGCGATTATCGACGCCGGGCTGGCGTGGGTGGGGCCCCCTCCGCCCGCCATGAGGCTCGTGGCCGACAAGGTCTCGGCGCGCCGTACGGCCGAGTCGGCGGGCGTCCCCGTGGTGCCGGGTGCGCTCGACCCCCTCGAGGATCCCGGCGGGGTAATCGCATTTGCCGCCGAGCACGGCTACCCGGTGGCGGTCAAGGCGGCCGGCGGCGGAGGGGGCAGGGGCCTCAAGGTGGCGGGCTCGCCCGACCAGGTCGCAGCCGGTTTCGAGGCCGCCACGCGTGAGGCGCACGCCTACTTCGGGAGCGACGCCGTCTACGTCGAGCGCTGGCTCGAAGATCCCAAGCACATGGAGGTCCAGGTGCTCGCTCCCAGCTCCGGTGACCCCATGTCGCTCGGGGTGAGGGATTGCTCGCTTCAGAGGCGCTACCAGAAGCTCGTCGAGGAGTCCCCGCCTCCGCGATTCGCCGAGCGAGCAGAGGACATGGGCGATGCCGCTTTGGCGATGTGCAAGGCCTGCGGCTACACCGGCGCAGGGACCGTAGAGTTCCTCGTCGACGACGGAGGGGCCTTCTACTTTCTCGAGGTCAACGCAAGGCTCCAGGTCGAGCACACGGTTACGGAAGCCGTGACCGGCCTCGACCTCGTTGCCTGCCAGCTTCGCGTCGCGGCGGGAGACCCGCTCGGGTTCTCGCAGGGCGACATCGTGGCGCGCGGCCACGCCATCGAGTGCCGGATCAACGCCGAGGATCCGGCCCGGGGTTTCCTGCCCGATCCCGGTGTGATCACCCGGCTCGTCGTGCCGGCGGGGCCGGGGATCAGGTTTGATTCCGGCTATGTAGCCGGAGACGAGGTTCCCGGCGCCTACGACTCGCTCATTGCGAAAGTGATCACGTGGGGGAGCGACCGGGATGGGGCGCGCGCGGCGATGGTGCGCGCCCTTGGAGAGCTTGTCGTCGAGGGCGTGGCGACGACCGCTCCGGCCCTCCAGATGCTGCTCGGGGGCACCGCCTTCAGGTCAGGGGCCCACACAACCACAACCGTCGACTCGACCCTTAGTGACCTCGCCGTGACCGAGCCACAGGGGGGGAGTGGAGGCACGGCCGGCGGCCGGCCGATCCGGCTGTGGCACCCGGCCATGGCAGGTGCCGCAGGGGCGGCCGCCGGGGCGGCCGCTGAAGGCTCTATGGCGATGGAAGGCCCTGGCTCTGCTCAGCCTCTGGCCCCCGCCGGCCCTATGGTTGCGGCTGCTCCGCTGCAGGGGACGGTCCTCAAGGTTCTGGTTGCCGTCGGGGAGGCGGTCGAGCCCGGGCAGGCGCTCGTGGTGATCGAGGCGATGAAGATGGAGACGGCGGTGGCGTCCCGAAGCGCAGGGGTCGTGGCGGCCGTTGAGGTG
>JACCZU010000214.1 GCA_013695835.1 Candidatus Aridivita willemsiae
ACGGGCGCCGAATCTACGAGGTGATGCTCTACTGGGAGACCGCGCACACCGTCGCCGGCCAGCCACCCTTCATTCAGGACTACGCTGCCATATGGCAGGCGGCCGACAAAATCGTTTACTCGAAGACGCTGGAGACCGTATCCAGCGCCAGGACGCGGATCGAGCGAGACTTCGACCCGAATGCGGTACGTCAGATGAAGGCTTCGGCGGGACGTGACATCACCGTGGGCGGTCCCGACCTCGCCGCCCAGGCGCTCAGGGCCGGGTTGGTCGACGAGTGCCACCTGTTTGTCTCGCCCGTCGTGGTGGGAGGCGGCAAACGGTTCCTCCCCAACAATGTCCGCCTGAACCTCGAACTGCTGGACGAACGCCGTTTTGGCAACGGCATGGTTCACCTCCACTACCGCAACAGGACGTGAGGAGACGGCGACGCTGTCCGGACCTCTAGGACCTGCCCCAAGTTCGTACCCGGCTGAGCGTGGCGCCCATGACCTATTTGTCCCTGGTTTCGCCGATAATCGAGTGTGGGGGCCGAGCAGGCAGGGCCGAGCAAGCAGGAAGGAACGTATCAGTGACTTCGACGAGAACGCCCCCCGAGAAAGCAAGCACAACGGGCAGCGCCGATCGCACCCCCGCCGACGTTGCGGAACGGGTCTGGGCACGTCTGACGGCAATAGACACGCGCTTCCTCGACATCCTGTCCAGAGTGAGCATCCCCCTTTTGAGGGTCTCTCTCGGGATTGTGTTCATCTGGTTCGGGATCCTGAAAATCGCTGGAGAGACGCCGGTCACGGAGCTCGTCGCCAACACCGTCTACTGGGTGGACCCAGACTGGTTCGTCCCCGTTCTTGGGGCCTTCGAAGCCGTGGTTGGGATAGGGCTTCTGCTTGGCCGGGCGATGCGCATCATCCTGTTTCTGTTCGTGCTTCAGATGGCCGGGACGTTCCTTGTGCTCGTCTTGCAACCTGACGTTGCGTTCCAGGGCGGGAACCCGCTGCTGCTCACAACCGAGGGCGAATTCGTGATCAAGAACCTGGTTCTCCTGTCGGCGGGTCTGGTCCTTGGATCCCATCTGCGGCGCATTCGGCCCTGGTTTGGTACGGGCGAGCAGGCGAGGCTCGAGAATGAGGCGCCGGCTTAAAGAGGGCGGCGCCGCGGCCGTCATCGCAAAATGGCTCGGGGCCTCGGGCCCTAACGGTCCTCGAGCGCGGAGGCGTGCGATTCGAGGGCCACGCGGAGCGAGCTCTGGATCTTGGAGGTCGTGAAGTCTCCGCGCGTTCGTTCGACGATGGACCGCGCGACGTCGGTAAGGCGCCTGAGTCCCTGGGTGATCCCGTCCGGGTAGTCCATCGTCGTCAACAGGTAGTAGATGTCGTCCATCTCGGCGAGGACCACCTCGCAGCGCTCGAGATCGCCCCTGCGCATGAGATCGAGGAGGTGGCGTCGGAGCTCACCAATCGCCTCTGCCATACCTTTCAGGAAGGCCGCAGGCGGTATGCCCAACTGCGCCGGGTTGGGAAGGGGGGCCCCCGTGACCAGGGCGAAGGTGATCCTGGCCTCGGCAAGTTCCTTCTCGGCGTCGTGGACGAAGCCGGCGTGGAGGACGTCGAGGTGTGTCTCAAGGGCAGCTCGAGCCTCATCGAGCGCCCCCTGAGCTTCATCGAGAAGAACGGCGGCAACCGGGGTCTCGCCACGGTGTAGCGCCCTGATTGCATTCCCGCACGACCTGATGGCGGTGCGGCTGCTGGCCAGGCCTCGCTCCCGCGCCGAGGTCTTATCGTCGAGGTGCTCCCTGAGCTGCTCCCCCAGCTCGCCGACGTCCATGGCCGGTTACCCTAGCTCGCTCTGTCCCTGCCCGCCGCTGGCGATCGGCCGCTTCTGGTCGCCTCAGGCGCGCAGGCGATCGGCCGGCTCGTCCCGGCGTTCGGATCTCGTGAGACGCCTGCGCGCTCGCTCGAGGGGGCTCACGGTGGCGGCGTGTTGGGCGCGCCGTTTCTTCGCCTCGACGAGCAGCACGACGTAGACGGCCAGCGAGGCGTCAAAGGCAAGGTGCACCTCCCACATTGCGCCCCCCACGATCGCCCCCGCAAGCGCCGAAGCGACCACAGCGACTACAAGGACCAGAAGCAGATACTTGCGGCGGCGCTGCGCCTTCTGCCAGGCGAGCCGCCGGACACGGTCGGGAGATTGCGGCATCACGACCCAGCGGCCCTTGCCCTCTGCCGGTCGCCCGCCTGCAGCCGTGCCCCTGCCCGCACTCAACTCCCGCCCGGCGCCGGGGGCGATGGAGCTCATGCGCTTCCTGAATCCCTCGGTGCTAAAAAGTGGGGAGCTCCGACGGGCCCGCATCACCGACGGCAAGAAGACGGTGAGCCAAGCAACGACTAGCACGAAAAGAAACAACAGAGTCAGAGCCGTTACCTCGTTTCCAAATCTTGCAGACGCGGTCGAATCCTCGAACAGGACCACGCTATCAAGCACA
>JACCZU010000224.1 GCA_013695835.1 Candidatus Aridivita willemsiae
GGCTTGAGCTCCTCGAGGACCTTCAGGACGCTGTCCTCGATCTTGCGGGCGAACTCGTACTGCTCTCCGCCGAGGCGCTCGGCGACGTCGCGCAGCATCAACGAACGAGGGTCGTCGGTCTTGTAGACGCGGTGCCCAAAGCCCATGATGCGCTCGCCCTTTTCAATGGCGTTGCGGATCCACGTCTCGGCGTTGTCCGGTTCTCCGATGGCGTCGAGCATGTCGAGCGCCCGGCTCGGAGCGCCTCCGTGCAGCGGTCCCGAGAGCGCACCGATGGCCCCGACGACCGCGCCCCCGAGGTCGGCGCCGGTCGAGGTGATGACCCGCGCCGTGAACGTCGACGAGTTGAAGCCGTGATCGATCGTCGAGATGAGGTACTGCTCGATTGCGCCCGCCTGCTCTGCGCTCGGCTCCTTACCGGTGAGCATGTGGATGTAGTTGGCCGCGTAGGGAAGGTCGTCGCTCGGCTCCACGGGCTCCTGGCCCTCGCTGAGCCGGTAGAGCGAGGTGACGAGCGTCGGCACGATTGCGCAGACCCTCATCGCCTGACCACGCAGCTCCTCGGCGTCGACATCGAGCGACGGGTGGAAGTCGTAGGCGAAGGTGCACAGAGACAGCGCCGTCCGGAGAGCGTCGAGGGGCAGGAAATGGTCCCCGGCCGTCGCCACGGCGGGGAGGAGCTTCTTCACCTGGTCTGGAACGGAGCGGAGCGGCCTGATCTCCTCAGAGAAGGAGTCACGCTCGGCCTTGCTCGGCAGCTTCCCCTCGAACATGAGGTGCCAGGCGTCCTCGACGGTCCGCTTTTCGGCAATCTCGACGGCGTTGTACTGGCGGTAGTGATAGAAGCCCTCTTCCCCGCGCACGTCGCCGATGGCCGTATCGGCAACGACGACGCCCTCGAGGCCCTTGGGAACCTCGGTGGCCGTGGAACCGTTGCCGTCGTTGGACTTGTCTGACATCTCGTCTCCTTAATCGGCGCAACTCGGGGGCAAGGACAAAGTATCTACCGCCGTCGCTCAATCCGAAGCCCCGCCCTTCGCTCGCTCCAATGACGCCGGCGGGTCGCCTCTGAGGCCTAGAATGACAAGCTGGTAAGTACGTGGCTGTAGGTTTCCGGGGTCGCCCGGCCGGAAATCCCGGGTCGGGCCGGTAGCCTGAGAATTATCGAACGTACGTTCGCTAAAATCCGCTTATGTGTCACACCACCTCTCTAGAGTCTCGAATGTACCTGGAAGCTCAACCCCGGCCGGGCCGGGACGGAAAAGGAGGCCTCAGTGGGCACCGCCAGAGAACAACGTGACACGGTGAGGGATCAGCGGCGAGACTTGGCAGGCAGGGACGCCACCGTTGAGATGACGCTGGCCCAGATCGAAAAGCAGCACGGCAAGGGCTCGATCATGCGCCTCGGCGACGAGGGCCTTCGCTTCAACGTCGAAGCCGTACCGACCGGCTCGCTTGCGCTCGACCTCGCCCTCGGCGTGGGCGGGATCCCCCGGGGGCGCATCGTCGAGATCTTTGGGCCTGAGGGTTCCGGCAAGACGACGGTGAGCCTCCATGTCGTTGCCGAGGCCCAGAAAGCCGGCGGGCTCGTGGCTTTCATCGACGCTGAGCACGCTTTGGATCCCTCTTACTCGAAGGCCCTCGGCGTCGATGTCGACAACCTGCTCGTGTCTCAGCCCGACACCGGCGAGCAGGCGCTCGAGATCGCCGACACGCTCGTGCGCTCCGGTGCAATGGACGTGGTCGTGATCGACTCGGTGGCGGCGCTTGTGCCGAGGGCCGAGATCGAGGGCGAGATGGGGGACACTCACGTGGGCCTCCAGGCGAGGCTGATGTCTCAGGCGCTTCGCAAGCTCGCCGGCAACGTCAATCGCTCCAAGACGATCCTGATCTTCATCAACCAAATTCGCGAAAAGATCGGAGTCATGTTCGGAAGCAATGAGACCACCCCTGGCGGGCGGGCGCTCAAGTTCTACTCGTCGGTTCGTCTCGACGTCCGCCGGATCGACTCGCTCAAGGACGGGGCCGAGATCGTGGGCTCAAGGGTCAGGGTCAAGGTCGTAAAGAACAAGGTCAGCGCCCCCTTCAAGAAGGCGGAGTTCGACATCCAGTACGGGACCGGCATCTCCAAGGAGGGAAGCCTCCTCGATGTCGCCATCGAGCACGACATCGTCCGCAAGTCGGGGGCGTGGTTCATATACGGCGACGACCAGCTCGGGCAGGGCCGCGAGAACGCCAAGACATTTCTCGGCGACAACCCCGATATAGCCACCGAGGTCGAGCTCAAGATCAAAGACAAGCTCGGCTTGCTGGAGCCCGAAGAAACGGAGGAAGCAACCCCCATGCACCCCGAGCCCCGGGCCTGAGGGCGGGGCTTAGGGATGGAACTTCCGCTTCTCGAGGGAGAGGGCGTCGCCGGCGGTGCCGACGACGGCGCGGGGGCCGGCGCCTTCGAGTCGGCCATGAACAGGGCAGGAAAGCTTCTCGGAATACGCCCACGTACGGAGCGCGAGCTCAGGGACCGGTTGCTGGCCGCCGGGTTCGGGCGAACCGTGATCAACCAGGTGCTCGAGCGCCTGCGCGGCCTCGGGTTGGTCGACGACGGGGCCTTTGCCCGCCAATGGGTGGAAGAGCGCAGCCGCAGAAAGGGGCTCGGCCCGGGGGCCTTGATGGCCGAGCTCGCCCGCAAAGGGATCGGCCGGGAGGTGGCCGAGGGGGCGCTGGCCGCTGCCGGCGTCGAGGAGCACACCCATGCGTGCGTCGTCGCCGAGCGGCTGCTCGGAAAGGTCGGGGGACGCACCCTCGCCCACCAGGCGGCTCGTCTCGAGCAAATGCTGCTGCGCCGGGGATTCTCGGCGGAGGCGGCGGAGGCGGGCGTCACCGCCGTGCTGCCTCCGGAGGGGTGGGACTAGGGACCGGCGAGGGGGGCGTATCCTTTGAAGTCGAGACAGAGAATTCAAGAATCTCCCACCAGAGTACGAACGAGTCAGCGAGAGATATTGACGACGTCCTATCTGTACGGAACGAGCCCGCTTACCGCCGGGGCTGCCCTTGATCGGTCGGAGCGCCCCGAGACGTAAGGACGATTGCACAACCGATAGACGTTTGACGCTCGCACTCGCCGTGCCGGGGCTGCCGGCTGAGAGGACGCGGCGCGCTTCTGGGGGGACGGAACGAAAGGAGCGAGCGATGGAGATCGTGATCGGTCTCGTCCTCGGGCTCCTCGCTGGAACCGGCATCGGGTATGTGGTTCGCAAGACCTCCGCAGAAAGAGGGGTTGCGTCGGCCGAGGCGAGGGCGTCTGCCCTCGTGGCGGACGCCCAGCGAGAGAGTGAGGCCTCGAAGCGTGAAGCGCTGGTCGAGGCCAAGGACGAGATCTACAGGATGCGCACCGAGGCTGAGTCCGAGACCAAGCAGCGTCGGGCCGAGACCGACAAGCGGGAGGTGCGACTCGACCAGCGGGAAGCCGGGCTTGACGCGCGCTCAGGGTCCCTCGACCGCAAGGAGGGCGCGGCCGAGCAGCGCGAGAAGGAGCTCACCGCCTCCGCCGCCGAGCTCGAAGAGCTGGCCAAGAAGGCGCACGTCGAGCTCGAGCGTGTCGCCGGGATGACGGCTGGGGACGCCAAGCAGGAGCTGGTGGAGCGCATCGAGGAGTCCGCCAAGCGGGAAGCGATGCTGATCGTGAGGGAGCTCGAGTCCAAGGCGCGAGAGGAGGCCGACAAGCGAGCCCGCAAGATCATCTCGATCGCGATGCAGCGCGTGGCGTCCGAGCTGACGACCGAGTCCACGGTCACCACCGTCACCCTGCCCAACGACGACATGAAGGGCCGCATCATAGGGCGGGAGGGGCGCAACATCCGCGCCTTCGAGTCCGCCACGGGCACCAACCTCATCATCGACGACACGCCAGAGGCCGTGGTGCTTTCGTGCTTCGATCCGATCCGGCGCGAGAGCGCCAGGCTGACGCTCGAGAAGCTCGTCGGCGACGGCCGCATCCAGCCCGCCCGCATCGAGGAGATGCACGAGAAGTCAAAGGCCGAGATCGAAAAGGAGATCCTCGAGGGCGGGGAATGGGCGGTCCTCGAAACCGGGATCACGGATATGCACCCGGAGCTGGTGCGAGTGCTCGGCCGGCTGAAGTTCAGGACCTCATATGGGCAGAACGTCCTCAGGCATGTGGTGGAGGCGGCCCACATTGCAGGGATGATTGCGGCGGAGCTCGGCACCGACGTTCAGCTTGCAAAGCGGGGCACCCTGCTGCATGACATCGGCAAGGCGGTGACCCACGAGATCGAGGGCTCCCACGCCATCATCGGCGCCGAGATCGCTCGCCGCCTCAAGGAATCCCCCGCCGTGTGCCACGCCATCGAGGCCCATCACGGGGAGGTCGAGCAACGCACGGTCGAGGCGGTCATCACCCAGACCGCCGACGCCATTTCGGGAGCGCGCCCCGGCGCCCGCCGGGAGACGCTTGAGACCTACGTCAAGAGGCTCGAGCGTCTCGAGGAGATTGCCAGCGAGTTCGAAGGCGTCGCCAAGGTCTTCGCGATGCAGGCGGGGCGCGAGGTCCGAGTCATGGTCCAGCCGGACCACGTCGACGACTTGCAGGCAGAGATCATCGCCCGTGACATCGCCAAGAAGGTCGAGGAGGAGCTTCAATACCCCGGCCAGATCAGGATCACGGCAATCAGGGAGACGCGCTCCTCGTCATTTGCCAAGTAGCACGGGCCCTGTGACCCTCGGTTCTGCCGTGCTAAGTTCTGCGCGTATTGGGGACGGAATCGAGTTCGAGGAGGAGACCGATGGCCGCGCCACAAGTCGGTTACGAATCACCCGCTGATGCAATGAAGGCGCCGCGCGAGGACATTGTTTACGTCGCCGGGCTCTACGAGGGCACCGGCGTCGAGGAGCCCGACTTCCTCGCCGTTGTCGATGTCAACCCGGACAGCCACACCTACTCACAAGTGGTGCACCGCACGCCGATGCCTAATGTCGGAGACGAGCTTCACCACTACGGGTGGCAGGTGTGCAGCTCCGCCTGTCACACCGCCAACCAGGAGCGTAAGCACCTCGTTGTGCCGGGGTTGCGTTCCTCGCGCGTCCACATCGTCGATGTCGCAACCGACCCGAGGGCGCCCGCCGTCGTCAAGGTCATCGAGCCCGACGAGATCAAGTCGAAGACCGGGCTGTCCTCTCCGCACACGGTTCACTGCATGCCCGGCGACAACGTGGTTATGTCGATGCTCGGCAACGCCGACGGGGGGCGGGGTGCCGGCTTCGTTGTGCTCGACGCCGGGTCCTTCGAGATCAAGGGGCGCTGGGAGGCGAACGGCGCGCCGGAATGGAACTACGACTTCTGGTACCAGCCGAGAAAGAACACGCTCATATCGTCCGAGTGGGCGGCCCCCGAGGTGTTCATGCCAGGCTTCGACCTCAACGACGTGTCCGCCGGAAACTACGGGCACTCGATTCATTTCTGGGACCTCGCCGAAAGAAAGGTCACCCAGAGCATCGATCTCGGGGAGACCGGGATGATCCCGCTCGAGATCCGCTGGCTTCACGATCCCGAAGCGGAGCAAGGCTTCGTCGGTGCTGCGCTGTCGTCGACGCTGTGGCGCTTCCACAAGTCCAACGGTTCGTGGTCGGCCGACATCGTCGCCGAAGTCGAGCCGCGCGATCTCGAGAGCTTCCCCGTCCCTGTGCCCGGCCTCATCACCGACCTCGTCCTGTCGATGGACGACCGCTTCCTGTTCTTTTCGAACTGGCTGCACGGGGACCTGCGCGCCTACGACGTCTCCGATCCTGCGACGCCGCGCCAGGTGGGCTCGGTGCATCTCGGCGGACTCTTCGAGGAGGCGGTCCATCCAAACGGGACCGTGCTTGGCGGCGGGCCGCAGATGCTGCAACTCTCGATGGACGGCAAGCGTCTCTACGCGACGAATTCGCTCTTCTCCACCTGGGACAACCAGTTCTACCCGGATCTCAGGTCGTGGATGGTGCAGGTCGACGTCGCCGACGATGGGTCACTATCTGTGAACCCCGACTTCTTCGTCGACTTCTCCGCGCTTCCCGGGAGCCCGCGCGCCCACGAGATGCACTTCCCAGGAGGCGACGTAACCACAGAGATCTTCCAGTAGCGGAAAGCCGCTGCGCGTGCCCGGCTTGAGTAGGCGCGTCCCTACCATATAGGTATGGGCTGCTCCCGCCATCGCGTCGATCACCCGGCCGAGAGTGCAGGCGGCGAAGCGAAGCTGCGGCTAGCAGTAGGCCTGGACTCCTGCGATGCATTCGAGGTTCTCGCCGATTACGTAGCCCGCGATGGTTGCGATCACGGCCACGCCGAGCAGCACCACCGCCAGGTGAGGCGCGCTCAACTCGACCGTCACGGTCCCCGACCAGCGCCGCTCCTCTCTCTTGATGGACAACCTCAAGATGGAGAGCGCGCTCGTGGCGAGCGCAAGCAACGGCCCAAGCGCAATCGTAGCGTCGAGGAGAGCCTGGGGCCCGGCCGTGCGCGGCTCGATCACAAGCGACATGGCGTCGTGCAGCCAGGGCTGGCCGAGGTTGTACCTGAGAAGGTTTGCGAACAGAAAGACGACTGCGGGGGCCATCAAGACGGCTCCAACAGCCGGCGACCAACGCTTAAGGGTGCTCGACATGAAAAGCCCTCCTGTGGACTCGTGACAACGCCCGGCTATCAGCTCCGGCGAACCAAAGTCGGCAAGTGCCCGCTGCTCGGCCTCGTCTGTGGCGAGACCCCGCTTCTTGAAGGCCTCGGTCGCATCGCCGAGGTGTCCGGTTATCTCCGCCAGCAACCTGCGTCTCGCAGCGCGCGGAAGAAGGGGCTCGATCTGCCTCAGGTAGTCATCAATCCGGCTCACGTTGTCACCCCGGCAACCCGGCCGACGGCGGCGACGAACATCCGCCATTCATCCTTCTTGTGGGCCAGCTCGGCCCGGCCCTTGGGGGTGAGCTCGTAGACCCTTCTCCGTCGCCCTGCTTGCTGTTGCCACCTGCTGGTGAGCAAGCCGGCGCGCTCCAAGCGGTGCAGCGCCGGATAGACCGTGCCTTCGGGGAGGTCGAAGGTGTCGTCGCTGCGACGCCTCAGCTCGTCGATGATTCCGTAGCCGTGCAGGGCACCGCCCTGCAGAACCCCCATCACCAAGAGGTCGAGGTTGCCTCTGATCATCTCTCCGGCCATACCTAGACAGTCTAGGTATGAAGTGATCGGAAGTCAAATCAGACGGCGATGCTACGCTCGATCGTCGTGAGCACAAAGGAAAAGACGTACCTGGTACGGACCTTCGGATGCCAGATGAACGAGCACGACTCCGAGCGCATGGCCGGGATGCTCGAGGGCGAAGGCTTCGCAAAGGCGGGATCCGCCGAGGACGCGGACGTCGTCGTTTTCAATACTTGTTGCATCCGTGAGAACGCAGATACGCGGCTTTACGGGAACCTCGGGCACATGAAACGGATCAAGGACCTTCGCCCTGACATGCGCATCGTCGTCGGAGGGTGTCTCGCGCAGAAGGACCGCCACATCATCCAGCAAAAGGCGCCGTGGGTCGACGTCGTGCTCGGCACCCACAACCTCGCCAGTTTGCCGCGCCTGCTCGCCGAGTCCTGCGAACGCCCCGCTTTCGAGATTCTCGAGCAGACTGAGGTCTTTCCTTCCGCCCTGCCCGCTCGCCGCTCGTCCCCGTGGCATGCATGGGTGTCGATTTCAATCGGCTGCAACAACTCGTGCACGTTTTGCATCGTGCCCGCAGTGCGGGGCCCGGAGGTGTCGCGCCGGGGCAGCGACATAAAGGCCGAGGTCGAAGCCCTCGTGGCCGACGGCGTTGTCGAGGTGACGCTGCTTGGACAGAACGTCAACTCCTACGGACGCGATCTCGACGGCACCCCTCTGTTCGCCAAGCTCCTGCGTTCGCTCGACGACATTGCGGGCCTCGAGCGAATCCGCTTCACGAGCCCGCACCCCAAAGACTTTCGCGCCGACACGGTCGAAGCGATGGCGGAGTGTCGCTCGGTGTGCGAGCACATTCATCTGCCCTTGCAGTCAGGCTCCGATCGCGTGCTCAAGCTCATGAAGCGTGCCTACACGCGCCGGCGCTACCTCGACAAGGTGAAGATGGTGCGCGACGCGATCCCGGGGGTGGCGGTCACGACCGACATCATCGTCGGGTTCCCGGGCGAGACTGAAGGGGATTTTCAGGCGACGCTCGAGGTCGTTGACGCCGCGCGCTTCGACGCGGCCTACACGTTTCAGTACTCGGCGCGACCGATGACGGCGGCTGCAGACATGCCGGGTCATCTGCCCAAGGAGGTGGTGCAGGAGCGTTACGACCGCCTGGTCGAGCGGCAGGAGGCCATCTCGCTCGCGAGCAACGAAGCCATCGTAGGGTCGACCGAAGAGGTGCTCGTCGAGGGCCCGTCGAAGAAGAACCCCGCCAAGCTCACAGGGCGCACGCGCACCAACAGGCTCGTTCACTTCGACGGCAAAGGAACCGAAGAGGGCCGCCTGGCTTCGGTGGCCATCGCCACGGCCCACCCACACTTCCTCGAAGGGCGCTCCGAGGGTATGGGCGAGGAACGCTCGGCAGCGCGCATGCCGCTGCCGCTTGCAGCCACGGCCTCGGGCTGCAGCGCCGCGGGTTAAGGGCAACGCACGGCTTTGGACGAGCCGGCAGGCGAAACGGGCAGGATCCATGTCGCCGCGCTGGTCGGCCCCACCGCTGTGGGCAAGAGCGACGCCGCGCTCGCCCTCGCGCAGGAGCTCCATGCCGAGATCGTTTCCTGTGACTCGATGCAGGCCTATCGCGGAATGGACATCGGCACCGCCAAACCGACTCCAGCGCAGCGCGCCCTCGTTCCGCACCACATGATCGACGTCGTCGATCCGTCGCGCGCGCTCACCGCTGCTGGCTTCCAGGGTCTCGCTCGGAGGGCCATCGCCGGCATCGCGGCGCGCGGTCATCTTCCGCTGCTCGTCGGTGGCTCCGGGCTCTACTTCAGGGCCGTCGTCGACGAGCTGCGCTTTCCTCCGCGCGACGCCCGAGTGAAAACAAACCTGGAATCCGAAGCGCTGAGGCTCGGCGCGGCTGCGCTGCACGAGCGATTGAGGGGCCTCGACCCCGAGGCGGCGGCGCGCATCGAGCCGGGCAACGGTCGGCGGACCGTCCGGGCCCTCGAGGTCATCGAGATCACGGGCCGGCCCTTCTCGGCGGGCTATTCGTGGCGTTATCACAGTCACTACGAGCTCGAGGTCTTCGGCCTCACGCGCCCACGCCCCGAGCTCTACGAGCGGATAGCGCTGCGGGTCGAAGCGATGCTTGGCGCCGGTCTCGTGGACGAGGCCAGAGGGCTGGCCGCCCGGGGGATGAGCAGGGCGGCGCGCCAGGCGCTCGGGTACAAGCAGATCCTCGAGGCGCCCGAGGGGGCCGGCCGCGCCGATCTCGGACCCGTCATCGTTCGGGCGACCAAGCGCTTTGCCCGTCGCCAGGAGTCCTGGTTCGGGGCGGACCCGCGCGTCCGGTGGCTCGACGGAAGCGATCCGGCGGCCATCGCAGGCCTCGGGGAGGCTCTCCGGGCCCCGGCGTCTCCCCGCTGAGGGCTATGCCGGCCGCAGGCTATACGGCGGCGCGCCCCCCCGAGGAGCCGCCGCCGACGATGACCCCTATGTAGCCCCGGCCTGAGAAGCCCAGCCGGCGGGCGGTAGCTCCCGTGAGGTCCCAGTTCGCCGCCCCGTAGGGGCCTCGGTCGATGACCCGCACGGTGACGGTGCGGCCGCCGTAGAGAATGGCAACCCTGGTGCCGCAGGGAAGGGTCTTGTGGGCGACGCCCGGCGTGCTCGTGTGCAGTGACTGGCCGCATGCCGTGCGGTTGCCGTAGAAGCCGGGCCCGTAATAGGTCGCGGGGCTCGGCCTGTAGACGGCGAGACGCCGCGCGCCTGCGGCGGAGGGGTTCAGGCGATCGCCCGAGAAGCGCGCCCGCAGCCTGATGCGTCCGGTGCGAGCGGGGCGGAGGTTGGTGCGAAAGTGCCTGTCCCCCACGGACGGACGGGCGAGTGTCTTCCACCTTCCCCCCGTCCGTAGTTGGATCGTCATCCTTCGCCCCGCTACCTTGGGCAGCAATTTGCCTGCGACCACCACTCGGTGACCCTCGAAGACGTTGCGAGGATGAAGGCGCACGACGAGCTTGGGTTTGACCACGCTTCGAGCCGACCGGCTTGCAACTCGGACTCGAGGTGATTCCTTGATGAAGATGAGCCTGTAGCGCGCCGTCTTGGTGGGGTGCCCGAGGCGGAAGCGTACGCGCGCATTCCGCCCCGCCCTCTGTGTGCCCAAGGCCCTCCAGGCACGGCCGGCGAGGCTGCGCTGGAGCCCGACCCGCTGGCCCCTGAGTCCTCCCCTGAGATGCCCTGCGACGATGACCCGGCCACGGAAGCGGGTAGCGCGAGTTGCCCGGTCGAGCACGGGGACCGGAGCCACGTAGATCCGGACCCGGTCGCTCGTGACGACCCCTCCCGAGGCTTCCTGGGTCACCGCGAGCCGGTAGGAGGCGGTTCGTCTGAGGCCGAGCAGCCGCCAGCGCACCCGGCCTTCGCCGTCGACCGACTTGGTGTCGATCGTTGCCCACGGTTGCGTCTGCACCCGGCGCTGAAGGCGGACCTCCCCTCCCATGGAGCCACCCCTGAGGCGGCCGTGGATCTCTCCTGCACGCCCGTAACGAACCGTCTCCGAGAAGCGGTCGATGACGGGCGTCGCCGGCTCCTGCGCGCCGGCGGGACCGCCAAGCAAGACCGGCATCCCCGCACCCAAGATCAGTAAAGCAGTCAATGTTGTCCCGGCGCCGCCACTGCGACGCCGTCGTCCGCGCTGCTGGCCCATGACCAGCCCCCTTACGCCTAAAGAAGGGGCGACGAGACATGCCTCCCCGAAGCGCCCCCCGGCCTCCGCCCCCACGGCGTCGGCCTGCGATCACGAGCGGGGGACCCTAGCTGGTTAGGGGAGGGAATGGAAGGGGCTTAAAGGGATTATTGGGCCGGAGACGCCTCGGGCGTGGCCTTTTCGGGATCGGGAGCCAACGATGCCCCGCCGGATGTCTTGTTGCAGCGTCAGACCGTTTCAAGCCGGGCGCTCGCGGCGCTGAGCTGGTGCGGGTCCGGCCTAGGCAGCCACGGGTCTTAGAGAGGGGCCCGGGGCAAAGGGCGGACGAGGGTGGCGGTAGCTTAGGGCGATGAGGTTCGCCAAGTACCAGGGCATCGGGAACGACTTCGTGATGCTTGCCGACCCCGGCGATCGCATCACGCTCAACCCCGAGCTCGTGCGGGGGCTGACCGACCGGCGCTTCGGTGTCGGCGGCGACGGCGTCATCCGCGTGGCGCCGGGCACGGGAGGGGGCGAGCTGGTCATGGACTACTACAACTCGGACGGCTCGGCCGGCGAGATGTGCGGAAACGGGATCCGCTGCCTTGCCCTGTTCGCCCTCGAGAACGGCCTCACGGCCTCCACGGAGCTCGCCGTCGAGACGATCGCCGGGCTGAAGGTCGTCGAGGTGCTCCCGGGGGGCCACGTCAGGGTGGACATGGGCCCCCCGGTTTTCTCGCCATCCCAAGTTCCGGTGCTCGTTGACGGCGCCGACGCCCTCCACACGAGCATCGACGTCGGAGGCACAACGGTCGAGGCGGCGTGCCTGTCGATGGGCAATCCCCACGCGGTGTTGTTTGTCGACGATCTCGAGGGAGCGCCGGTGACGACCCTCGGACCCGCGCTCGAGAACCACGACCTCTTTCCCAACAAGACCAATGTCGAGTTCGTGCGCGTGGAGTCGCCCGAGCTCATTCGGATGGCCGTGTGGGAGCGCGGGTCGGGCGCGACCCTCGCCTGCGGGACGGGCGCATGCGCTGCGGCCGTCGCCGCGCACCTGCTTCGCGATACCAAGGACCGGGTAAGGGTCGAGCTTCCAGGGGGCGAGCTCGAGATCGAATGGCCGGGATCGCTCGAAGAGCCGGGCGCCGTGATGATGACTGGGCCAGCCGAGAAGAGCTTTGAAGGAGAGCTGGATCTGGGGAGGTTCCTGTGAGGACGGCGGCCCGCATCGACAAGCTCCCGCCCTACCTCTTTGCCGAGATCGATCGCAAAGTGGCCAAGGCCAGGGCGCGCGGCGGCGACATCATCTCCTTCGGCGTGGGTGACCCCGACCTCCCGAGCCCACCGCACGTGGTGGAGGCGCTCGCCCGGGCGGCACGCGATCCGTCCACGCACAGATATCCCTCGTACACAGGCATGCCGGAGTTTCGCGCTGCGATCGCCGGCTGGTACGAGAGGCGCTTTGGCGTTGCCCTCGACGCCGGCGAGCAGGTGCAACCCCTGGTCGGCTCCAAAGAAGGCATCTTTCACCTTCCCGTCGCGTTCGTCGACCCCGGCGACGTCGCGCTCGTGCCCGACCCCGGCTACCCGGTCTACGAAACGGGCACGATCTTGGCCGGGGGTGAGGCCGTGGCAATGCCCCTGACCGCCGACAACGGGTTCATGCCCGACTTCGCGGCGATACCCGGCGCTGTGGTCGAGCGTGCTCGTGTGCTGTGGCTCAACTACCCATCGAACCCAACGGCGGCGACGGCCGGTCTCGAGCTCTTTCAAGAGGCTGTTGACTTCTGTCTAGCCAACGACCTCTTGCTGGCCCACGACGCTGCCTACACCGAGATCACCTACGACGGCTACGTTGCCCCGAGCGTGCTGCAGGCGCACCGAGCGGACGAGTGCGCGATTGAGTTCCACTCCCTTTCAAAGACCTTCAACATGACCGGTTGGCGCATCGGATGGGTGTGCGGCGCGCCCCAGGCCATCGAGGCCATTAAACGTCTCAAGACCAACATCGATTCTGGGATCTTCGATGCGGTCCAGGCGGCCGGGATCGCAGCCATCGAAGGCCCCCAGGACCACCTCCACGCCACGGTCGGGCGTTACCGGCGAAGGCGCGATCTGCTGTGCGAGGCGCTTGCAACTATGGGGGTCAAGGTGGCGCCTCCGAGGGGCTCGATCTACCTGTGGGTGCCGGTTCCCGACGGTCACACCTCGGAGACGTTCACGACGCTGCTGCTCGATGAGGCCGATCTCGTGGTTGCGCCGGGAACGGGCTACGGCCCCTCGGGCGAGGGCTTCGTCAGGTTCTCGGTGACGCTTGCAGACGACCGGCTTGAAGAGGGAGTCGAGCGACTGAGAAAGGTGTTCGGC
>JACCZU010000225.1 GCA_013695835.1 Candidatus Aridivita willemsiae
GTTGGCCTCGCGCACCTCGGGGTCGTCGGTGGCCGGATCGTAGTTGGGGTTTCTCTCGAGGTGGACGAACTGGTTCGGATCAAAGCCTTCTATCGGCTTCATCGAATCACAGCTCGAGATGTCGAGCTGGTCGGAGCCCTCGTACATGTACGGACCGGATGAGATGACGTAGCGCCCGTACTCGCCGGCCTTGGTCCAGCACTTGGCGACCTCCTCCGGGATCGGCGCCGTCGCCGGCATCGCGAGCCTGAAGAGGAAGTCGGGGGTCTCTTCTGTCAGGGTGAACTCGATGGTCTTGTCGTCGGGCGTCGCAATGCCGGAAACGGTGTCCTCGACGGTCTTGACCTTGTCGAGGCCCTCGATGACGCCGTCGTAGTAGAAGCCGTACTGGGCCACGACTGAGTCGGCACCGATGCGCTGGAACGCGTAGGCGATGTCTTGGGACGTGATCGGCCGATCCACCGGCGGCCCGAACTCAATGCCGTCCTTGAGGGTGAAGGTGTAGGTGAGGCCGTCCTCGGAGATCTCGGGCATGTCCTCGGCGAGGTCAGGCACGAGCGTGTTGCCCTCGGGGCCGCTGATGTGCTTGTAGGTCACGAGGTTGCGTAGCATCAGGTTGGTGTAGATCGCCCACGCAGACCCCAGGTACTCGCCCGTGGGATCGAGCGAGGCGTTCCATTCGTAAGCGTCGGTCTCAATTCGATAGGTACCCCCCTTGGCGACCTCTCCTCCGGTGTCGCTGCCACTCGGGGCATCGGCAGCCGGTTCGTCGGCGCCGCCGCAGGCGGCTGCAACCATCGCAAGGGCGAGCACGAGCCCTGCCAGCTTCAGGAACTTCGTCTTTCTCATGTTTCCCCTTTCTTATTTTTGAGCTCTTGACCATCTCGTCGGTCTGCTGCTTCAAATCACTTCCTGATTGCTCGTCTAGGTCCTCCCCCTTAGCGTCCAGTCCTTGGGTCCAGTGCGTCTCTCAAGCCATCGCCGACAAGGTTGAAGGCAATCGTGGTGATCACGAGGAAAAGGCCGGGAAACAGCATCAGCCACCAGGCAACCTCAAAGATGCGCGCCGCGTCGGAGAGCATTCTTCCCCACGATGGGACGGCCTGGGGAACGCCGAGACCGAGAAAAGAGAGCGCGGCTTCGAACAGGATGTTGTTTGGGATGATCAGCGTCGCGTACACGATGATCGGGGCGACGAGGTTCGGCAGGACCTCGGTGAACATGATCCGGGTGTTTCCGGCCCCAAGCGACCGGCTCGCCTCGATGAACTCCTTCTCGCGGAGAGACAGGGTGTTGCCCCGCACTATGCGAGCGATGTAGGGCCAGCTGAACACCGAGATCACGAACACCACCAGCCCGAGCCCCGGTTTGATGAGGCCCCCGAGGCATCCTTCCGTCGAAGTCGAGCACGCCCCGACGAGCCCAATGGCGAAAAGCAGCAGCGGCAGGGAAAGGATGATGTCGATGGCTCTGGAGATGATGGTGTCGATGCGTCCCCCGAAGTAGCCGGCGACGATACCCATCGTCACACCGATCACTACGGAGATGCCCGTCGCGAGCACGGCGACGAGCAGCGACGTTCGGATTCCGTAGATGACGCGGACGAACAGGTCGCGGCCCGCAATGTCGGCGCCGAACCAGTAGGTCGAGTTCGGTCCCTTCGGGATGCCGAACTGATCGGTCATGTCGCGCGCGAGGTCGAGGTCGTTGGGGCCCCTGTGAAGGACGTTGTTGGCGATCAACGGGGCGGTAAGAGCGAGGACCAGCAGGAGAGCGAGGAAACCGAGGCCGACGAAAGCGGCCTTGTCCTCCTTGAAGCGGAGCCAGAAGAGTTCCCACGGAGTGCGGCCCTGAACTGCGCCGGATACCTCAACTTCGGCATCTCCCCCGGGCTGGGGCTGAACCAGATCATGCGCAGCTTGAGCCACTAACCCACCCTACTATCGTTGTCGTTGCGGAAACCCTACCCTTACACATCCCCTACTGGCAAGCGCTCCACGTCATTTCCGCACCCACCCCCGGTGCGCTCCGCCGGGGAACTTGCAAGACCCTACTCCGACCCCCGAGCAAAGCAGGCGGGGCACCTCTACCCGCCGGCGAAGCGAACGGCCGAGTGGTGCTCCTGGGCGAGGCGGCGCAGGGCTACGAAGGCGGCCTCGAACACAACGGTGCCAACCACGACGTGCTCGACGACCTCGTGACGCCCCGCGCCGGTGGCCACCGTGGTCAGCTCGCGCCCGGCAAGCTCCCCCGCAAGCTCCGCATAGGGAGCAAGCACCTCAACGCCGCCCCCGTAGCCGAGGCGCCGGAGCGCAACGAGCGCTTCGGCGAGCGCGCCCCTGGCTGGAGCGCGTGCGCTCACCTTCCAGCCGAGGCGCTCGATAAGCTCGCCGACGTCGCTTTGCGCCTCGGTCACGTCGGGGGCCGGCGCCGCCGTCGCATGCGGGCCGAGCGCGTGATGGGCGACCCCCATGAGCCTGTGCAGGGGAAGCCGGTTGTCGTCGATCGCGTCGAGCACGTCGCTCACCGCAGCGAGGCTCAGGCCCCCCACGTCCATCAGCACCCTTATGAGTCGCAGACGATGCGCGTGGGCGTCGCCGTACTGGGCCTGATTGCGAGCGGTGTGCCTGCCGGGGCCGAGAACGCCCGCGCGGAGGTAGTACTTGATGGTCGCGATCGACACCCCGCTGACACGGCTCAGCTCGGAGATCCGCACCGCACTCCTCTCTCTGCCGGCCGGTAATGCGGCTTACGGCTCGCAGCCGACCTCCCACACCATCCCGGTTGACAAGAAGACTAGATAGTAGCACTATCTATTTAGGATCCGGCATTCCATCTCTTACCGATTCCTTTAAGGAGCCCGTACATGGACGAGACGATGCTGCTATCGGCAGCTTCACGGAGCACGGCAGGCACGCTCCTACTCAGCATCGTGGCCATCGAGTTCGGAGGCACTTACCTGCTCAGTGTGCTGCGCGGCAGGCATCAGAAGAGCGACTTTCAGAAGGCCTTCGCGCGCGCCGGGCACGCGCACGCAGGGGTGCTTGTGACCCTCGGCCTTGTGTGCCAGATCCTCGTGGACAGCACGCAGATGACGGGGGCGGCGGCACTCGTGGCGAGAAGCGGCATCCCAGCAGCCGCCGTGCTCATGTCGGCGGGGTTCTTTCTGTCCTCGGCCGGCCAAGATGTCACCCAGCCCAACCGGTTAATCGTGCTGCTCTACGCCGGGGTGGTGTCCCTCGGGCTCGGGGCCGTGGCGCTAGGGATCGGGCTGCTCACAGCCTAACGGGCTAGCTGTTACGTCTTTCGCTCGGCAACTGAGCGAGGTGCCAGTGGGGCGGGTCCGGGCCGATGAGGACAGGAGGTAAGGCAATGGGAGGAGAGCTCCCACTAAAGGTGGTCTTCGGGACCGGCCCCCTCAGCCTCGCCGTGGCACGGGCCCTCTCGGGCAAAGGGGACCCGGTGCGGGTGGTCAACCGGAGTGGGCGGGCCGCTGTGCCCGCCGGCGTCGAAGTCGTGGCCGGCGACGCCTCCAAGCCGGCCGAGGCGCGCCGGCTGTGCCAGGAGGCGTCCGTCGTCTACCACTGCGCCAGCGCTCCGTACTCCATGTGGCCCAAGCTCCATCCTCCGCTCATGGACGCCATCATCGAGGGAGCTAGCGCGGGGGCCAAACTTGTGTTCGGCGACAACCTCTATGCGTACGGTCCGGTGGACGGACCCCTCACCGAGGACCTGCTCTGGCGAGCCACGGGCCCCAACGGCCGGACCCGGGCCCAGATCGCCGAGACGTTGAGCGCATGAGGCGGGCAGGGTCCAGGCGGCGATCGGGCGAGGGTCGGACTTCTTTGGCCCCCACGCTCGCCTCTCGACCGTGGGCGACCGTGTGTTCGCCAGAGCCGTCGAGGGCAAACCCGCACAGGTCCTCGGTAACCCCGACGTGCCCCACTCCTTGACCTACCTCGACGACTTCGCCCGAGCCCTGGTGACGCTGGGCGAGCGCGAGGAGGCGCTCGGCCACGTCTGGCATGTCCCCAACCGGGAAGCCGTCCCCATGCGACGGTTCATTGAAATGGTCTTCGCAGCGGCAGGGAATCTGCCCCACATTCGAGCTACGCCTCGCTTGTCCATCGCAGTTGCCGGCCTCTTCAACCCGACCCTCCGAGCCGTGAAAGAGCAGCTCTACCAGTCGGAGCGGCCCTGGGTAGTGGACAGCAGCAAGTTCGAGCAGACGTTCGGGCAGGTGGCGACCCCGCTCGAGGAAGCGATCACATCAACGGTAGCTTGGTTCAGGGGGAGTTGAGGGGCCATGCCGGAAGCTCATGGAGCGACCAGCCCTTGGTAGAACCTCCCCCCGAAAAAGAGTCCGAAAA
>JACCZU010000235.1 GCA_013695835.1 Candidatus Aridivita willemsiae
ATGCGCATCCTGGACAAGTCGAGCGTGCTGCTCAAGCTGCAAGACCTGGCTTTCTCGCCGGGAAACTTCAAACGATACGAGGAGTCGTTCACCAAGCCCTACGGCGCAATTCTCGTTACGGGACCCACCGGATCCGGGAAATCGACCACGCTCTACGCGACGTTGAACATCTTGAACCGACCTCAGGTCAACATCATCACCGTCGAGGACCCAGTCGAGTACCGGCTTCAGGGGGTCAACCAGGTGCAGACGAACGTGAAAGCGGGTCTCACATTTGCGTCTGCGCTGCGCTCCATACTGCGAGCCGACCCCGACGTCGTCTTGATCGGGGAGATAAGGGACCGGGAGACGGCGCAGATATCCATTGAGGCCGCGCTCACGGGTCACCTCGTGCTTTCGACCCTGCACACAAACGATGCCCCTTCTGCGCTCACGCGTCTCACCGAGATGGGCATCGAGCCATTCCTGGTCGCCTCCGCCCTCGACTGCGTGGTTGCTCAACGCCTCGCAAGGCGTTTGTGCGACAGATGCAAAACAGCGTATGTGCCCGAGCCCGACGAGGTTGCTTCGATGAAGCTTTCCCCGGCGGCGAGCGAGGAGCGGCCCAAGCTGCACAAGGCGGTCGGATGCGCGTCCTGCGTGGGAACGGGCTACAAGGGCCGCCTTGCCGTGCACGAGGTCATGACCTGCTCCGAAGAGATCGAGCGGCTGGTCGTCGACCATGCTTCGGCCGAAGACATCGGGAGGCTCGCAAGGGACCAGGGAATGCTGACCCTGCGCGAGGACGGGATGGTGAAAGTGGCCGCAGGGCTCACCTCGGTCGAAGAGATCCTCAGGATCATTGTTTGAAAGGAACATGATGGCCTCCAACACCACACAGGTCGTAACTGCCCCGGCGTCAAAGCCGCCGCCACCCCCAGGGCAGGGGCTGCCGCCGCGGCTGCCTCCCAATTCCGGCACCCCGGCTCCAGCCGACGTAGAGGAGGTGGGCAAGGAGCCCAACCTGGCGGCGTTCCTTGACCGGGTGATCAAAAGCGGGGCCTCGGACCTGCACCTAACCTCGGGAGCTCCTCCGGTCATGCGGCTGCACGGGAGCCTCACACCAATCGAGGGTTTCCGGCAGCTCACGCCCAACGACCTCAAGGAGCTGATCTACGCCATCCTCACCCAGAAGCAGCGCGAGCGCTTCGAAGAGAACCTCGAGCTCGACGTCTCCTACCAGCTTCCCGGCAGGGCTCGTTTCCGCGTCAACGTCTACAGGCAACGCGATGCCATGGGCACAGTCATGAGGCTAATACCCTTCGAAATCAAGACGGTCGATGATCTCGGTCTGCCCTCCGCCATCAAGGAGTTCGCCCGGCTGAAGCGCGGCATGGTCCTCGTGACTGGGGTCACGGGCTCGGGCAA
Organism: Candidatus Aridivita willemsiae; assembly: GCA_013695835.1. Lineage (GTDB taxonomy): Bacteria > Actinomycetota > CADDZG01 > CADDZG01 > WHSQ01 > JACCZU01. Next base: position 1,408 of record JACCZU010000235.1, read on the forward strand.
GTCGACGACGCTCGCCGCCCTCGTCGATCTCGTCAACACCGAGCGAGCCGACCACATCATGACGGTCGAGGACCCCATCGAGTTCCTCCACCAGCACAAGAAGTCGCTCGTCAACCAACGGGAGGTCGGGTCCGACACGAACGGCTTCGCCTCCGCCCTCAAGCACGCCCTGCGTCAGGATCCCGACGTCATCCTCGTTGGGGAGATGAGAGACCTCGAGACCATCTCCACCGCGCTGACCGCCGCCGAGACCGGCCACCTCGTCTTCGGGACGCTGCACACTCAAGACGCGCCCCAGTCGGTCGACAGGGTTATCGATGTGTTTCCACCGCACCAGCAGTCACAGATCAGGGTTCAGCTCGCCGGCGCGCTTGCAGGGATCGTGTCGCAGCAGCTCATTCCGCTGGCCAGGGGCAAGGGCCGCGCCGTTGCGGCCGAGATCCTCGTCGCCACGCCGGCGGTGCGCAACCTCGTGAGAGAGGGAAAGACCCACCAGATCTACACGTCCATGCAGGCCGGCGGGAAGTTCGGCATGCAGGTCATGGATCAGCACCTCGCGCAGCTTGTCAAGGACGGCACGGTCAACCACGAAGACGGCCTCGCTAACGCACACCAGCTTGAGGAGTTCAACCGCCTCGCGGGAGAGTCGTAGTGGCGTCCTCCTATACCTATCGCGTGCGCACACCCGAAGGGCGGGTCGTCCAGGGAAAGATGCAGGCCGACGGCGAGGCAAGCGTCGCCGCGCGCCTCGGCGCCCAGGGCCTGGTGCCGATCCAGATCAGCAAGGAGCGCAAGGTCTCGGCCAAGACCGAGCTCCACATCCTTCCCGAGAAGGTCAAGCTCAAGGACCTCGCCATCTTCTCCCGCCAGTTCGCCGTGATGGTGAACTCCGGGCTCTCGCTTCTTCGCACCCTCACCATCCTGTCCGAGCAGACCGAGAACAAGAAGCTCGGGCGCACGATCGTGTTGCTCCGGGACGACGTCGAGCGCGGTTCAAGCCTTTCAAGCGCCATGACCAAGTATCCGGACGTGTTCAACCCCCTTTTCGTCTCCCTTGTGCAGGCCGGTGAGACCGGGGGCCAGCTCGATACCGTGCTTGTGCGGGTGGCGGACAGCTTCGAGGCCGACTACAAGCTGCGCCAGAAGGTCAAGTCGGCCATGACCTACCCCGTCGTCGTTGCCGGGCTGGCCGGCGTGATGGTGGGGATCATGCTCATCTTCGTGGTCCCGACCTTCGCGACGATGTTCGATGGTCTGGGCGGCGAGCTGCCGCTGCCGACCAAGATCCTCGTGATCATGAGCGAGCAGGCAAAGATCCTCGTGCCTCTTGGCATCGCTCTGGCGATTGGCGGGCGGATCCTCTACAAGCGCCTGCGCAAGGCAAACGCGAATGTCCGCCTGGTCACCGACAAGCTCAAGCTGCGGGTCCCCGTATTCGGTGATCTCTTCCAGAAGATCGCAGTGTCTCGCTTCGCCCGCACGCTCGGCCTCCTGTTGCGGGCAGGGGTGCCGATCCTGCAATCGCTCGACATCGTCGCGGACGCCACGGGCAACGAGGTGCTTGCTCGGGCGTCACAGGACGTCAAAGGCAGCGTGAGGAGCGGGGAGAGCATGGCGAGGCCGCTCGAGGGGCACAAGGTCTTTCCGCCGATGGTCGTGCAGATGATCTCGGTCGGCGAAGACACTGGGGCGCTCGACAGCATGCTCGACAAGATCTCCGACTTCTACGACCAGGAGGTCGAGGCCACGACCGAGGCGCTTACGTCCCTGCTCGAGCCCCTGATGATCGCCGTCCTCGGCGGGGTGGTCGGCGCCATGGTTGTGGCTCTCTATCTACCGATGTTCGCCATCTTCGATCTCATCAAATAGGTAATTTCTGCTAAAGACACCGCGTCCGACGGCCGAGTACATGGATGAAGACCGATCCACAACGAACGGCAAACCGGATTCATCGGTGTCCCTCGAGAAGGCTGGGGGGCCGGAAGAGGAGGACGTATGTTTCAGCGATTTCATACTCTTAGGGAGAAGCGCGGTCAGGGTGGGTTCACCCTCATCGAGCTCCTGGTGGTCGTTTTGATCATCGCCATACTTGCAGCCATCGCAATCCCGGTGTTCCTAAGGCAGCGCCAGAGGGGTTGGGAAGCCCAAGCTCAGTCCGCGGTAAAGAACGGCGCTACGGCGGCTGAGTCCTACGGAACCACGACCGGCGGCAACTACGTGGGGCTCGACGGCGTGGCAGGTCCCCCACTCCTGGTGACGAACGGCTATAGCGCAACCGCCGGAATCACCACTACGACTGAGGCAACCGCTACTCGTTACTGCATCCAGGCCAACCACAACCAGCTGACTCCGAACTTCAGATACGACAGCTCGGTCGGCGCACCCGAGGAGGGTGACTGCCCTGCACTCTAGGGCAAGCGGGATGTGTCCTGCGCTCTAGGTGCTCCGAAGGGATGACCGAGGGGAGCGGAAGTCACCTTCCGCTCCCTTTGCGCGCCTGGCCCGCACATAGCGGCCCAGGCGTCGGAGATGGGTTTTCGTTGGTCGAACTCCTCTTCACCCGAAGCCTCCTGGGCTGGGTTCGGCTCAACTTCCGGGGGCTTCGCGCCGATGTAACCCAGGAAATGGAACAAGGCCGGGGCGGGCGGACCTAGGAGGGTCGATGCGCAGACAGGAGGGGTTCACGCTCATAGAGCTGCTTGTCGTGATCTCTCTGGCGGTCGTGATGCTGACGCTAAGCGCCTCTGCAGTCCGCCACTTCTGGCTCGTGCGCTCGCTTGAAGGCGGGCGCGACGAGGTCATCAGCCAGCTCCGCGAGCTCCAGCAGCGCGTCGTGGCCGAGACCAATCCCCTCGTCTACGGGGCGAGGTTTCGCGTCGGCTCGGGCGAATGGGGCCTCGTGCGCTACAACATCCAGACCGGGGTCTGCACCCAGTTCGAGACGCGCTCGTTCGAGACCGGAGTGATCGTGTCGGCCGTAGACCTCGCCGAACCTTCCTGGATCGCGACCTGCCGGTCCGCGCTCGGCGCCACCGACGAGTTCGTCTTCTTCTTCGCAAGGGGCAGCGCGACCGAGGGCCTTCTCACTCCTCCCGGGACCCCGTCGGCCATCGAGCTGAGGCAGCCGGTCCTCGACCGGACCCAAAGGGTGGCGGTCACCGGGATCACCGGCAGGGTGAGCCTGTGACCCGGCCTCCGGGCGCGCTTGGATCGGACGCCGGTTTCAGCCTCGTTGAGACGATGTGGGCGTTGCTTGTCTTTTCGATCATCACGCTCGGCACCGTCCCTTTGCTGCTCGGGTCTCTGCGCGGCGCCACGCTGTCGCGTTCCTACACCGTCGGCAAGAGTGTCGCCCAGGAGGCGATCGAGCGGTTGCGCGATCTCCCGTACTACATCTCTTACAGCAGCCAAGACAGCAAGGTCGACGTCCTCGATCTATACTTTCCCGGCCTGACCGGCGGTTACGACGCGGCGACGAAGACCTTCACGACGACCTGCACACCGGCCACAAGCGCGAGCGCGCCGTGCCCCAAAGCTCTGGCTGCCGGCTACACGGTGGCCTTCGAGGCCCAGTTCGTGAACCCGACGACGGCCACGCCCGAGACCTACAACGCGGTGGCCCCGGCGGCCGGCTACGTGTGGAGTTCGGCCGTGACGGATGCGCCACCAAGCCAGCTTCTGAAGGTGAGCGTCCTTGTGCAATGGACGCAGTCGGGGACCACTAAGTCGTATCGTGTCGACGGCATCGTCGGAGACAGGGCGTTCGGGTTGCGCACGAAGCTGCGCGGGACCGCGGAGGTCGGGTACGGGATCCAGGCGCTCACGAGCTACGTTGTCGGCAGCGCGCAAAAGGATCTCACGGTCATCGGCGGTGCGAGCAGGTCGGAGACCCAAGCCGGCCTAAGCTCGAGCGCTGACCAGAGCGTGGAGGCGGGCAGCATCAGCGTCAACGCAACCACACCCGCTGCGCTGCTCGGCGCCGTCTCGGAGCACCACGCGCCTCCCGACGCAGCGCCCGCAGGGGTCACAAAGGCGGCTCAGACGTTCGTCGACACCGCCGCGACCCCGACCGGCAGGGGGTTCATCAACACTACGACCACGGTGGCGGCAGGCTCCCAGCCTCCCCTTGGGGTTGCCGTGGCCGGCGAACAACCTTTGGCGCAAGGGCCTTTCTCCTATTCCACGGCAGTGGCGCCGGGGAACCCCGAGGAGCTACTGTGGGTCAGCAACACCGTAACCAGCCCGCCCAACTCGCTTCTTCGCCTCCCCACCACGGCCGTCAACGCGCCGACGACGTCGGTGCGGCTGATGTCGGTTCTCCCCCTTGGGACGCCCGCCACGACGCTGTCGGGAAGCAGCACGACGTCGACTACGGCAGCCGACGTCGTGTCGAGCGCCCGCACCGACATCGGCAGGATCCTCGTTCTGCCGACGACATTCATCGCCACGACCTATCACGCCAGCAGGCCTTTGCTCGTGCTGGACAACTTCACCGCCGACGTCAGCTGCAACGCACGAGGTGTCCCGTCGGGAGCTTGGTCTGCAACCCTGAGCTACTGGCGCGACGCGACCCAGGACAACGCAAGAAACGGAGCCTATGTGACCGTGTCGCTCGGCGTCCCGCAGCCCGCCGGTCAGGACACGCTGGCGGCCATCAAGGCACAGAACGGCGGCAAAGGGCCCCTGATCTACGACGGCAACAATGCCGCCGCCGACGTCTTCTTGTTCGAGGTGGGCACGAGCAACGGCTATCTGACGGACTGGTCGAGCCTGTCTGCGGTCGCCGTCAGGGACACGGCCAACAACAGGGAGACATCCGCGCTGATCGACGGAGCGATACGTATGACGACGATCCCACTGGATAACACCGTTGGCGACTCGACCCTCGGTATCTCCATCGGCAACGTCGGTTGCGGGGCGGTCGATTACAGGTGAGGCAACGACGCTCCGAAGCCGGGTTCACGCTCATCGAGACGATGGTTGCGATTGGGCTGTTCGCAGTCGTGTCCACCGGTTTCTTCTCGGTGATGTTCTCTGGAGTGCGCGGCGCAGACACGGCCAGATCAATAGTCAGGCTCACGGAAGAGGCGCGCCTCGGCCTCAATCGAATCGTGAGAGACACGCGCGAGGCCGACGATCTGTTGTCGCCGACGGCGATCTCTTATGAGGTAAGAACCGACTACGACGCCAGCGGCCTTGCCGGCGGCACCGTCTACTCACCACTATGCACGGCCAACGGCGAACTCGGCTACGAGGACGTCACCTATGCATATAATGCCGTCGCTCGCACCGTTACCCTCTGCGGGTCGACTCTGGTGAGCGGGGCCGAACCGATAACAGGGGAACCCGTCTTTTCCTACACGAGCAACTACCTCGAGTACGACACGAACCCCGCCGACGGCGTGACCACTCCAGAGGAGCTCGACGATGCAGTTGGGGTGGGCAACAACAACGACACGCTGGACGGCGTCGAGATCAATTTCATCAGCGCCGTCAAGTTCGCGTTTCAGGTTCGGGATGGAGGCCAGGTCGAGCAGTTCCGCTCACAGGCTCAGTTGAGGAACCGGCGATGACCGGCCGGCTGGGAGACCAGCGCGGCGTCGCCATGGTCACCGTGCTCTTCGTCGGCGCCGTCTTAACGGCGGTGACCTCGGCCGCAGCCTTCTTGTCGGTCAGAGAGCTGCGCTCGGGCCTCGGGGAACGCAGAGGCGCCCAGGCCCTGTCCATTGCGGAGACCGGCATCGACCGCTTCCTCATCGATGTGCGGGGGGGATCGCTCGACTGGGGCGAGATAAAGCTGGCCGGGTGCCCGACTCCGATCACGCTGTCTGGAGATCTAGGAGGGGGCAGCTTCATCGCGAAGCTGACGATCTACGATCCCACTCAGCCCGCCGCGAACCGTCTCGGCGGCAACGCGGCGGCACCGCCATGCACGACCAGGGTCACGGCGCGCCCGCCGCGCGGGACCGCCCAGTCGTGCCCGCTTTATACGTCCTCTTGCTTCGCAATCACCTCGACAGGCACCATCACCTCGGGCGGTGTGGTCGTGGCCAAGCGGGTGGTTCAGGAGCTTGTGCAGGTTGGTGCGTCCGGTCTTCCGTTTGGCCTGTCCTCGGATTTTGTGTCGGCAGGGGGCACGCCCAACGCAAACAACATCAGCCTGTTGTCGAGAAACGACGTTCAGGGCCGGGAGAAGCTCATCTTCACGGGCAACGACGCGTATTACCTGCAGTCGGACTTCTACGCGGGGGCGCCGTCGACCCCGATTCCCGCCGGCGCCCACGCGGTCGGCAGCGTTTATGTGAAAAACGCATCGGAGCACCCCCCGAACGCCAACTGCACGGCGAGTGGAGAATACGCGTGGGACGGCAGTGGGCTTGGAGATGTCAACACTGCGGTCTGCGCCGGGGGAAACGCACCCACCTCGAAGTTCACGGAGCAGGACTTCAACACGCTCGCTCCCGAATCCGCAATCACCGAGCAGGAGTACGCTTCTGTGAAGGCCACAGCGCAGAGGGAGGGGCTCTACTGCGGACCGACCCTCAGCACCTGCACCAAGAACGGCGTCGCCCACACACTGACGGGCAACATCAAGGCGAGTGACATCGACGGTCTCCCCACCGACTTCGTCGCCTTCTTCGATTTCTCTGCGCCTTACTCCTCAGGCAATTCGGTCAACTGGGACGCCGTGGTCAACGGCGCGCCGGCGACCTGCTCCGACGGTACGCCCTACCCGCAGGTCACGCTCGTGGTCAGGAACGGCGACCTTGCTTTGACCAGCGGAGCCTCCGTCACGGGGTTCGTCCTCGTGCCCGACGGCACAGTCAAGCTCGGCGGCAACTACACCGTTCACGGGACGATCCTGTCCAAGGAGACATCGCTTCAGGGAACGGGTACGGTCGCCCTCTCGGATTGCTGGGTCGCCCACATGCCCGGCCCGACGCTCGAAGTGCAGCGCATCCGCTTCGGAGAGCTCGATCGCTAGCTCCACTTCTTCGTGGGTTGCGGTCGCTTCCCCACAGCTCTCTAAAGGTCGAAGGTTCCATGCCGACTACTACTAAGTCTGTGGGCCGTTGTGGCTCAGAGTTGAGTTTTTGGCCTGTTGTTCGACCACGACGCTCGCTTGGCTTGGAAAAACCGGCGGAAGGGGTGATGGATGCCGGGAACGAATCTCGGAGAGCCACTTCTCACCGTCGGTGAGGTTGCTTCGCTCATGCGCGTCTCCAACATGACCGTGTACCGCTTGATCAAGTCGGGGCAGCTGCCTGCCATACGCGTGGGCAAGAACTACCGCCTGCGCCGGCCGGACGTGGAGCGCTATCTGAACGACCGTTCCGTTGGCGCCGAGGACCCCACGTGACGCCGTTTTCCTCCGCGCCCGCAATCGGCCTCGACATCGGCTCGAGCGCAGTGCGGGCAGCTCAGGTGGCCTCCGCCAAGGGGGGTCTCAAGCTCATCTCGTTTGCTCAGACGGCGCTTCCTCCAGGGGCGGTCGTCGAAGGAGAGATTCACGACGCGGGCGCCGTGGCGCAGGCAATCTCCGCCTTGTGGAAGCGGGCGAAGATCCGTTCGAAGAAGGTCGTCCTTGGGATCGCAAATCAACGCGTCATCGTGAGAGAGGTCGAGCTCCCCTTTCTTGAAGAAAAGGACTTCCGGGCGTCGCTGCGCTTTCAGGTGGCCGATCACATACCGATGCCCGTGGATGCGGCCGAGCTCGACTATCAGATCATCGAGGACTATCAGTCCGATGACGGCAGGCATCTCATGCGCGTGCTGATCGTCGCCGCCGCAAGCAACATGGTCGAATCGTTCATTTCCACGGCCGCAGCCGCGGGGCTGCGAACTGTCGGCGTCGACCTCAGCCCCTTCGCAGTAGCGCGCGCCATCAGCGCCGTGGCCAGGGGAGAAATAGGAGCGGCGGGGGCAGAAGCCGTCGTCGACGTCGGCGCCACCGTCACCAGCATCGTCATCCATCAGAACGGCGAGCCCCGCTTCGTGCGGATCCTCTCCCTTGGGGGAGACGAGATGACAAAAGCGGTGGCCGGCGATCTCGGCCTTTCTTTCGAAGAGGCAGAAGCCGTGAAGC
>JACCZU010000297.1 GCA_013695835.1 Candidatus Aridivita willemsiae
AAAGGCTGCGGTGATGGCGGGCAGCCCCTCGAGCGCCCCTGCAACCCTGACGTGTTCCCTTGCGGTCTGAAGCGACACCGAGCACTTCCACATGAGCCAGTGGGCGCACGACAGGATGCCCTCCTGAAACCAGCCCCTCCTGCGGTCGTACTCGCCGATTAAAAGGAGCCAGCGCGCGGTCGCGGCGTTGAGGCCCGATAGCTCGGTGATGGCACGCTCGAGCTGCTCGAGGGGGACCTCGTGGGGCGGTGAGCCCTGCGCTCCCGGGGGATCGAGCACGGTGGCGGGGGCTGCGGCGACTGCGGACATGGTGGCTCTCTCCGAACGTACCGGGAGTGCGGCCACCAAGGCGAACGTACGTTCGTATATTACCTCATCCCCGGCAACGGCCGGGGATTTCGAGGTCAGAGATCTGCGACGGCATCAGTCACTTGAGGGCGGCGATCGTTCGCGCTGCGCTCACAGGATCTCCGTCGATCCAGCGCGCCCCGGTAGCGGCCGCAACGGGATCCGACGCCCCTGGGCCCGCAAGGCCAACGGAGACATGGTGGGTCAGCTCGGTCAGGTCGTGGAGGTAGTTCCACAGCGTGTGCTGCATGGTCGCCGAGATCACGGCGATGCGAGGACCGAGGGCTTGCGCAACGTCGATCATGGCCTCCACGGGCGTGTTGACGCCAAGGTAGGTGATGCGCCATCCATGACGGCGGAGAGCGAGTCCGAAGATGATTAGGGCAAGCTCGTGGTGCTCACCCGGCGGCGCAGCCAGCAGTGCCCGCGGCCCCTCCCCCAGGTCCCATCCTCGAGCGAGCCCAAACAACCGCCCGCGCACGATATTGGTTGCGAAGTGCTCCTGGGCGACGGTGACCTCCCCTTGTTCCCAGCGCTCTCCGAGGTGGTTGAGATAGGCGAGTAGCACGTCGGTTAAGAAAGTCTCGAGGCTGTAAGTGGCAAACAGCTTGTCGAGAAGGAGCTGAGCGCGAGCATCGTCGAAGCTCTCGAGCGCCGCAGCCAGCTCGACCGTCCCGACGCCGAGAGCCGCCGTTTCTACCGAAGCCGGGGGATGTGCTTCGGATTCATGCGCACCTGCGAGGCGCGCTGCCTCGGCTGCCGAGGCCCCCCTGGCGAGGTGGCCTCTCATGCGGCGCACCTGGGCCTCGTCGGCGGGCGAGTAGAGACGGAAGCCGCCCGACGACCTCGACGGGTGAGCAATACCGTAGCGCCGCTCCCAGGCCCGCAAGAGCTCAGGACTCACACCGACCCGCTTGCTCAACTCACCTATGCGCATGGTGCCCTCCCCAGCTTCTTCCACGGCATCTCTCCACAATCCCTAGACAAACTGACCCCGATTTGGCCGGCTCGCCTTGACAGACGAGGTCGCTCGCCCTAATCTACTTGAACGATCGTTGAACAAGCAACGGAAACCTCAAGTAACGAAAGGACATCGCCATATGAAGAAGCTCGACATTCTGGCAGCCGGGTTGCTCGTCGTGGGAGGAGTCAACTGGGGCCTCGTCTCGGTTGCCAACCTCGATCTCGTCGCCCGAACCTTCGGCCTCGACTTCGGCGAGTCGAACTCCGCAAGCAAGGCCGTGTACGGCCTCGTCGGCCTGGCGGCGCTTTATCAGATCGCGCAGAACGGCGGGATCCGTCGTCGTTGGAGCCAGGACACCGGCATCCGGACCGCCTAGGAGGCTTCGCCGTCCAGGGGCCGGCTCACATCCGCCCATCCCCCCCGATCCGGCCTCTGGACTTTTCGCAAGCCCGGTCACTCCCTGCAGAACAGTGCGGCGGAGTGGCCGGGCTTCTTTTATCGCGCCGGGATGCCGCGCCAAGCACCGTGATAGTTTGCCCGCCATTGGGGGAAGGAGAGTCATATGTTCGTGGATCGCCGCCGGCTTGTGCCTGCGCTCGTGGTTACGATGATGCTCATTGCCGGCTCGGTCCCGCTCTTGCAACCTGGCCGTGCCCACGCACGCCGAGCCTCGGAACGTCTTGCGAGATCGAGCCTGCGCCCGGCGGAGACCGACGAGTCCTTCTATTTCGTCATGCCGGATCGCTTCTTCAACGGCAAACCTGGCAACGACAACGGCGGGCTCGAGGGCGGTCCGCTCGAAACGGGGCTCGACCCTACGCACAAGGGCTTCTATCACGGCGGTGACCTCGCAGGTCTAATCAAAAAGCTCGACTACATCAAGAGCCTCGGGACGACCGCGATCTGGATGACGCCCAGCTTCAAGAACCGGCCGGTACAGGGACTCGGCACGGAGTTCGTCTCGGCCGGTTACCACGGTTACTGGATCACCGACTTCACGCGCATAGACCCGCATTTGGGGAGCAACCGCGATCTTCGGCGCCTCGTCGAGGGGGCCCACGCGCGCGGCATGAAGCTCTACTTCGACATCATCACCAACCACACGGCGGACGTCATCGCCTATGAGGAGGGTGTCTACGACTACGTCCCCAAGTCGCAGGAACCCTACAGGGACGCCGAGGGCAACGTCTTCGACGACCGGGATTACGCGGGGACGGAGGACTTCCCGCCGTTGGATCCCGCGGTCAGCTTTCCCTACACGCCCGTCTTCCCGAACGAGGACGACGCAACGGTCAAAAAGCCCGGATGGCTTAACAATCGGATCTACTACCACAACCGGGGCAACACGACTTTCGTCGGCGAGGACTCGCTCTACGGTGATTTCTTCGGGCTCGACGACCTCTTCACCGAGCACCCGCGCGTTGTGAACGGGATGATCGACATCTACAACACATGGATCGGCGACTACGGCATCGACGGGTTCCGCATCGACACCGCGAAGCACGTCAACAACGAGTTCTGGCAAGAATTCTCCCCGGCGATCCTGAGGCACGCCCACCGCGCCGGAGTCAAGAACTTCTTCGCCTTTGGGGAGGTGTTCGACTCCAACCCCGAGTACCTGTCGACGTTCCCGACCGAGGCGAAGTTCCAGGCCGTACTCGACTTCGGCTTCCAATCGCAGGCGCGCGACTTCGCAGGTAAGTCGGCTCCCACTTATGCCCTGGCCGACTTCTTCGCCAAAGACGACCTTTACACCGACCACAACTCAAACGCCTACCAGCTGCCGACGTTTCTCGGCAATCACGACATGGGGCGGATCGCACACTTCATCGCCGAGGACAATCCTGACGCAACCGAAGCCGAGATCCTCAAGCGGGACCGCCTCGCTCACAAGCTCATGTACTTCTCACGCGGTAACCCGGTCATTTACTACGGCGACGAGCAGGGCTTCAACGGGGACGGCGGCGACCAGGACGCACGCGAGGACATGTTTCCGAGCAGGGTGGCTACGTACAACGACAACAACCTCATCGGCACAGACGAAACAACCGCCGAGAACAACTTCGACCGGGACCATCCCTTGTTCAGGACTATCTCCCGGCTCGCCGCCGTGACCAAGAGATATCCGGCACTCCGAAACGGCGCCCAGCAGCATCGCGTGGCGAGCGAGGGGGCCGGGGTATATGCGTTCTCGCGCATCGATGCCCGCAAACAGATCGAGTACGTCGTCGCTCTCAACAACTCCGAGAGCGACAAGTTGGCAACGATCCCGACCTTCTCGGCGGACATGCCCTTCGAGCGTGTCTGGCCGCGCCGGGGTGCGGCGCGCCAGTCCGAGAGTGACAAGGGCCTGAGCCTGCGCGTGCCTGCTCTCTCGGCGGTGGTTTACAAAGCCGGCAAGCGGTTGGCGTCTCGTGCAGCGGCGCCCGAAGTGATCGTCGGTGCCCCCGCCGAGGGGGCCGAGGTGCGCGAGCGTGTCGAGGTCGCCGCCGAAGTCTCGGGCGACGGCTTCAACCAGGTGAGCTTCGCGGTCAAGGTCGACGACGCCGAGGAGTGGCGCTACCTGGGGACCGACGACAACCGTCCCTACCGGGTCTTCTACGACGTCTCTGATCTCGAGCCGGGTACACGGCTTACCTTCAAGTCCGTCGTGCTCGACAGCTCGGGCAACACCTCGAGCGACACCGGCACTGCGGTGGTCGCCCCGCCGCCTCCGGAGGGATAGCCTTGACGGCCCGGCCATCGGCCGGCCGTTAGTACTTCCGAAGGGTGTCCGCCATGAGTGGAGATGAGACCTCGAACCCCGGGCGAGATGGAGGCGCCGCTGCCGAGCGGGCGGCGCGAGTCGCACGGCTGGCGGCGGACCATGCAAGGACGGCCGCGCCCAAGGTAAAGCTCGGGGCACAGAAGGCCGGACGCACCGCGCAAGCAGGTGCTCAAAAGGCGGCGCCGCACATTCAGAAGGCGGCCGACTTCGTCGCCGAGCACCCAGAAGCGATCGCCGCAGGCGCCGCCAGGCTTGCGGGGCGCACACCCTATGGACGCGCCGTCATAATGGCCGGGAAAGCCGCGACCTACGCAGCAAAGAGAATGGCATCAGAGCGCTCGAACGAAGACCGCTCCAAAGCCGACCCGAAGAACGACCCGAAGAAGGATCCGAAGCCGGAAGAGTAAAGGAGCGTCACCCATGTGCCGCAGCATCAAGACCCTCAGGGATTTCGAGAACCCTGCGTCGGACGAGGAGGTCGAGGCGGCGGCGCTTCAGTTCGTGCGCAAGATCTCGGGTTACAGGCAACCCTCGAAGGCCAATGAGGAGACCTTCAACCTGGCGGTTGATGAAGTCGGTGAAGCGGCGCGCAGGTTGCTGGACTCGCTGCGCCCGCCGGCAGCAGTTGGTGCCGGCCGCTAGGCGCCTGAAAGTCTCAGTTCTGCTATTAGCGGCTTGGCGCGCACTCGGTGGCTCATCGATGGGATGAACGTCATCGGCTCGCGCCCCGACGGCTGGTGGCGCGACCGCAATAAAGCCAAGCGTGATCTCGTCAAGCTCCTCGAGGCCTTCAAGGAGTCGAACGGCGACGAGGTCACGGTCGTGTTCGACGGAGCGCCGTTGGATGCGCTTGCAGACGGTGATCGCGGTGGCATCGAGGTTGCGTTCGCTACGAGGCGGGGGCCCAACGCAGCAGACGACGAGATCCATCGGCGCGTGCGCGCCGATGCCGACCCGTCCACGTTGCTAGTGGTGACCTCAGACGCCGAGCTTGTAGCCAATGTGCGCAGAGCCGGAGCGAAGGTCGTCTCCTCGGGTTCCTTCCGGCGCACCCTCGACAAAGCAAAGCCCGACGGAACTGCGTAGATCGTGGCGCTCCGGGCGGGCCACCGTCCCGGGGGACCCATCGGCCTTCAGACTGTGGCCCTTCGCGCGCCTATGTCGGTGCTCTTTGGTCTCATCCCCAGCTGCATTCTCCAGGCGTTTATTCTCGGGACCCGCAACCACCTCACAGGGGTTCCCGGGGTCCAGAATGTGAGCTCGAGTCTCTTCGACCAAGCAGAGCGGACGGCCGGCGCGTCTGATCGAAGCAGAGCGGGCGGCAGCGTCGCCCTCGAGGTGACGGGACCCTTCCTTTCGCAAACGTGCAGGCCGGTTATCTCTTGGCCGTTCTCGGCAACGACCGCACGGTGTATGCCGCCACGGGTTTCTCCTTGCCCTTCACCTGCAACGGCGGCAGGCGTTCCACGAGCGATCCCGCTGGGAGCCTGTCGTAGGTTCCCTCACCCACGACGACCTCCCCGACTGCTGCGTAGCCCTCGAGCCTTGCGGCCAGGTTCACCGTGTCCCCAACGAGCCCATGCTTCCTGTGGCCGCTGGCGGCGCCGATCACGCCGGCCAGGACCTCACCGCTGTTGACCCCAACTCGAAAGCGCGGCCACTCTGGATGATCGGCGGCCATGGCGGCGGCCTCCTGCTGGAACGTCAAGGCGGCCTTTGCGGCAAGGACGGCGTGGTCGGGCTGGTCTCCGCCTTTGTTGAACACGACCATGACGGCGTCCCCCATGAGCTGGTGGACCTCGCCACCGCACTCCTCGAGAAGGGGGACAAGGCGACCCAAGTAGGCGTTGAGCATCGCGGCAATCTCGGCGGGTTTAGTTCGCTCTGAGTAGGCGGTGTAGCTCTGCAGGTCGGCAAAGAGGACGCTTGCCTCCTTGGCGCCCGCGAGCGTTTCGTCGAGATAGAGCGCGCTGAAACGCTCCTCGTGCCATTCCATGCGCGCGGCAAGGGCTATGAGGCCAAAGGCCGCGAGCATGAGGACGTGCCATTCCCACCATGAGAGCAGCCAGTTCTCGGCGAACGCTATGACGATCATCGCCTTGGCGAGAAGGGCAAAGGCAAAGGCGACTGCAAACGCGAAGCGGGCGCGCCGGCGGCGGGACAACCGGTAATAGCCGAAGCCTCCTGCCGCGTACAGGGCCACTCCAACCCCGCCAAGCACCTCCTGCCATCCGTTTAGCTCCTCTTCGAGCAGAGGGTCGTCAAGAGGTGGCACACCTGCGAGCGAGAGTGCGCCCCATGCTGCGATCACGAACAGAAGCGCGCCGAGAAGCGGCACCGCGCGGCCGATAACCCGGGCCGAAAGCGATGGCGTGAGCTCGACGGCAGAGGCGGCCACGAAGACACTGCCGATCAGCAGGCCTACTGGCGTCGCAAGCTCGAAACCCGGGTTCGGGCCGACGAGAACTCCCGGCGTCGCAAGCGCATGGAGCCCGAGGAAACCGGCGCTTGCGATGAAGGCGAGGGAGACGAGGAAGAGGCGCGCGTCGCGGCGGCGGCGGGCCGCAACGCTGACGACGTAGCCAAGCGCAACGGCGACCGCAGACGCGCTGAGCACGAGCCAGAAATGCGCAGGATCGTTCTCCCAGCGCGCGTCGAGCGCAGGGCGGAGCCTGACGAGGGCAGAACCATGAGGGGGAGCGCCCCCGCTGCGACCCATACAGGAGCGATCCGATGTGGCTCAGTCTGCGGTGTTTGGGAAACGTCCATGACGTCGACCACAGCCCCTCACTCGGCGGCCCCATCCCCGGACTTCCGTGAGCGCCCCCCCCGGATGATGCCACGTGCGAATCAGGCCCAGCCGCCAAGGTGCACCACGTCTTCGAGCTCGCGGCGCGGCCGCTTCGTCGCCGAGCCGCGCCGGCGCTCCCCCGGCGCCGGATGGCCGAGGGCGAGGGCGCCGATTGGCTGGAGGCCCTCGGGGGCCTCGAGGCACTCGAGCAGGGCGGACTCACCGTGAAAGATCCCGAAGAACCATGCTCCCAGTCCCTCGTCGACGGCGGCAAGGAGCATGAGCATCACCGACATCGCAGCGTCGAGATCCCAGTACGGAACCGGCCAGCCCTCTTCGACATCCATGCCCAAGCCCTGTTTGTCGGGCTCTGCGTAGCGCTTGAGATAGGCGGACTTGTCCGTCAACGGGACTACGACGACAGGTGGGGGCCGGTCGTTGCTGTGTTTGCGGCCGCGTGGGTCGGTGATGCGCCAGAACTCCGAGAGCTGCTCGGCCCCCTCGAGCACGATGAGCTCGAGCCCCTGGGCAAAGCCGGCCGAAGGCGCATGGAGCCCTGCTTCGAGGACCCTATCGAGGACCTCCGACTGCACCGGTTCGGCCGAGAACTCCCGCACCATGCGCCTTCGAAGCATGACATCGCGAAACTCCATGACATCCTCCCCGCATGGTGCCGGCTCGAGCTCCAAGAGACGCTTGTCATTGAACACCCAAGGCAGCATCGCCGGCGGCGCCGAGCGGGCGGATCAGGGGCAGCCGGCACCTCTGCATGAGGAGTAGTCGTTGAGCAGCCTCTCGAGCTTGGCTTCGTTAGAGGGTGTGTTGTTCCGGATACCGTCCCTGTAGACGTTCTCGAGCTGCCACTTGTCCGCTGCCGTGTAGTACTCGGTGCCTCGCGCGTCCAAACCCGGGTAACGGACATAGACGGCTCCCGGACTCCACAGCGATCTCCAGTCGGGGATATGAGGCTTTTTGGAGTCCGAGAAGCCCTCAGTAAGGATCCTGCGGCGGTGCGACGTGAACACGTTCTTGCCGTCCGGGCGATAGGTGGGGTTGATGCCGGCAGCAGCGTAGACGGTGGGGGCAAAGTCGATGTTGGCCACGATCCTGCGGTCGCTGGCGCCCGCTGCCACGTGGCCCGGCCACCGCACATAGAAGGGCACCCTGAGCGAGTCATCGTAAGGCAACCGCTTCCCGGCAAGCCGGTGCTCGTACCAATGGAACCCATTGTCGGACACGAAAAACGCAAGCGTGTTACCGGCCTCACCCAGCGCCTCGAGCTCGGTAAAGATGCTTGCGACCATGTCGTCGACCGACATCAGGGCCCGCAGCTGGCGCTCTCGAAAGAGCATGATCTTGCTCTTTCGCGCGTAAGAGCTCCTTATGTAGTCGGGTTTGTCTCTTCGGTTGGTTTCAGCCGTCGCCGGATTGTCCCTCCACGACGAGATCAGCGAGCTCGCATATTGGTCTTCCGGTATCGCGGGCCCGTGGGGAGCAAAGGGAGAGACCTGCATGAACCACGGCCTCCCGTCATCCTGGGATTCAAAGTTGTTTAGAACGTCGGCGGCTTTGTCCCCCACATAGGTGGTGGAGTAACCGGGCACATCCACAATGGTCCCGTTGTAGTTGAAGACAGCATTGTAATAGCCAGTGCGTTGGTAGGTCGCCCACTGGTCAAAGTGCGGTGGAGATATGCGCCAGGCATTGAGATACTTCCCGACAATGCCGGTCGCATAGCCGGCTTGTTTGAGCTGATATTGCATCGTTTCAGTGGTGTTCAGAAGCGGCGTGTCAGAGTTAGTTCGTACGTCGTGGTTATGCACGTATTTGCCGGTGAAGATAGACGCGCGCGAAGGGCAGCACCTCGGGGTCGTTGCGATGCCGTTACGATACTTCGTGCCCCCTTCTCCAAACAGGCTGCGGGTCTGATCCATCACGCCCATGGTGCCCTTGGCGCGCTGATCGTCGGTGAGGATGATCAGCACATTGGGTGGTCGTGAGGATTGAGCATGTGCGGTTGGTTCGTGGTGGTTGGCGCCGGCAACCATGACAAGCGCAACCACAAACGACATTCCTGCTGGCATTGTGCTCGCTCCCTGTGAGTGATCGGACGGCGGGACCCCCAGGGACACATCGGCCATCTGGCGCCGGACTTGACCCCTTGGGTTCACGCCCAGGGCTCGTGTCGCTGAAGCGCCGGTGTGCGCTCGCCGGCGGCCCTCGACGCCCAGCCCGGGTGCCTAGACCGAGTGCTTACACTCCGGGTGATGAAGCCGCTGGTGTGCGTTCGCCATCAGCCTTCGGTGCCTCTGGGGATCATTCGAGATGTCCTCGACGCCGGGGCCGTCGAGTGGCGCTATCTCGATGCGTGGCGGGAGTCTCCCGACATCGATGTGGCCGGTACCTCCGGATTGATCGTCCTTGGCGGAGGGATGAACGCCGACCAGCTCGACGACTTCCCGTTCCTTAGCGGAGTAAGGGACGTCGTCGGCCGAGCGGTCGAGGCGGAGGTGCCGGTGCTCGGCATTTGCCTCGGGGCCCAGGTGCTTGCCCGAGCCGCTGGGGCCTTGGTTCATGCCTCCCCGGTGCGCGAGGTTGGGTTCTACCCTGTGCAAGCCACCGAGGCGGGCGCGCACGACCCGGTGCTTGCGCCGTTTGCGCCCGAGGCGCACGTCTTCCAGTTCCACGAGGACGCATGCGAGCTTCCTGCCGGCGCCGAGTTGCTGTTCACCTCCGAGCCGGTTCCTGTGCAGGCGTTTCGCGTCGGCAAGAGCGCCTACGGCGTTCAGTTCCATTTCGAGGTCACCGCGCTCGAGATCGATGCTTGGTGCGACGAGACCCCCGACCTAGAAGACGCTTGGGGCACAACCAAGCAAGAGGTGCTCGAC
>JACCZU010000002.1 GCA_013695835.1 Candidatus Aridivita willemsiae
TATCGGCCGGGTTAAGAGTAACCGTTACCTCCTCACTCGAACCGGCGGAATCACCGCCGGCTGCATGTGATGGTGGAGTCGATTCTTGCAGGTCTCGCAGATCAACGGCGGGGACCTTCTCCATGTAGGTGTCCAGCTCAGACACGAGCGAATGGTCTTCGAGCTCGAGGAAAACGCCCCGAGCATCGTTGAGGCAGCGGGCAGCTTCTTCGTCTCGACCGAGCTCGAGCAAACATCGCCCCGCGCCCGCCTGTGACCTTGCTTGCTCGACAACGGATCCGTAAGTGGCCCAAGCGGATACGGCCTCCACGTATCTGTCCGCAGCGAGCTTGAACTCTCCTTTCACCTCGGCCAGGATCGCTTCTCCGGTGAGTCGCGCGTGTTTCAAGCGGGTCGAGGTGACGTCGGCGCCGGGCAACAGCGCCTCCATGGCCTCGAGCGGCAATACCGACGACAGAATCCGGAGGACATCGAGCAGGTGCCGGCTCCATTCCTTTGATCCATCCCCGCACGCGTCGCCGAGCTCCTCGACGAGCGAAGAGGCCGCCGCAAACCTTTCCCGCGAACGGGAGATGTGGATCGCAGTGATCAGGGCCGGCACCTTAACCTTGCCGTCCTTCGTCTCGCGCGCTCGTGGGAGAAACTCCTCCTGCAGGGCGGCGGCGTCCTCGATGTGGCCTCGCCACAAGAGAACCTGTGCCTTGTCGATCAGCGCCAGGGCACCGGCCTGACTTCCGCTGTGCACGGAGTCCCAGCGCAGGACCTCATCGGCGGCGGCCACAAGGTCATCCCATTGACCCGTGTCGAAGAGGGCCTCTTGGGTCGAGGATCTCATCGTCATCGCGTCGATGCGTTGGCCTCGCCGCTCCGCGAACTCGATGCCCGGCCGGTAAATTTCAAGCGCTTCGTCGGGCCCTTTAGTTTGCCAGACGAGGTATCCGAGATTGTTGTACTGCACGGCGGTCTCATGGGCCAACCCCATGTCGAGACCGACGCGAAGGGCCTCGCGTACGTCATCCAGCCCGGCCGGGTCGCCAAGCTCGCAGCGAGCACAGCCTCGAAAACCGCGCGCCTGCACGATCTGTTTGGTCATCCCCAGCCTCTCCGCAAGGTCCAGGGTCCTGTCGGACCATTCCAGACACTCGCGTGACAGATCGGAGGCCCACCTTTCTCCCGCCGCCTGCGCATAGGCAAAGGCCAACTCCCTCCCCGGAGGTTGCTCTTCGAGCAGCGCAACGGCTTCGTTGAGCAGAGCTCTGCTGCGGGTTGCGTCTCCTCGCTCCCAGATAACACGGGCGGACTTGACCATGACCTCGCCCGCGGCGAGCGAGTTTCCTTGCGCAAGCAACCCTGTAGTGGCAACTTCATAGTCGTGCTCGGCGGCGGCGGGGTCCAACTGCCCAGACAGCCAGCCGGCTTCCGTAGCTTTGGCCAGCATGCCCGGCCGCTCGGAGGCCTCCTCGGCAAGAAGCTGAATGGTGTCGTGGTAGTAGGAGTAAGCCTTGCCGGCGTCGAGTTGGAGCGCTCGATCACCGGCCATCTCGAGAGCGCGTATTGCGGAAGAGACGACAGGGCCCTCGCCGGCAGCCCCTCCTGAGGCACGGGCGTAGGACAGCGCCGCATTGTAGTGGTGAGCAATCAGTTCGACGTGGTCTCCCAGCTCGGTGCCGGGGATGCCTTCGAACCACAGCGCTGCCGAGCGATGCTGTCCCGCCCTTACCAATCTCGGGATCTGCCCGTAAGCGACATCCCTGATCATGGGATGGCGAAAGGAGTATTCATCTTCGTGCGCAATCGAGGACCTTCGGGCCTTGAGGAGCAGCTCCTTTCGCGCGAGCTCTCTCAGATGCCGGCGCACTGTCTCTCTGTCCATGTCACCGATGTCAGAAGCCGCTCCCGTCCAAAAGACCTTTCCAAGGACGGCGGCCCCATGAAGAACCGTTTTTTGCGGAGCAGACAAGGTGTCGAGGCGGGCGGCGATGATGGCCTGGACCGTTTCCGGCATGGGAATCGTCTTGGAGGCGTCCTTGGCGGTTGGGATTCCTCGTTCCTGAAGCATGCGTACGAACTCCACCGTGTACAGCGGGTTGCCTCCGGAGCGCTCGAACAAGGTCGAACGGAACTGTTCCTCGAGCGATCGGTCGGCCACAAGCTCATGCAACAACTGGTTGGTCTCGTCGCCGCCGAGGGGTGTGAGCGAAAGAGTCGTGGAGTTGCGCAGGCCGCCGCCCCACTGAGTCCTGCTCTCCAAGAGGTCGCCCCGCGCCGTGCACAGTACGAGCATGGGAACGCCTGTGGTCCATTCAGCAAGGTATTCGATGAAGTCGAGCAACGCGGGATCTGCCCAATGCAGATCCTCGAACACGATTACGAGCGGACGGGAAGAAGCGATTGCTTCGAAGAAGCTTGCCCATGCGGCGAAGGACTCGCCCCAATCCGTGGACGATGTTGTCTCGAGAGAACCTGTTCCGATAAGCGCGGCGAGGCGCGCCTTCACCCATTCCGTCTCGGAGTCATCTTCGATGGCAGCCTGAATTGCGTGGTCGAGCTTGTCGGTCGCCTGCGTGCGATTATCGGTCTTCAAGATGCCGGTGTGGGCCTTGACGATCTCTTCAAGGGCCAAAAAGGCGATCCCCTTTCCGTATGAGAGGCAATGCCCTTGACGCCAGAGCGCGCCGGCACCCTGACTCTCGAGCAAGGCGCCGAACTCGCGTACGAGCCGCGACTTGCCAACCCCAGGTTCTCCGGAGATGGTCACAAGCTGCGGGGAGGATTCCTCCACGGTCCGCCCGTAGATGCTGTCGAGGAGGGCCAGCTCATGTTCGCGGCCCACGAGCGCAACCTCGTTGGCAGCACCGAAGTCGAAGTCGAGGCGGCTGCCGGCTCCTGTGGCCCGCCAGATCGGCAGAGGGTCCGGCTTGCCCTTGACCACGACCGGCTCGAGCTCGTCGTAGTCGATGGCGTCCCTCGTGGATCGATAGGTGAGCTCACCGACGACCACGCCCCCCACGGGCGCGACTTGCTGCAGGCGGGATGCGGTATTGGCCACGTCTCCCACCACCGCCGCTTGCTCACGGTGGCGTGGGTGCAGGTCCACCACCGCTTCGCCGGTGTTGACCCCGACCCTTACCTGGAGCTGGGCAGAACCCGTTTCGTTCATCTCCTCGATCGCCTCAGTTATTGAGAGACCGGCGCGCACCGCGCGTTCGGCGTCGTCCTCGTGCGCTAAGGGGACACCGAAGATGGCGACCACCGCATCGCCGATGAATTTCTCAACGACGCCTCCGAAGTGCTCGATTTCCTGTCTGAGCCTGGAGTAATAAGG
>JACCZU010000021.1 GCA_013695835.1 Candidatus Aridivita willemsiae
AGCGCCTCGACCGGATAGAACACGCCGGACAGTGGCATGACTACGAACAGAACTCCCCACGCGAGGGCCTCGGCGCCACTGCCGAAGCGAAGGACAACCCCGACCACGAACAGCGCGATGACCCAGCCGACGATGAGCAATATCGATGCTATGGGGATCAGCCCGAGGCCGAGTGAGGTTATATCAAAGGAGAAGGCAGCAAGCGCAAGCAGCGCAACCAGACCGACGCCGATCACGAGCTTGACGAGCCCAAACAGCGCAACTCCGGCGACGTACTCAACTTCCTTCAGAGGCGTGACCATGAGATTCAGCAGGTTGCGCGACCACGTCTCTTCGAGGAAGCCGGTGGAAACCGCGATCTGCGACTGATAGACGACGTGCCACAGCACGATTCCGCCGAGCAGATAACCGAAAGCAGGCGACCCGGCGCCCCGTCCCTGCGATACGAAGACGCCGATCGAGCCAAACAGCAAGACGTCGACCAGCGGCCACACGCTAATGTCGAAAAGCCTGTGCGGGCTCCGCTGCATCACGTAACGGTGCCGGCGCGCGACCGCCCTGATCCGCATCCAGCTCAGCCCTCCCACGCTCATGCCGGACGGTCCGTTTCCTGGCGACGAGGCTCTTCGTGCCCGCCATCTGCGAGGTGGAGGAACACCCCTTCGAGGTCGGCGCGCCCGAAGCGCTCGGCGACGGCGTCGGGTTCGTCATCGGCGATGATGCGCCCCGCAGAGAGAAAGACCACCCTGTCGCAGAGGCGTTGGATCTCGACCATGTTGTGGCTCGTGATCAAGAGGGCGGTCCCCTGCTCCCTGCACAGCTCCATCAATCCGTTTCTGACCCTGAGCGCGACGTCGGGGTCGAGCGAAGCGGTCGGCTCGTCGAGGATGAGCAGCCGCGGATGATGAAGCGTCGCCTTGATGATTCCGACAAGCGTGCGCTGGCCCGACGACAACTCGGTGCCCATGACCTCGGACAGCTCGGGAACGCGAAAGCGTTCGAGCCCCGCCGCAATGCGGCCCTCGGGATGGCGGACGCCGTAGAGCTCGGCGTACATTTTGAGGAACTCTCTGACCCGCAGGCGCTCGGCAAGCGGCATGTAACCGGCCGAGAAGCCAACCTGTTCGAGGGCTTCGCTGCGCCCCCCTGGGAAGCGGTGCCCGGCGACCTCGACCCAACCGGAGTCCGGCGAGATGACCCCGAGCAACATCATGAGCGTCGTGGTCTTACCGGCGCCGTTGGGCCCGAGTAGGGCGACGCGCTCTCCGGGGCGGACGGCGAGGTCGACGCCGTCGACGGCGAGCTTGTCCTTGTATCTCTTGACCAGGCCTTGTGCCTGGAGCACGACTTGCACGAGCGGCCCACCTTCGCTGGGGTCTCGACCGGGCCCGCCGGCCGGCAAGGAGGTGTCCGCACGAGGGCGGTCCGGCGGGCCGGCCAGGGGATGTGTGGCTTGGGGCATCCTAAAGCCGTGAGCGACGGCACGTGGACGGCGCCAAACGGGTAAGTAGGACCGGTCCGACACGAGAAAGGATCGCTATGGAAATCGGTTACAAGCTTTCAAGCGAAGAGCATGGCCCCAACGACCTCGTCCACTATGCGCGTCGCGCCGAGGAGTCTGGGTTCACTTTCGCCCTGATCTCCGATCACTTCCACCCCTGGATCGACAAGCAGGGCCAGAGCCCGTTCGTGTGGTCGGTGATCGGCGGCATTGCGCAGGCGACAGAACGCCTCAGGGTCGGCACCGGGGTCACCTGCCCCACCATCAGGACGCACCCGGCGATCGTTGCGCACGCCGCGGCCACTACGGCAGCAATGATGCCGGGGCGCTTCTTCTTGGGTGTCGGCACCGGCGAGAACCTCAACGAGCACATCCTCGGCGACAGGTGGCCCCCCGCCGCCGTCCGGCTCGAGATGCTCGAAGAGGCCCTCGACGTGATGCGCCACCTGTGGAAGGGAGGACAACGCAGTCATCACGGCCGCCACTACACGGTCGAGAATGCCCGCATCTACACGCTTCCGGATGAGCCTCCCGAGGTCATGGTCGCCGCCGGAGGCGCCAAGGCGGCGCGGCTTGCAGGCCGGATGGGCGATGCCCTCTGTGCCGTGGCCCCTATTGCCGAAGTCGTCGAGATCTTCGACGACGCCGGCGGCAAAGGAAAACCCCACTACGCCGAGCTGCAGGCGTGCTGGGCGGCCACAGAAGCGGAGGCGAGGAAGACCGCGCATGAGTGGTGGCCGATGGTCGGCATCAAAGGCGAGCTCATGCAGGAGCTGCCTAAACCCTCGAACTTCGAGCAGGCGGCCGGGATGGTGTCCGAGGAGGACGTCG
>JACCZU010000027.1 GCA_013695835.1 Candidatus Aridivita willemsiae
GGGAGGTCGAACTCCTCCTGAGCGAAGGCCGGGCCGTGGGCAACAAGCAGCTCGCCGAGTATCTCGAGGTACGTGGCTATGCGGACGCCGCCCAATGGGTGTACAAGCATGGCCTCGAGCCGGGCGAGTGGACCACGGGCGAGCTGATCACCATGACCGAACTGCGCTACGTCCATCGCCTCGCGATCGCGAAGGTGTGGGAGGTAGCACCCCACTCCGATGCGACGGAGCAGGAAGGCCCGGGTTCCTTCCGCCGCCACGGAATCAAACCGTTCGGAGCTGGTATGCAACCGCCGGTCTGGACAGAGGTGCCGGCACTGATGAATGACTGGGTGAAGCATGCGTGCGCCCTCCCCAGCGCCGATGAACCGCTTCCAGAGGCGGTGGCGGAGATGCACGCCGAGTTCGAGCGTATCCACCCATTTCTCGACGGCAACGGCCGGGTAGGCCGCCTCCTGACGAACCTGCTTCTCATCCGGCTCGGTTACCCGCCCGCCATCATCCGCAAGGGCGAGCGAGCGCGCTACCTGCAGAACCTGCGTCGAGCCGACGCCGGCGACTCAGGTCCACTCGGAGAGTTTCTGGCGAGAGCGGTGACAGACACTCTCATGCGCTTCATCGTTCCCGCGGTGGCGGGCCCGGCGCGGTTGGTGCCCCTGGCCGCGCTCGCCGATCATCGGCTGAGCGTCCGTGCTCTCCGCACGGCGGCCGAGCGGGGGCGGCTGCGCGCACAACGCGATGAGCGAGGCCAGTGGCGAAGCTCCAGTCTCTGGGTCGAGGAGTATCGGGCAAGCCGTTATCAGCGCGTTCGCTGATGGGATGCCGCGCCCTCGCTCGAATGGCCGTCGTCCGAACATCCATCGGCGCGCGCATCCCTGATCGAATCAGTGGTGTCCCTTCGAACCGCGAGCCTCTCGCACACGCGGGGCTGGGTGCCCCCGGCAGGGGGTGTGCGATTTCACAACATAGTGGACAGATGTCGCGAGACATAGTGGACACCCCTAGCCCGGAGGTGTTCGGTGGAGCTCGCTCGCTTCGTAGTGGACGCGATGGTCCTGGAAGGACGGAGTTTCTGGGACGTCGCTCGGGGCGCACGGGGTTTCCAAGAGCTGGGTCGCAGCGCTCGTCACCCGCTACCGGGGCCGGCGGCTATGAGGCATTAGCGCAACGATCCAAGACGCCCCTGTCGGTGCCTCGTCGCACGGCAGACGAGTTTGAGGACAAGATCGTGCTGCTGCGCAAAGAGCTCGCCGAACAAGGGCTCGACGCCGGGGCCCACACGATCCACTACCACCTAGTGCCTTGAAGGGCGACAGCTATCGCCTCAAGGGAAAGGGAAAGGAGGTGCTGGGCTCAGAATCGACCCGCTGAGAGTGTCCAGTTTTCAGCCGGCGGATTATGTTCAGGTTTCGACCGACGTTGACAACCCGCGTAGTCTCGCGAGATGAAGAAAGTCCGCCTTGTACGTTAGCGCTGTTCGCCTCCTGGCCGACTTCCTGGTGCTTGTAGCAGCCGCTTGGTTCCTAATGCGCGACTCTGAAGCACCTGAGGGTCGTGTTGCCTCTCTTCGACTTCGACACATGCATCTCGGTTGGACCTCCTGGATAGCCGCAATGAGCGGAACTGTTCTGGTCGCCTTCCTGATCGTTCGGCGCCATGCCCTGGGAGCAAGCGTGGATCCGGTCACGGACGTTCTCAAGATCATCGCCTTGTGGTGTTTGTTGTTCGTCCTACTTCCCCTGTCTGTGAGGCGGACTCTAAGAGCAGCAAAGGTACACATGAGTCTTCCTTTGGTGGCGGCAGGCTTGCTTCTGATTTCGGTCGATGCGGTCCTCGTCGTGGATCCACGAGGACCCGGAGACTTTGGCCGCATAGTCGGCGTCGGCGGCCTGGCGTTCCTGGCAGCCGGCCTCACTTGCTTTGCCCTCGGGTTGGGACTCGTTCCGGCAATCGTTGCGCACGCTAGGACTCGGCGGTTTCTCATCTGGTGGCTATACGGCACTCTGGCCTTTCCCGTAGCCCTCGTCCACGCCGTATTGCGTCGCGCCCGCCAGCCTGCGGCCTCAAACGCAAGGCAGCGCCGGACAAGGGCGCTCGTCGTTCTTGTCGCGCTGTTTCTGTACGCGTCCGCTACATTGAGGAACAAGCTCCTTCTCTATACCTCACCTCCAAGCGACAACCAATACTGCTTAGTCGAGCCCAACCGCTCTTCCACAGCTAGCCCTTCCCCACCCATCGCAAACGTCCCTAGAACCGTCCCGCTTGTTCGGGAGGGCGGCACCATAGACGATGCGAGTTGTCTGAACGAGACGGGCATCTTCGGAATCGTGAGGCCCACCACAATCGGGGAGCTCCGCCGAACGCTAGCGTTCGCGCGCGCGAAGGGCCTCAGCGTATCGATTGCGGGAGCGCGCCACAGCATGGGCGGTCAAGCCTTCGTTGAGGGTGGTTTGGTGATCGACATGACTGCCTTTGACCAAATGACCGTCGACCCGAAGCGAAATGTTCTGACCGTTCAGAGCGGTGCCACCTGGAAGAAGGTTCAAGATTCCTTGGATCCCCGCGGGTTGTCTGTCAAGGCGATGCAGTCGGTGAATCCCCTAACGGTGGGGGGAACGATTGCTGTGAACGCGCATGGAATAGACCATCGGGTTGGAGCCATTGTCTCCACCATCCGGTCGCTCCGGGTAATGCTTTCCGACGGGACTCTGCTGAAAGTCAGCAGGCATCGCGAACCGGAGCTCTTTCGGTCGATAGTCGGCGGCTATGGGCTCCTTGGGGTGATCGTGGATGCCGACATCGAGGTGACCGCGAATGAGATGTACGAGCTCGAGCGGCGCGTCATCGACTATCGAGAGTTTCCCAATCTTTTCGAGTCCGCGATCGCCGGAGACGACCGGTATAAGTTGCTTTACGGCCACCTGTCGACCGCCCCTCACAGCTTTCTAAGAGAAATGCTCCTCTACACCTACCGATCGGCGGACCGACTCCAAGAATCAATACCGCCTCTGCAAGAAGCAGGATACGTAAAGGTCAGCAGGCTGACCTTCAATATCGCCAAGACCGGCCTTTTCGGACGCTGGACGAAATGGATGGTCGAGAAGTACGTCCTGCCGCATGTGAGGCCCTGCTACGAGTCACGAAATCAGGCGCTCACCGCGCCCGAGGCGTGCCTCGTATCCCGAAACCAGGCAATGTACTCTTCGACGGATGCACTCAAGAGCACCGTGAAACACCGAACCGAGATATTGCAAGAGTATTTCGTTCCAAGAGACAAGCTGGTGGGATTTATTGATGCTCTTCGTGGAGCCCTAGTCGACAAGAAGGCCGATCTTCTAAATGCGTCTGTTCGAGTGGTGCACAAAGACAACCTGGTGCTTAGCTATGCCAATGACGATGTCTTTGCGGTCGTGCTCTACTTCAGCCAAAGCACGAGCTCGGAAGGAAACGCCGACATGGGACAGTTGACAAGACAGCTAATCGACTCTGCGGAAACACTAGGCGGCAGCTTCTATCTCCCCTATCAACTCCATTACACGAGAGAACAGCTCAGGGCTGCCTACCCGGAACTCGATGTCTTCTTGGAGCAAAAAATGAAGAATGACCCTTCAGGAGTCTTCAGCAACCGACTCTACGAGAAGTACTTCGGCTGAATAATTGCCGTTCATTTGACCGGCCGGCACCAACTCATCCCTGCTGGATTTGTTGGATTCCCTCTCGCTTGGCTTCGGAGGGCCTTGGGGGGGAGAGGTGCCCCCGGTGGGATTCGAACCCACACTGGAGGGATTTTAAGTCCCCTTCCTCTGCCGGTTGGGATACGGGGGCGTTGATACTCGGTGGCGAAGCAAGTAGCGTGAAAGATGATAGGCGACATGGGTGGCTCACTTCCTGGGCCGGCTTCGTCCGTCGTGCCGCACTATCGCAACTCCTTGAGGACCCGTCTTAAAAGGTGCGTCTCTTGGGCCGAGCGAGATCAGGAGCGGCCGCTCTGGGCGCGCCGTGCCGCCCTGCATAAGCCGTTGTAAGCCTCTATCTCGGCGCGCAGCGGGTCGAGGATATGGGTATCTGCGATTCGACCGACGCGCTCGGTGAGCGTCCGGCGCGCCCTTCGCTCCCTGCGGCGCGCGCCGATTCCGGCGAACAGCCGGCTCACAAGGGCGGCGAGCGCACCGCCAAGCAGGCCGCCGATGAGCGCGAGCGTTGGGACGGGGAGTCGTCCGAGGTGGGGCAGCGGCGGATCGGGAAGTTGCAGCCACTCGACAACGAACAGAGCGGCGAGCCACAAGGCCCCCACCACGGCCGCGACCGTCAGGAGCCACTGCAGGGCGCCGACTGCCCGCCACCAGCGCGGCCGCCTCCCCGAGTCGATGCCCGACCCGGCCACGGCCCGATCGAGAAGGTCGGGCAGGCGCGCCTCATCCCTGCTCACGGCGCGGCGCACCAAGGTGGGCCACGGATCGAGAAGGTCGGCCCCGGCTGAGTCGGCCACGGCGCGCACGCCGCTCGAGACCCTTGCCCGCTGAACCGGGGTTGGCTCGGGGAGAGAGGTCCTGGTTTCGGCCCCCCTGCCGCCGCCGAGATGAAGGCGCGCGAGGGGATCGGGCCGCAGCCGCTTGATCCAGCGAGTGAAGGGCCACCCGGTGGCAAGCGCCGCCGCCCTTCTGTGGGCCGCCCCGGCAGCGGCCGCAGCAAGCTCAACCCCGGCGGCGTCGGCCAGGGAGCGCACGAGCCCGGCCTGCGTGGGTCGAGGCACCTCGGTTGCGTGATCCCGCCATCCCTCCTGCCCGCCGACCCGGCCCCCACCTGAAGGCTCCCCGCAGCTCGCAGCAAGCTCGGCCGCGACGCGCTCCACATCGGCGGCCAGCCGCTCGGCGGCTGCGCGCCTGGCCCCCACCCTGCGGGCAAGCTCGGCCCGCAGCTCGTCGAGACCTCCCCCGGCCACCGCGGAGGTCGCGATTAGGGGGACGCGGCGAAGCCCGTCGGCCTCGAGGAGCCGCCCGAGATCGCTCTCGCACACTTTGAGGGCGGCCTCGTCGAGGCGGTCGGCCTGATTGAGGACCACCACCGTCACGGCCGAATGTCCGGCGAGCGGTTGGAGGTAGCGCTCGTGGACGGCGGCGTCTGCGTACTTCTGCGGATCGACGACCCAGACGAGGAGGTCGACGAGCTCGACGAGGCGGTCGACCTCGATGCGATGAGCTGCGTCGGTCGAGTCGAAATCGGGGAGGTCGAGCAGCACAAGCCCCTCGAGCGCGTCGCCGCTCGTCGAGCGCAGGATGTGGCGGCGGGACGCACCAAGCCAGTCGAGCAGAGGGCCCGCCTGG
>JACCZU010000079.1 GCA_013695835.1 Candidatus Aridivita willemsiae
TCCTTGTCGAGCAGAAGTACTTCGAGCTTCACTCGGCTGGGGGACCGCCCGCCCCGGGAACGCTCGGGGCCTTCTTGACGAGCCCCAGCTCGCGCTCGAAGTCGTCGAGCTCCTGGAAGTCCTTGTAGACGGATGCGAAGCGAAGATAGGCGACCTCATCGAGGTCACGCATGCGCTCGAGGATCTCGCGCCCGATGTCGGCCGAGGGAACCGGCCGCAGTCCCCCTGCGCGCATGGACTCCTCGACGTCGCCGGCAAGGGCCTCGATCTCGGCCCCCGTGACCGGACGGTTCACGCACGCTCGGCGGATCCCCTCCGTGACCTTGTCGATGGAGAACGCCTCCTCCGTACCGTCACGCTTGAGCACAAGCAGGGGCCCTTCCTCCGCCCGCTCGAAAGTCGAGTACCGGCGCCCGCAGGCGAGGCACTCGCGGCGCCGCCGGATTGCGCGCCCCTCCTCGGCGAGACGCGAATCGACGACCTTGGTCTCCTGATTGCCGCAGTAAGGACAACGCACGAGTCAATCGTAGGGTCGCTTGGCGAAAAGGGAATCGTCCTTCACACCGCGCGGGCATCATCGTTGCCTGCGTCTTTGAGCTGCCTCCGCAACCGGCGTATCTCGGCTTGATAACGCTCGACCTGCGGCCGCGAAGCCGTCCCAACCTCCCTGAGCTGCCGGCCACCGCACAGTGGACAGGCCGCCGGCACGACCCCCACGGTGGGGGTGGGTGTGGGACCGAGCCGAAACTCAGCCCCACACTCGCCACATCTCAGGAAGCTCATGGTCTCAAGAACAGCCGCTTGTATTTCCGCAGGAGGTGCACACGAAGCACGACCCGGCCGGCTGCATCAGGGTTCCGCAAGTCCCACATACGGGCAGAGAATCCGTTCGAGCGTCCGCTACGGGGCCGAGAACTAGAACGCCCTCCTTGGGGTCGACCTGCGCGCCCGCCTCCACGCTTGCTTGCCCGTTGCCGTGCCCGTTGGCGCCGTTCGTGTCTTCGGGTGGTTCGAGCTTGGTCTCGATCTCGTTGCGGCGCTCTTCCGAGCTGCGAATGCCGAGGGCATGGCGCTCCTCGGGGGCGAGGTACTCCATCGCCAGGCGGCGGAAGACGTAGTCGAGGATGGAGGTTGCCAACCTGAAGTCGGGGTCGTCGGTCATCCCCGACGGCTCGAAGCGCGTGTTGGTGAACTGCTTTACGTAGGCCGAAAGGGGCACCCCGAACTGCAGGCCCATGGACACCGAGATCGCAAACGCGTCCATGATGCCGGCAAGCGTGGAGCCCTGCTTAGCCACCCGCAGAAAGATCTCGCCCACCCCGCCGTCGGGGAACTCGCCCGCGGTCAGATAGCCCTCGGTGTCGGCGACCCGGAACTTGAAGGTCATCGAGCGGCGAACCCTCGGCAGGCGTCGCCGAACGGGCTCGGGCCGGCCCGATATTGCCGCGCTCGCCCCCGGCTCCGACTTCCCCTGCTTTTTCGAGGCTGCGAGGGGCTGGCCGACCTTGCAGTTGTCCCTGTAGATCGCGAGCGCCTTGAGGCCGAGGCGCCAGCCCTCGATGTAGACCTGCTCGATCTCGTCGACGGTGGCGTGCTCCGGCATGTTGACGGTCTTGCTGATCGCTCCTGAGATGAACGGCTGCGCCGCTGCCATCATCCTGATGTGGCCCATGTAGTGGATCGAGCGCTCCCCCATCGCTGTGTCGAACACACTGAGGTGCTCGTCCAGCAGATGCGGCGCGCCGACCACGTGCGAGTTCTCGTCGATGTAGGCGACGATGTCCGCGATCTGTGCCTCGTCGTAGCCGAGCTTCCTCAGCGCCCGCGGGACCGTCTGGTTGACGATCGACATCGTGCCGCCCCCCACGAGCTTCTTGTGCTTCTTGAGCGCAAGGTCGGGCTCGATACCCGTGGTGTCGCAGTCGAGCATGAACGAGATCGTCCCGGTCGGCGCAAGCACCGTCGCCTGGGCGTTCCGATAGCCGTGCTGCTCTCCCAGGGCAACCGCATCGTCCCACGCACTTCTCCCCGCAGCTAACATCTCGGCCGGCGCATGCGCTTGGGATATCTCCTTAGCGGCTCCGCGATGCTTGTTCATCACCCGCAGCATCGGGTCCCTGTTGTCCGCGAACGCATCGAAGGGTCCCAGCCGCTCGGCCATCTTGGCCGAGGTCGCGTAGCAGTGCCCGGTCATCAGTGCGGTGATCGCGCCCGCCCACGCCCGTCCCTCGTCGGAGTCGTAGGCCACGCCCTGCGCCATGAGGAGGGCGCCGAGGTTCGCGTAGCCCTGGCCGAGCTGGCGGAACCGATGCGAGTTCTCGGTGATCTTCTCGGTGGGATAAGACGCGAACCCGACCGAGATCTCCTGAGCGATGAAAACTATCTCGACCGCGTGCTTGAACGCCTCGACGTCGAAGCGGTCGTCGTCGTCGAGAAACTTCATCAAGTTGAGCGAAGCGAGATTGCAGGATGAATTATCCAGATGGAGGAATTCACTACAAGGGTTGCTTGCATTGATTCGGCCGGAGGCCGGGCAGGTGTGCCAGTCGTTGATGGTCGTGTCGTATTGGAGGCCGGGGTCGGCACACTCCCACGCCGCCTCGGCGATCTCGTGCAGGAGGCCCCCCGCGGGAACCGTCTCGAGGGCCTCGCCGGTGGTGACGGCCTTGAGCTCCCACTCACGCCCTTCCACGGCGGTGGTCATGAACTCATCGGTCACCCGCACCGAGTTGTTGGCGTTCTGGTACTGGATCGAATGGGAATCCGGGCCGTCGAGGTCCATGTCGAAGCCGGCCTCCCTGAGGGCGCGCGCTTTGCGCTCCTCGAGCGCCTTGCACCAGATGAAGTCCCCGACATCGGGGTGGTCGGCGTTCAGCACCACCATCTTTGCGGCGCGCCTGGTTGCGCCCCCGGACTTGATCGTTCCCGCCGAGGCGTCTGCTCCACGCATGAACGACACGGGCCCCGAGGCGGCGCCGCCCGAGTGCAAACGCTCCTTGGAGGAGCGGATCGGCGACAGGTTGATGCCGGAGCCCGAGCCGCCCTTGAAGATCGTGCCTTCCTCGACGTACCAGTTGAGAATCGATTGCATCTCGTCTTCGACCGAGAGGATGAAACAGGCGCTGACCTGCTCCTGGCCCTTGGGGCGGGAGCCGACGTTGAACCACACAGGGGAGTTGAAGGCTGCCATCTGGTTGACGAGGAGGTGCGTGAGCTCGTCCTTGAAGACCGCCGCTTCGCCCTCTCCGTCGAAGTAGCCGCGCTCGAGCCCTTCCTCGGCGTAACGCCCGGCGACGCGGTCGATCATCTCCTTGACCGAGCGCTCCCTCGACGGCGCCCCAAGGTGGCCCCTGAAGTACTTCTGGGCGACGATGTTGGTGGCGTTTTGAGACCACGACTTGGGAAACTCGACGTCTTTCTGCTCGAAAGCGACGGCGCCGGTCCGCCAGTTCTGGATGACGGAGTCCCTCAGCTCCCATTCGATCTCATCGTAGGGATGGACCCCTTCTGCGGTGAAGTACCGGCGGATGCCAAGCCCGGTCCGGCTGGCATCTGGCACCGTGGAGCTGGTCGTCATCGACATTTTCCTTCCACTCATTCCGGCCACTCATTCCGGCCACTAATTCAATCGGCTCCGACCGTCGAGGCCTTAACCCATTTTCGCGCATTCTCACCAGATGTTGTGCCCGGGATTGGTAGGCACCACAAGATATTGCGAATCGCACGGTTGAAGTTACGTGGATGTGACCCGAAAATCAAGCCCTTCCGAGGAGAAACTGGGGTTATCTCGGGAGCCGAAGCTGCATCCCGGCCTGGAGCGGGCGCCCCTCGAGATGGTTGAGGCCGACGACCCGGCCAACGTATGCCCTCGGGTCGGCGCCGGGGCGCGCGTAGAGCCGGGTGACGTCCCACAGCGTCTGGCCCGGGCCCACCCTGACCCGCGCCGGCGCCGCTGCCTGAGACACGGGGGCCGGCGTGGACGGCGCTCCCCCGAGCGCCGCCAGCAAGAAGAAGGGCGCCGACAGGACGGCCGCGAGGATGGCCACGGCGACGACGCGTCTGGCGAGATAGCGCCGCCGGAGATCCGCCCGCCCGGCCGTGGGCAGGCGGTAGACCGCCGCGACCTCGGCCCCATAAAGCTCTTCCTTGCGCACCGCCATTGCCTGACCTCCCGTTCTAGGCGTCGTTGAGCTTCACGCTAGCGAGCGGGTACGACACTTCTTGGTCCCCAAACGGCGAGAAGTCGCCCAACCCTCGGCCCGGAAACCCCGAACGACCAGCGCATTTCCTCCGCCCATTTCCTCCGCCCATGAACCCTTCTTCCTAAAAACGGCCTTTTGTAGGGAACGTACGTTCGTATCGTATATCGAACCTCTGTTCGCATGCAAGGCGAAAATCGAACGTATGTTCTTGATTTGGGAGGCTGCCGCCTTTAGGCTGAGGCGAACGGCCCCCAAACGAAAGGAGCAATCGTGGTCGAGGGCTTGACCGAACGGCAACACCAGACCCTGCAGTTCATCGCTGAGACGACCGGCGAGCGCGGCTACCCGCCCTCGGTCAGGGAGATCTGCGACGCGATGGGCCTTGCTTCGAGCTCGACCGCCCACTCACACCTTCAGGCCCTGCAGCGCAAGGGCTACCTGAGGATCGACCCGACCAAGCCGCGCGCCATAGAGGTCCTCTTCGACCCCGATACGGGGCTTGCCGCCGGTCGGCGGCCGGCACGTTCTGTGCCGCTGCTCGGCCGGGTCGCCGCTGGCACGCCGGTTCTCGCCCAGGAAAACGTTGAGGACATCTACCCGATGCCCGCCGACCTCGTCGGGGACGGCAACGTCTTCATGCTCGAGGTCGCCGGCGACTCGATGATCGAGGCGGGCATTCTCGATGGCGACTACGTCGTGGTGCGCCAGCAGCCCACGGCCCACTCCGGCGAGATCGTGGCCGCGATGATGCCGAGCGAGTACGGAGACGCGCCCGAGGCCACCATCAAGACGCTCAGGCATCGCGGCTCCTCAATGATCTTGGAACCCGCCAACCCGCGTCTCGAGCCGTTCGAGGCGCCGGCCGGCACCGAGGTCCTAGGAAAGGTGGTGGCGGTTTTCCGCAGCCTCTAGCGGACGACCGCTTTCGTGAACCGACCTATCTCGCTCCCCCTCACTGCGCCTCAGAAGCGAGATAGGGCGTCAGCACGGGCAGCAGGTCGGCTTGGACGCGCGCCCTGAGATGCGCCCCCGCGCTTGTGTAGGTCTCCTGCAGGACCTCGCCCTCTTCATGAAGGCGCGCCACCACCTCGCCGTGGTCAAAGGGAACATCCACTGCGACCTCGACCCATAAGCGGGCGAGCTCGGACCCGATCCGCTCGACGATGTCGCCGACCCCGGCGCCGTCGTGCGCAGAGCAAAATGTGGCCTCGGGGAATCGTCCCTTGAGCTTGTCGAGCTCCGGCTCGGATAAAAGATCGATCTTGTTCATCACGAGCAGCGCCGGCTTGCCGGCGGCTCCGATCTCGTTAAGGACCGCGCCCACCGCCTCAATCTGCCGCCCTGGGTCCTTGCTCGAATCCACAACGTGGAGCAGCAACGTCGCATCGTTTACTTCCTCGAGAGTCGAGCGAAAGGCCTCGACGAGCTCGGTGGGGAGCTTTCTCACGAACCCGACCGTGTCGGTCAAGAGCACCTCCCTGCCGTGGCCGAGATCGAGGCGGCGCGTGGTGGGGTCAAGCGTCGAGAACAGCCGGTCCTCGATGAGCACGCCGGCGTCCGTGAGCCGCCGCAATATCGTCGACTTGCCGGCGTTGGTGTACCCAACGATCGCAACCACGGGGATGCCCGACTTGGTCCTCTGCTTGCGCTTCACGTCACGCGTCCGCTCGAGGGCCTCGAGATCTTTCTTGACGCGCTGGATGCGGCGCAGGATGGCCCTGCGCTCGGCCTCGAGCTGGCTCTCGCCGGGCCCCCTAGTTCCGATGCCACCGCCGAGGCGGGACAGCACCTCGCCCCAACCCCTGAGTCTCGGGAGGCCGTAGTTGAGCTGCGCAAGCTCGACCTGGAGCTTCCCCTCGGCGGAGCGTGCGTGCTGGGCAAAGATGTCCAAGATGAGCCCGGTGCGATCGATGATCTTGAGGCCCCGCTCGGCGAGCGGGTTCACCCCGGCGCGCTCTTCGAGGTTTCGCCCCTGTGCGGGGCTGAGCTCATCGTCGAAGATCAGCATGTCGGCGTCGAGGGCAGCGGCCATGCCGACGACCTCGTCGACCTTGCCCGAGCCCAGATAGGTGGCGGGGTCCGGGGAGTCGCGCCGCTGGACGATGCGCTCGATGGCGTCGGCGCCGGCAGTGTCGGCGAGCGCATCGAGCTCGTCGAGGGACCACTCCGCCTCATCGAGGGAGCTGCGTCCAAAGATCGCCCCAACCAGGACCGCGGTCTCACGCTCGGGCCGCGTCGCGTAGCCCCCCGCACTACCCCCGGTCAGCCGAACACCTTTCTCAGTCGCTCGACTCCCTCTTCAAGCCGGTCGTCTGCAAGCGTCACCGAGAATCTGACGAAGCCCTCGCCCGAGGGGCCGTAGCCCGTCCCCGGCGCAACCACGAGATCGGCCTCATCGAGTAGCAGCGTCGTGAACGTCTCCGAGCTGTGGCCCTCGGGAACGGGCACCCACAGGTAGATCGAGCCCCTTGGAGGCTCCACCTTGACCCCCATGGTCGCGAGCGCCTCGCACAGCAGATCGCGCCTCAGCCGGTAACGCTCGACCGTGGCGTGGAGGTGGTCCTGGGGGCCCTCAATGGCTGCGATCCCGGCCGCCTGAACCGCGTCGAAGATCCCGGAGTCGATGTTGGTCTTGAGACGTTTGATGGCCTCGATGGCCTGGGGTGCTCCGCACACCCATCCGATGCGCCAACCCGTCATGTTGAAGGTCTTTGAAAGGGAGTGGAACTCAATCGCGCACTCGTCCGCTCCGTGCGCCTGCAGCACGCTCGGGGCAACGTAGCCGTCGTAGGTGATCTCGGTGTAGGCAGCGTCGTGTGCCAGCAAGAGGTCGTTGGCTAGACAGAAGTCAACTGCCTCTTGAAAGAGCTCGAGACCGGCCGTCGCCGCCGTCGGGTTGGAGGGGTAGTTGAGCCACAGCACACGAGCGCGCTCGACCACAGCGCCGGGTATCGCCGCGAAGTCGGGCATGAATCCGTTGTCGGCGGTCAGGGGCATCGCCACGGCCTCGCCCCCGGCCAGGATCGTGCCCGTTTCGTAGACCGGGTAGCCGGGGTCGGGCACGAGCGCGACGTCGCCGGGATCGACGAACGCGACGGGAAGGTGAAAGATGCCTTCTTTTGAGCCGACCAGGGGTTGCACCTGCTCGCCGGCATCGAGGGCAACGCCAAAGCGCCTCTCGTACCAGCCGGCGATCGCAGCGCGAAACTCCGGCATGCCTGTGTAAGAGGGATATCTGTGCGTGGACGGATCGCGTGCCGCCCGGGCGAGCGCCTCCACCGCGTGCGGTGGGCTCGGGAGGTCGGGGTCACCCACGCCGAAGG
>JACCZU010000095.1 GCA_013695835.1 Candidatus Aridivita willemsiae
TCTCTGGTTCGATCCCGGCGCTTGCAGCTTGAGGACACGCGCTCAGGCACTTCACAAATCCCGTGGCGAGGAGCGCATAGACGGACAAAACGAAGCCGTAGGTAGGAATTGCGAAGAAGGACCCCGACTCCCTCACCCCCCGCAGATTTGCGAGAGCGACCAAAACGACGAAGCCAAGAGCCAACGGGATCTTGCTGTCTGTGAGCTCTGGGAGTGCGGAGATGATTGCGTCGACTCCACCGACTACCGAGACCGACACTGTAAGCACGTAATCCACGAGCAGGGCGGCGGCCGCGACAAGGCCCGGGTAGGTTCCGAGGTTGTCATGGGCCACGATGTAGGCGCCGCCGCCGTTCGGATAGGCGTAGAGGGTTTGGCTGTACGAGACGGTGACGGTGACCAACAGGAATGCAACGGCAATCGCGATGGGCACCACAAGGGCAAGAGCGCTCGAGCCCACGAGCGCGAGGACGAGCAGGATCTCCTGAGTTGCGTAGGCGTTAGATGACAGGGGGTCCGACGAGAACACCGGCAGAGCTATGAACTTTGGCAGAAGCGTGTTCTCAAGCTCGGCGGACGACCTCGGCCGGCCCACCGCCACGCGTTTTAGAGCTACCGCGGCCTTGCTCACCGCTTGCTCACCGCTCGCTCACCGGATGCTCACCGGGTTGTCAGGGATGCTCGGGCCCGACGGCCACCCTGTACTCGGGGTTGAGGATGACGAACTCGCCGTCGTCACCCAAGCCGGCGACACCCTCGACGATCAGCCCCCTGCCCAGTCTCATCCCCGTGAAGGGGCGGCGCCCGAGCCACCTGGCGACCAGCTCACCGGTCCCATCCGTGATCGTTGCCTCGATCGAGGCCGAACCAGAACGCGGATCGATACGGATGTTTCGGATGATTCCGGCGACCTTCACCTGATGTCGGGGGGTCACCTCGACAATGGGAGTCGCCTGAGCCACGGTGCAGGCCCACGCGCGGCAGTTCTCGGCCCTGGCCTGCTCCGGACTTCGTGCCAACTTGTCGACGAGGCTCTGCAACGTTCCCATTAGTTAGAAGTATGGCAGTATCGCCCACGTTATAGGCCTCATTTTGAGGGAGTTGACTAGATGCATGTCGTCATAGGAGGTTGCGGGCGGGTCGGCTCGGCGCTCGCCACGAACCTCGAAAAGCTGGACCACACAGTGGCGGTCATGGACAAGAACCCCGCCGCCTTCGACAATCTCAAGACGAGCTTCTCGGGCAAGAAAGTCAAGGGATTCGTATTCGATCGCGATGTCCTCGAGGAGGCAGGCATCAAGGACGCCGTTGCCTTCGCCGCCGTGACCAGTGGGGACAACTCCAATATCGTCTCAGCTCGGGTTGCCAGCGAGCACTACCGTGTGGCCAAGGTTGTCGCCCGCATCTACGACCCCCGGCGTGCGCAGGTCTACCAGCGGCTTGGGATCCAGACTGTGGCTACCGTGCGTTGGGCCACGGACCAGGCCCTGCGAGCGCTGTTACCCGACAATGCCCCAGTCGAGCACACCATCGACAACGGTGAGGTTGTGATCGTCCCGGTCGCGGCCCCGGGAGAGATCATGGGGCAGCCGGCGTCGGCCCTCGAAGTAGACGGCAAGCGCCGGGTGGTCGCGGTGAGCCGCTTCGGGGTCCCGAGGCTTCCCGACGGCGAGCTCACCATCCAGGACGGAGACATCATTCACTTTTCTGTCCCGCGTGCGGGCGCGAGCGGCCTGATGGAAGAGCTCAAGATGATCGGCAGCCCGGGGTGACCAAGGAGCCGATCCGCATCGCGGTTGCCGGAGCGGGCAATGTAGGTCGTTTTGTGGCTAAGGACCTCACCGGCCGAGGACATGATGTCGTCGTGATCGAACAGGACAGAGGCCTGATCGAAGGGCTGAAGGCCGAATACGACTACGACTTAAACTTGTTAGTCGGCGACGCGTGCGAGATCTCCACCCTCGATGAGGCGGTCCTCTCGAGCTGTGAGGTCGTGGTGGCCGCCACCGGAGACGACGAGGACAACCTCGTCATCTCCTTGCTTGCCAAGCAGGAGTTCGCCGTCCCGCGCGTCGTGGCGCGCGTCAACCATCCCGACAATGAGTGGCTCTTCACCGAGACGTGGGGGGTCGACGTTGCCGTCAGCACGCCGCACCTCCTCACCTCCCTGGTCGAAGAGGCGGTCACGGTGGGGGACCTCGTGCGGCTGCTCAATCTTGAGCAGGGCAAGGTGGCTCTCCTCGAGGTCCGTCTCGCCGAAGGCTCCCCCGCCGACGGCAAGACGGCCGGCCAGCTCCACATGCCGCCCGATTGCTCGCTTGTGGCCGTAGTAAGGGACCGCCACGTCTTCGCCCCGCAGGACGAGACACCGCTTCAGGCGGGCGACGAGATCCTCGCCCTGGCGGCCACGGAAGCCGAGAGCGACCTGAGAAACCTCCTCATCGGCGAGGGTTAACGGGGCGGGAGTCGCCGGTGGCGCGGCGACGCAGCATTATGGCATTGCGTTAGTACCAAAATGGTGCCATACTGCTGCCATGGACCTGACTCGCCACGTCGAGAACCTTCGTCGTGAGCTCGCTCTCGCCGCCGAGGCCGGCGGCGAGGACGCGCGCGCAATCGCCGAGCGCCTGACTGCTCCGCTCGAGTCGGCGATCCGCCTGATGTTGCTCGATGCGCTGTCGGCCGCAGCGGACGAGATCACGCGCGAGCTGGCCCCCGGCTCGGTCGAGCTGCGCCTGCGCTCCGGTGAGCCCGACTTCGTCGTTATGCCGCCGCCGGCCGACGAGCTGGTCGAGCCGGAGGCCGACGCTCCGCCCCCCGCGCCCCCGGAAGGCGGTGAGGGCGCGATCGCGCGCATCAACCTTCGCCTGCCCGAGCAACTCAAGGCCGGCGTCGAGCAGGCCTCAGGGCGCGATCGGCTTTCGGTCAACGCCTGGCTGGTGCGCGTGGTCGCCGGCGCGGTCGCGCCCGACGGTCGCGACCGTCCCCAGCGGCAGCGTGGCGGGCGGGTCGGCCAGGCCTACACCGGGTGGGTGCGCTGACCGTGCGGCCGCCCCCTTCCGACACCGGCACGGCTTCGCATTCGACCTTGCGGGAGGGCATCCTCATGCCGACCTTCGACACCCCCGGACCGATCTCGGCCACAATCGACCTCGTCATCGGCGGCGCCCGGATCAGCGCGGGCGACCGCGGCACCACGGTCGTCGAGGTGCAACCAAGCGACGCGTCCAACAAGGAGGACGTCAAGGCCGCCGAGCTGACCCGCGTCGAGTGCGCGAACGACCGTCTGTTGGTCAAGGCGCCGAAGCTGCGCTCGTGGTCGATCAAGAGCGCCGGCGGGTCGATCGACGTGACGATCGAGCTGCCTGCCGGCTCGCATCTGCACTGCGCCGGGCAGTTGGCGGACTTCCACTGCGAAGGTCGGCTGGGCGACTGCCGGATCAAGACCGGTCTCGGTCGCATCGAGCTCGACCGAGCCGACACGCTGAACCTGAAGAGCGGCGCCGGCGACATCA
This sequence comes from Candidatus Aridivita willemsiae, assembly GCA_013695835.1. Taxonomy (GTDB): domain Bacteria; phylum Actinomycetota; class CADDZG01; order CADDZG01; family WHSQ01; genus JACCZU01. The sequence continues at coordinate 3,516 of JACCZU010000095.1, forward strand.
CCGTAGAGCGTGCGGACGGCCACGCCGAGGTCACGGCCGGCTCGGGCGACGTGCGGCTGCGCGAGCTCGGCGGCAGCGCGGTCATCAAGAATTCCAACGGCGACACGTGGGTCGGCGTGGCCGGCGGCGACCTGCGGCTCAAAGCGGCCAACGGCGGCATCGCCGTCGACGTGGCGCACGCGAGCGTCGTCGCCAAGTCCGCCAACGGCGACGTCCGGCTGGGCGAGGTGCAGCGCGGCTCGGTCGCGCTCGAGACCCAGATCGGCGACCTCGAGGTCGGCATCCACGAGGGCAGCACCGCGTGGCTCGATGTGAGCTCCACCGCCGGGAAGGTGCACAACGCGCTCGACGCCACCGACGCCCCGGCCTCGTCGGCCGAGACAGTCGAGGTGCGCGCCCGCACGACGGTCGGCGAAATCGTGATCCGACGTTCCCGAGGAGCGACCGATGAGCAGTAGACGGCAAGGAGACCCCATCGCGCGCCAACAATCGGCGATCACGGTGACCGGCCTGCGCAAGTCGTTCGGCGACCACCTCGTGCTCGCCGGCGTCGACCTCGACGTCGCCGAGGGCACGATCTTTGCGCTGCTCGGTCCCAACGGCGCCGGCAAGACGACGATCGTCCAGATCCTCTCGACCCAGATCGGCGCCGATGCCGGCGAGGTGCGCGTCGCCGGCCATGACCCCGTCGGCGACCCGGACGCGGTGCGCGCGGCGATCGGCGTCACCGGCCAGTTCTCGGCGGTCGACACCCTGCTCACCGGCGAGGAGAACCTGATCCTGATGGCCGACCTCCACCACCTGGGCCGTGCGGACGGTCGCCGGCGCGCCGCCGAGCTGCTCGGCCGCTTCGACCTGACCGAAGCCGCCCAGCGCCCGGCCGCGACGTACTCCGGCGGCATGCGGCGCCGGCTCGACCTGGCCATGACGCTCGTCGGCACGCCGCGTGTGATCTTCCTCGACGAGCCGACCACCGGCCTTGACCCACGCAGCCGCCGCACGATGTGGCAGATCATCCGCCGGCTCGCCGCCGGCGGTGTCACGGTGTTCCTCACCACTCAGTACCTCGAGGAGGCCGACCAGCTCGCCGACCGGGTTGCGGTGCTCGACCACGGCAGGCTGGTCGCCGAAGGAACCTCCGCAGAGCTCAAGCGACTGGTCCCGGGCGGGCACATTCGACTGCAATTCGCCGACCCGAACGAGCTCGACTCGGCTGCGACCGCCCTCGGCGAGTCCTTGCGCGACGACGAGGCGCTCGCGCTGCAGATCCCAAGCGACGGGAGCCTGCAGTCGCTGCGGGCGGTGCTCGACCGGGTCGACAACGAGGCGATCGCGGTCGACGGCTTGTCGGTCCACACGCCCGATCTCGATGATGTCTTTCTTGCCCTCACCGGTAGTGGCACCACACAGGAGGAGAGTGCGCAATGAGCACCGTTTCCTACGCGCTTCGAGACTCGGCGACGATGCTGCGGCGCAACCTCCGCCGCACGCTGCGCTACCCCGCCGGACCTGCCACCACCGCCGGCATCCCAATCATCTTCTTCCTGCTGTTCGTCTATGTCTTCGGTGACACGCTTGGCGCAGGCCTGGCCGGCGTGTCCGGCGGTCGCGACGAGTACCTCGACTACGTCACACCCGGCATCCTCCTGCTCGCCGTGGCCGGCGCAGCCACGGGAGCCGCGATCTCGGTCGCCATGGACATGACCGAGGGCATCATCAACCGCTTCCGTACGATGGCCATCGCCCGCGTCTCGGTGCTCACCGGACACGTCGTAGGGAGCCTGATCCAGACGATGATCGCCATAGCAGTCGTCATCGGCATCGCGCTGCTCCTCGGGTTCGGGCCCACCGCGAGCCCCGTCGAATGGATCGCGGTGATCGGCCTGCTTGCGATGGTCACCTACGCGGTGATCTGGCTTGCGGTGGCCCTAGGGATGGTCGGCAAGAGTGTCGAGACCGCGAGCAACCTGCCCATGCCCCTGATATTGCTGCCGTTTCTCGGCAGCGGGTTCGTCCCCACCGACACGATGCCGGTCGGGATGCGCTTGTTCGCCCAGCACCAGCCCTTCACTCCCATCATGGAGACCCTGCGCGGACTGCTGATGGGCACGGCGATCGGCACCGACGGCGCCCTCGCCGTCGCATGGTGCATCGGCATCGGGCTGGCCGGATACCTGTGGGCGAAACGCCTCTTTAACCGCGACCCGACCCCCTGACCCGGCAGCGCGGTAAGCGCCGGCGGCTGAGCCTCAGGTCCTTGAAGTACGCCGGTGGCACCCGCCGATTCGCCGAGGAGGCGACTGCTTAGGGGTGTGGCGCCACAACGGTGCTAGCCTTCTGCCGTGCCGAGCGTGCAGATGGGGCTGTGATGGAACGCGCCGCGGCGCTCGAGCTTGTCGAGAAGTACACGGACAAAGACATCACTTTCCGGCACCTCATCTCCGTTGAGGGAGTCATGCGGGCCCTCGCAGCGCATCTCGGGGAGGACGAGGATCGCTGGGCCCTTGCCGGGCTCTTCCACGACCTCGACTATGACGCTACACAGGAGAACTTCGAGCGCCACGGCCCCCAGACGGTCGAGTGGCTGAGATCCGAGGGCTACAACGACGCCGGTGTGCTCAACGCCATACTCGGTCATCGATTCGAGCACTACAGAACCGACGCGATGTCGAGAGTCATCGTTCACGCCGATGCGGTCGCGGGATTGCTCGTGGCAACGGCCCTTGTCCGGCCCGAGAAAGCTACGGGGATGTCCGTCAAGTCGGTCAAGAAAAAGCTCAAGGAGAAGTCGTTCGCGCCCGGAGTCGAGCGCGACGAGATTCGCAATGTCGAAGAGTCGATCGACATTCCAATGGACGAGTTCATAGCCGTCTCCATTGCCGGCCTTCAAGAGGTGGCGCCGGAGATAGGCCTCGCTTAGGGTTGAGCCGTGCTCAAGGGGGACAAAGTGGTGCTGCGAGCCGTCGAGAGCGGAGACTTCCCTCGCCTCCATGAGATGTCCTCAGATGTCGGGGTCCACCTGCTTGCCGACGACGAGCCTTTCATTCCCCACTCCCTCGAGCAGCGAGAAGCGGAGATCAAAGACTGGCTAAAGAAGCCGGAGCAAGTCGTCTTCTTTGTCATCGAGGCAGACGGCCGTCTCATCGGAGACTGTGCCCTGCACCACCTTGACAGCACCTCACGCACCTGCGCTTTAGGGATCATGATCGGCGACCGCGCCTACTGGGACAAAGGCTACGGTTCGGCCGCGGTGCGGATTCTGCTCGACTATGCGTTCCGGCTTCGTAACTTCCACAAGGTCTGGCTGACGGTCAGGGGCGACAACGAGCGCGCGGTCCGGGCCTACACGAAGTGCGGTTTCGTTGAAGAGGGCCGCATGCGCCAGCAGGTTTGGATCGACGGCGCCTACCGTGACTGGGTCTATATGGGAATTCTTCGTGAACAATGGTCGGCCGCTGCTCCAGGGGGCGAATCGTCCGCAGACGGGGGCGGCTAAGGTCCCGCC
>JACCZU010000098.1 GCA_013695835.1 Candidatus Aridivita willemsiae
AGGGTGCGCTCGGGGTTTCGGTGCGCAAGCTGTCGTTCTCATTCGGCGGGGGCAGGCGCGTTCTCGACGATCTCTCGGTGGAGGTCGCAGCCAACGAGTCGGTTGCGCTCGTCGGCTCCACGGGCGCAGGCAAGACCACGCTGGCGCAGCTTCTGGTGAGGCTTGCGGACCCCGACTTGGGCTCGATCCGGCTGGGCGGCGTCGATCTCCGCCACCTCGACGCCGCCGAGCTGCGGCGCGCGGCAAGCATCGTCTTTCAAGACAGCTTCCTGTTCGCCACATCGGTGAGGGACAACATCACCCTTGGGATGGATGCAACCGACGTTGAGGTCCACAGAGCGGCCGGTCTCGCGCAGGCGCACAACTTCATCTCGAGCTTGCCCCAGGGTTACGCAACCGTTGTCGGCGAGCGCGGAGTCACACTTTCGGGAGGGCAGCGCCAGCGCGTGGCGCTCGCGCGGGCTCTGCTGCGAAGACCGCGACTGCTCGTGCTCGACGATGCAACTTCGTCGGTTGATCCCACGGTCGAGGCTGCAATCCTGTCTGGGCTGCGACGGGAGGTGGCGACGACCCTGGTAGTCATCGCCTATCGCGTGTCGACGATCTCGCTTGCAGATCGAGTCTTATTTCTGGAGCACGGCAAGTTCGTAGCGGACGGCCCCCACCAACAGCTTCTGGCGTACCCGAGCTACGAGGCGATGGTGCGCGCCTACGAGAGAGGCGCGGCATGAGCCGGCGGTATGAGACCACTGGGGCCCTCGGCGTGCTCAAACGGGGGCTGCGTCAGAGCCCCGAGCTACGTGTGGGCGCGCTCTACACCATAGGGCTTGCGATCGCCGGTGCGGCAGGCGCCCTTCTGGTTCCGATCTTGATACAGCAGGTCCTCGACAAGGGCCTGGGCACCGCTCAAGGGTTCCGCCCCGAGTTCGTCTATCCTGCATGCGCCGCTGCGGCAGGGGCAATCGGTCTTACCTACTTCGCCGCAAGGGCGACATTCGCGCGCATGGTGCGCGCTTCGGAGGCCGCTCTCAAGGGCCTGCGCGTGAAGACCTTCGAGCACATCCACCGCCTGAGCCTGGCCGAGCAGAATGAAGACAAGCGCGGGGCGTTCGTGGCGCGCGTCACGGCGGACATCGACACGCTTGCCCAGTTCATGGAATGGGCCGCGCTCGCGTGGTTCACGAGCACCACCCTCATTGCCGGCGCGCTCGTCGTCATGCTGGTGTACTCGGCGAGGCTCACCGCGGTGGTGGTCGTCGTCATGGCGCCTTTGGTCCTCGTGCTTGGAGTGCTGCAAAAGGGCCTGCTCGCGTCTTACGATGTTGTGCGCACGAGGGTGGGGGAGTTGTTGTCGGAGGTTTCGGAAAGCGTCATGGGCGCCGCCGTGGTGCGCGCCTACGGATTCGACGAGCAGATGCACGGGCGCCTAAGTGCGGCCATCGAGCGGCGCTACAGGGCTCAGATCCATGCGAACCGTTATCAGGCCTCGATCTTTCCCGTGAGCGACATCTTCGGGGGGCTTGCCACGGCCGCCGTCCTTGGAGTAGGCGTGTGGCTCGGGCCTTCGTGGGGCCTGACCGCCGGCGAGCTCATCGCTTTTCTGTTTCTCGTGCAGCTCTTCCTGACTCCACTCGGCGAGCTGTCCGAGACCTTCGACCTGTCCCAGACTGCCATCGCCGCATGGCGCAAGGTGATCGGCGTCTTAGACACCCCGCTCGAGCTCACGGAGCCGTCCCCCGGGGTGACCCTACCGGCAGGGGCGTTGTCGCTCACGGCCGAGGGCGTTCGGTTCTCCTACCGCGACACCCCCCTGCCGGGACTGCCCGGCGACGGCGGAGGCCCCTCCGCCCCAAACGGTCGCGGCGGTCGGGGCCGGCGCGCCGCGGCGCGCTCCGGCGACGGTGACGGACTTAGCCCTTGGGTCGAAGGGCAGCCTGTGCTGCGCGGGATCGATCTCGACCTCGAGCCCGGCGTCCACGCCGCCATCGTCGGCGCAACGGGATGCGGCAAGACGACGTTTGCAAAGCTCGTGTGCCGCCTCGCCGACCCCACGGCCGGGCGCATTCTCGTGAACGGCATCGATCTCAAGCAGGTTGCCCCTGCGTCGCGACGCTCGGCGATAAGGATGGTCCCGCAGGATGGCTTCCTGTTCGACATGAGCGTGCGTGACAACGTCGCCTACGGAGCCGAAGACGCCACGCCGGAGGAGGTCGTTGCGGCCTTCGAGGCCCTCGGTCTTGATGACTGGGTCCTTGCTCTTCCCGCAGGGCTAGACACCCAGGTCGGGGGCCGCGGGGCGAACCTGTCGGCGGGCGAGCGCCAGCTTGTGGCCCTCGCACGGGCCCAGATCGCAGAGCCGGGGATCCTGATCCTGGACGAGGCGACGAGCGCGGTCGATCCAGAAACCGAGGCCGCGCTAGCGGGGGCCCTCGAGCGCCTCTCCAAGGGGCGCACGACCATGACGATCGCCCACCGGCTGTCCACGGCCGAGGCGTCGGACCTCATCGTGGTGTTCGATGATGGCCGGGTCGTCGAGCGGGGGAGCCACGCCGAGCTCGTAGCGGCCGGCGGAGAGTATGCAGCGCTCTACGAGGATTGGCTCGGCAACACCAGGGTGCGCTCGGGCCCGTAGCGCTAACCGGCGGCGGGGGTCAGACAGCCTCGACGGGCGTGGGCGGCGTCGCGCTTGTCGGCACGGCGGTGTCGGTGTCGGCGAAGTGACAGGCACTTGGATGGCCGTGGCCCCTGTCGATGAGGGCCGGCTCCTCCTCTGCGCAGATGTCCTGCGCTTTCCAGCAGCGTGTCCGAAACCTGCAACCCGACGGCGGGTTCGCCGGGCTCGGCACATCGCCCTGCAGCACGATGCGCTTGCCCGTGCCCCTCTTGTCCGGGTCGGGAATCGGAGCCGCCGAAAGCAGCGCTTGGGTGTAGGGGTGCGTCGGGCTTTCGTAGATCTCCGTGCGCGTGCCGATCTCGACGACCTTCCCGAGATACATCACAGCGACGCGGTCCGAGATATGGCGAATGACCGAAAGGTCGTGGGCGATGAAGATGTATGCGAGACCGAGCTCGTCCTGGATCGTGCTCAGCAGGTTGATCACCTGCGCCTGGATCGAGACGTCAAGCGCAGACACCGGCTCGTCGAGCATCAGGACCTGTGGGTCAAGCGCGAGGGCGCGCGCTATCCCGATGCGCTGACGTTGCCCTCCCGAGAACTCATGTGGAAACCGGTTCCCGTGCTCCGGGTTAAGGCCGACGGTTTTGAGGAGATCCTTGACCTTCTCGCTCCCGCCCCTGGCCTTGTAGAGCCCGTGAATTCGCAAGGGCTCGGCGACGATCTCCTGCACGGTCATGCGGGGGTTGAGCGACGCATAAGGGTCCTGGAACACCACTTGGATCTCGCGCCTGACCTCGCGCATCTGCTTTCTCGTGTAGCCGGTGATGTCGATGCCCTTGAATGTGATGCGTCC
>JACCZU010000011.1 GCA_013695835.1 Candidatus Aridivita willemsiae
CTGAACCCCGGCAGTGTCGGTCAGTCCAGGGAGCGAAGTCCTTGGGATCGATTCATGCTGCTCGACCTCGAAACGGAAGAGGTCACCGCCTTCGCCATCCCCTACGACGTCGACGGTTGCCGGAGGGATCTGGTACGCAAAGGGAGACCTCCAGGGTCGTGTCACCTGCCCCCGGCGTCGCCGGCCAGACGAGCGGTGCGAAAGTTGCGCCGCCTGACGAGAACTTCCTCAAAGGTGTGATCACGCCAATTGCAAGCAGCGGGTCAGCTTGATTCTTGACCGATTCGTCCGGCCCCCGGTGGCTCTTGGTCGAGGGGCTGCAGGTCGGCGCCGATGATCATGTCGGCCATGCTTGGGGAGCCCATCTGTCTCCTGAAGTCCTTGGGCGTGTAGCCAGTCACCACGGCATCCGTTGTCGCGCGCGCCGTGGCCGAGCGGGGGAGCCCAAAGATCGGGGCGAGCTCGCCAAAGTAGCGGCCGGCCCCGACTCTGTCGACGACCAGCTCGGAGTTGTCTCCGCGCGCCCGCACCAGCTCGACCTCGCCGCGCCAGACGATGAAGATGAGGTCGCCGGGCTCGCCCTGTCGAAAGATGATGTCGCCGCGCCCCACCACGAGGTGCTCGGGAGGGCGGGGCTTGCTCATTCCCTTCGGAGCGAGCTCGACGATGCGGTCGGCCAGCGGCAGGAGACGCTCGTCATGAGTCGCAACGATCACAGTTCTGCCGGCAGCGGCAAGCTCGCGAAGCAGCCGGAGTATTCCTTCAACCTGGATGTAGTCGAGATGAGCCGTCGGCTCGTCGGCAAGCACGAGCGGGGGATCGTGGGCCAGCGCACGGGCGATGGCGACCCGCTGCTGTTGTCCCCCAGAGAGACCGGCCGGCTTATGGGTCAATCGATCCGCGAGGCCCACCTCCCTCAGCAGCGCTTCGGCGCGGGCGCGCGCCTTGCTCGTTGAGACCTTGGCCGCGAGCAAAGGCACGGCCACGTTCTCGACCGCAGTCAGGCTCGGGATGAGGTTGAAGGCCTGAAACACAACACCGACGGTCGCTCTCCGGTAGTCGGTAAGCGCCCGCTCTTTTAGGGCACCGACATTGATCTCGTTGAAGCGAACGGATCCTGAGTGGGCCTTCAGTATTCCCGCAAGCACCGAGAGCAACGTCGTCTTTCCGCACCCGCTTGGGCCAAGCAAGAGGACGAGCTCCCCCGGCGGCACCGAGAGGTTGAGACCATCGATCGGGCGCACGACGTAGTCACCGCTCGAGTATTCGATGGTGAGGCCGGCGATGTGGAGGCCGTTCATTTGCTCTATGCGCCCCCAAAGGCAAGGGCGGGGTCGACCCCGACGGCGCGGCGCAGCCCGGCAAGGCTGGCGACCAGCCCCACAGAAGCGGCGATCAAGAACAGATAAACGTAGGAGCGCAGAGGAATCTCAACCGAGAACGGGAAGGCCGGCGCCAGCACCTGGGCAAGCACGATTGCCAGCGCGGCGGACGCGACGGAGAGCACGATCGCCTGGAGGGCAAGACCAATCATCAGAGCGCGATTGGGCGCGCCGGTCGCCTTGAGAACGGCGAAGTCGCGCGTCCGATCGAGAGCGGATAGGTAGATGATCGACCCGATGATGCCGGCCGCCGTGAACCACAGCAGGACGCTGATGAAGTCGATCGATTGCGTTCCACTTGCAAGCGGGCGTTCGAGATCGGCGCGCACTTCGGCGGGGCCGAGTGCGTCTAGCCCTTGCGGTGGTGACGATGCCCTGCCTGCGGTGACGATCGTCGTCGCCAGGGGCTTGCCTGAAAAGCCCATGGCTTGAGCATCCTCGAGCGGAACAAAGATCGTGGCCGTCCCGAAGTAGTAGGTGATCCCGTCGCCGATCCCCACAACCTCGAACTGTTGCCCGCCGGCGGCGAGGCCGTCGCCCAGCTCGAGCCCCAAGAGTGAGTCGGCCACCACCTCACCCGGCGCCCGTGGCCTGCGACCGGCAGTCAGGGGCGGCGCTCCAAGGCCTCCGATGCGATAGCCGATGACGTTGACGTCCCGGTCGACGGGCTCACGCATTGCGGAATGCAGGATCACGAGTGGGTCGGCCGTTTCGACTCCGGGCGCAGCGGCGATGGCGGCGGCTGCGTCTGCCGGCACCACGGTCGCCGCTGTGAACGGCCCCGCCGTGCCCTTCGCCACGATCCAAGAGTCGGCCCCGATCACATCGGTGATCCTGCGGGGCTCGTTGTGCAGGCTTGCGCTTACCCCGGCCATCAGGAGTGTCATCGCAAAGACAAGTGCGGTCGCCGCCACTGCGATCGAGAAGCGCCTGCGCCTGAACTGAAGATCCCTAATGCTGATCAACCACATGGGCCAAGCCTCGTTAGGACCGTCATGGGGCCACCGCTTCGCTTGAGCGAGTGACCGCGACCTCATCCGGCCCTATCCGGACCGGGCGCGTCTGTAGCCACACCGAAGCGTGGGCCGGTGACATCGTCTGGCGCACAACCGCAAGCAGCTCACCGGTCAGCGAATCAAGGTCGACCTCATCGCGCAGGCTCGTTGAGAAGCGCTCGAGCATGGTTGCTGCGTCGTACTTGGATCGGTAGAAGCGGCGGTCGATGAAGCCCTGGATGCGGTCGCGCAGAGGGCGAAACAGGGCGGCGACCACAAGCGTCGAGCCTGCTACGGCGAGGTTGCCGCCCTCCCCACCGGTCACTGAGCGAAGCGCGCCGCCGATGCCCACCACTCCCATCCCGTACACGACCGCGAGGGCCGCGCTCAGCGCGCCGTAGACCAGCGTGCGATTGATGATCACATCGATGTCGTAGAGCCGGTACTTTAGGATCGCGATCCCGGCCGCGGCCGGCAGAGCATAGAAGGTCAGGACGGCCACGTCTTGAACGACGCGGCCGCCGGCGGTCGGGTTCTCGATGAATCCCGTGGCAAGCGAGAAGGCCGTCTGGAGGAAATAGGCGGAGCCCGCGAGCGCTCCGGCGGAGGCGAACCATTTAAGCTGCTGGCGCTCCTCACCCCTCGAGCGCCGGAAGCGCAGGATCAACGATGTTCCTGCGGCAAGCATGCAAAGGGGCACGAGGAAGAACCCCGAAGAGAGCGCCTCCAAGACCGCAGCGGCCGATTCGAGGCCGAAAGGATTGGTGGCGTAAGGGATGCTTACGAGTCGCCCAGGGAAGAAAGCGAAGAAGGTGATGGCCGCGCCGGTTCCGGCCCCGGCGACCCACGCGATCGGGCGCCACCTCCGGGAGAGCAGACGCCCGTCGGGGAACAGCAGCACGAGGTAGACGCCGATCAGCGTGAAGGCGGGTAGCCACGTCCAGTTGGACAGCCACGCCGCCGCGTCGCCGTTTGGAAGCGAACCGGGGGCGGTAAGCAGGGCGTAGGCCGCGTACTCGCCGGCGAGACTGGACCCGGTCAAGAGCAGGCCGGCCGCGAGGCAAATCCATCCAACGG
>JACCZU010000118.1 GCA_013695835.1 Candidatus Aridivita willemsiae
GGACGAGATGTCGATCTGGTTACTCCAGAGGGGCTGAAGGAACGCATCCGGGATCGGGTGCTCTCCGAAGCTGTGGCTCTGTGAGGTCAGACCGGGAGCGGCTTCTGGACATCATCGAGGCGATCGATCCGAACCTCAAGGCGCGCTTGGAAACCCTCCTTCACCAGTCACCTGAGCCCTAATCCTTCTTGGGTCAGCCTTCGTACTGGTCGGGGAGGTCGTTTTCGAACAGGACGACGTCGCCGGGGGCAAGGAGGCCGCTCAGCGTCGCGGTCGCCTCGGCTAGAGAGTCGGTCGTGATCACACCGGTGCCGCCGTCCACCCGCGCCGCACCAGAAACCAGCGCAGCCCGGTTGAGGGACGCCACGACGATGATCGTGTCGGCAACCCTTGCGGCGTGCTCGCCGAAGCGTGCATTGGCCTCGGCCTGCATCGGGCCAAGCTCGACGATGCCGGGGGTGACCACCAACCTCTTTCTCGCAGGCATGGCCCCGAGGACGTCGAGCGCGGCCGCGGCGCCGTCGGGGTTCGAGTTGTAGGCGTCGTCGATGACGGTCACGCCGCCTGCCCCCTCGATGAGCTGGAGACGATGCTCGACAGGAGTGAGCCCGGTTATGGCGCCGCCGAGGTCGGTGAGACTGCGCCCGGCTTGGAGCGCAACCGCGACCGCGGCGAGAATGTGGCCGATCGCATGCCTGCCGAGGAGCCGGGTCTCGACCCGAAGACTCTCGCCGCGCGCCGCGACTGTGAAGCTCGTGCCCCTGGCCGTCACCTCGACGTCCGCCGCCGTGACGTCGGGGTGCCCCGAAGGATCGAGGCCGTAGCGCACCACCGGGACGCGCTCGGTCCCATCTGCGAGCGCTCGGACCTCGGAGTCGTCGACGTTCATAACGGCCACGCCGTCATTGGGGAGGCTGCGCACGATCTCGTGCTTGGCGCGCCGGATGGAGTCCATCGAGCCGAAGCGCTCGAGGTGGGCGGGCCCGATTGCGGTGAGCACACCGATGGTCGGCTTAACGAAGGCACAGAGCTCGGCGATCTCGCCGACGGCGTAGGCGCCCATCTCGACGATGAAGAAGCGGTGGCGCGACTCGAGTCGCTCGTTGACCGCCCTGCAGACCCCGAGCGGCGTATTGAAGGAACCCGGCGTGGCAAGCGCGGTCCCCCCCGGGCCGATCAAAGCCTCGATGGCGAACTTGGTCGAGGTCTTTCCGAACGAGCCCGTTACGCCGACCACGAGGGGGGCAATGACATCGAGCTTGCTGCGAGCCGCCCTTAGGTAGCGGCGGTTGATGGCGTACTGAACCGGCGTTAGGAGGGCGTCTGCGGCAACCAGCACAAGCGGCGCCCCGACGAGCACGAGCGCGGTCGTGATCGCCCACGTCGCGATGTCGTAGGGCGCGCCACCGGCAAGATGCGCCCCCGCAGAGGCGATGAGCACCAGGAGCACTGACAAAATGGTGGCGAGGGCCAGGATGCGCCCTGCCCGCCCGGTCATGACGAGGCGCTTCTTGGCCGCCGGCTTGCGAAGGAACAGGGCTCGCCGCTTATTTGCGCGGCACCAGTCGAGGAAGCGTCGGCGCTTGTAGCCCTCGAGCTGGAAGACGTGGAGCGCGCGCCCGAGCCTCACGAGCTGCACGATTGCGAAGGCCGGCACCAGGAGGAACAGGATCGTGCGCAGCACGAACGCGTAGCCGAAGAAGGGATCGGCCCTGCTCACTGGCACTTGGCTCCGAAGAAGTTGCGCACGATCCTGCAGAACCGGTCGGGCTCGTCGAGGTAGGCGAAGTGCCCTGCACCTTCGAAGCACACGAGCCCGGCGTCGGGTATCAGATCGGCCATCGTCTTGCCGTGACCAACCGGCGTGGCGTCATCTTTTCCGCCCCACACGAGCAGCGTGGGGGCGGTGACCCGGGGCAGTAGGTCGGACAGGTCCTCGTTCACCACGCGCACCAGTATCGGGCGCATGGCGCCCGCCTCCCTGTAGTCCTGGGAGGCGACCCTCGCGTAGACGGCGTCCTTGAGCCGCCGACCTGGGGGGCCGAGGCGCCCCGCCGCCCCCGCGCCCTTCGAGATGAGCCTTTTTCCCCTTGCCACCAGCGAGGGCGGCGTCCTCAGCCCCGGCGAGCCCACGGCGACGAGCCTGCCGACCGCCTCCGGCCAGCGCGCCGCGATCTGAAGCGCGGTCTTGGCGCCGAAAGAGTGCCCCACGAAATGGGCTCGCTCGATCCCCCTCGAGCTCATGGCGGCCAGCACGTAGCCGGCGTACTCGGGGCTTCCCCACACTGTGGGCGGCGCCGGCGACTCCCCGAAGCCCGGAAGGTCAAGCGCGATGACCCGGAAGTCCCTCTTGAGGCAGGCCACCACTGGCGCCATCGACTCGATGCGGCCGCCCCACCCGTGCAGGACGACGACCGGGGCGCCCTCCCCCACATCGAGGAGGCGCGCCCTCAGCCCGGCAACCTCGACCACAGCGGCACCCTCCATACCCCGATTGTCCCGCTCCGGAGCGACCGGTGCCCGCGTTTGGAGTGCCGGGCCCGGCCGTGTCGCCGCGGCCGGCCCCGGCGTTAGCTCAGGGCGTGACCCTCACCCTCGCAAGGTCCGTCCTTGTGCCCGTGTTGACGGAGGAGCGCATGCGCGCGGTCAGCGCGTAGCGGCCCGGTTTCTTGCCCTTGGCCCTGTAGGTGACCGTCTCTGAGCCTCCCGGCATCGGCGGCGAGGTGAGGAGCGAAAACTCCTCGTCTGGCACCGGCGCTCGGTCGAGCATCACACCGCTTGTGCCGTCGCGGTTCTCGGCCCCCACGGTCAGGCCGATCGGGTCGCCCGCGCCGACAACCGGGCCGTACTCATAGCTGACGGCCTCGGTGCCGGGAGTCGTCTCGACCCAGATCTGGAAGGTCGAGGGATCGGCCCCGCTCGTAAAGTCAGGGACCTCCTCCCACTCGAGCACGATCCAGCTCTGCCCCGTGTCGCCGTCGGCTATCTCGGCGGCGTAAAGGTCGCCGCCCTCCCCGGGGTTGAGGTCGGTCCAGAAGGGAGCGAGCACATTGTTTGGCGCGGCCGGATCCGGCAGCGTCTGAGGGACGAAGTTCACATCGCCTGATCCTCCTCCGCCGGCGATCGCATAGCCGTTGGAGGTCATGCCGATCGCCTCGTAGGTCTCGGAGCCATAGAGGTAAGGCGACGTGCCGAAGTTGATCAGCTCTTCGTCTCCGACCGGGCCGAGGTCGGGAACCCCAAGGCTCGCCAGCGAGACGTAGCCAAACCCCGTTCCCCCCGGCTCGATGGCGTCGATGGTCGGCGCTATGGCGCCCGATAGGCCATGCGCGCTGAACCTGAAGCCCTTGCCGAGCTCCGTGACCCGGCCGGGCAGTTTGCGGATCTTGAGCCCGCTCGGATCGGGGCTCTTGACCGCGACGTCCGCTCCGGCCACCGAAGGCGAGAAGTTCGTCACGCTCACCTGGCAGCCGGCCGCAGCCCCCACCGGGATCGAACGCGGCCCACAGCTGTGGGTCAAAGCGACCTCCCCCTGCGCCTTCACAAAGGCGACCGGGAGGTCGACCTTGGGAAGCCCCTTGCTTGCTGGGTCAAAAGTGACGTGGCCGAAGTACTGCTTGTCGTCGTCGAGGCCGTCTCCGAAGATCTTGATGCTCAGATCAATCCTCTCCCCGGGCTCGAGCGTGAACCTCGCAGGCGTCACCTTGAAGCTCCCGCCCTCGGGGGCTTGTTTCTCCACCGTGTAGGTCTGGGTGTTCCCGCTGCGGTTGCGCGCCGTACGGGTCACCGTCAACCGTCCCTGCATGACCGGGGCGTTGACGCTCGGCACGTTGAGATTGACCCGCCCGAGCGGATCCCCAGCGGAGGCGAAGAAGTTCAGCGGCGTCTCGGCGAACACGAGGCCCGGGTTGATCGCCCTGTGGGCTCGGATCGAGCCGGCGCCGCGGTCGAACGGGTCGGCCGGAGTGACCCCGTCTTCCTTCAGAACTCTCTGGGTCGCCGAGGTCATGAGCGCGGACTTGATCTCGCCGGGCGTCCAGTTGGGATGCGCCGCCTTGACGAGCGCAGACACACCAGCGCTGTGCGGGCTCGACATCGACGTGCCCGCTATCGCCTGGAACAGCTCGCCTGGCGGTCCCCCGAGGGGGGTGACCGGTTGCGGTGTGTGGCCGGCAAGGACCTGGATGCCGGGCGCCGTGACATCGGGCTTGATGGACGACCCCAGGGGCCCGCGCGACGAGAAGTCCGCCATGACATCGCCCCTGACCGGGGTCGGAGCGGCGAGGTTCCAGCGCGCCTGAACACCCGTGTGACCCTCGAGGAAGGCCACGAAGCCATCCGCCGGCGTGGGGGAGCTCAGGTGGACCGTGGGCACCCAGTGGTTGTCGGTCTCGATGTCCTGCTGGCCTCCGGCGTTGTAGAGGATCATGCCTGCGCCTCCGCCCTGCAACACGTTGAAGCTCTTCTCGATACGACCGACTACGCCCCTTTCACAGGCGACCACCGTGCCGGCCACAGCGTCGGGAAGCGGCGTCTGGCAGAGCTCGTCCTCGTAGCCGGGGATGGCTCCTGCGTCCACCAGCGTCTTGGCGTTGGCAATTCCCTTGGTGATGCTCGCTCCCCTGGCGGTGAACACGTCCCCGTTGTCCGCCTCGAGCTCGAGCCTCGCAAAGAAGTGGCGATCCGATGTCGATGCGCCGACGGTGGTGACCCACGGGCCAGCGTGGTCCGCCGTCCCAGCCCCAGGCCCTGAGTTCCCTGCGGATGCGTTCACGCTGATGCCCGCTGAATAAGCGTCGAGGAACGCGAGCTCGACCGGATCCGAGTAGGCGTCGGCGCCGCCCGAGATCGAGAAGTTGATGACGTCGACGCCGTCGAGGATCGCTTGCTCGACTGCCACCACCGAGTCGGACTGGAAGCAGCCGAGGTCGAGGCAGACCCTGTAGCCGATGACGTGTGCCCCCGGCGCGATTCCGCTGATAGGCCCGTGTTCCACGCCGAAGATCTTTGCGGACTTGACCGGGGACCCGGCCGCCGTGGTGGAGGTGTGGGTGCCGTGCCCGTCGGCGTCGCGCGCCGAGCACTCGCCGGTCTCGTTGTTGCAGAACTCGCCCTCGAGGGCGGGGATGAACTCGAGGTAGCCGTCTGTGAAGGCGTAGGCACCGATGAGCTTGTCGTTGCAGGCAAAGGAGTCCCCAAGCGCAGGATCGGAGCCGTCGCCGAACTCACAAGCGAAGCTTCCGCGCGGCTTATCGATCCCAGGGTCCTTGAACGACGGGTGCTCGGGCCATACGCCGGAGTCGAGCACGCCGACGATGACGCCCTCGCCCGAGGTGGAGGAGCCGCTGATGGACTTCCATGCCTCTGTGGCGCCGATGAACTCCGGTGTGGTGTCGGTGGTCGGTTGAGCCAGACGGTTCTTCTGGACTGCTACGACCCCGTCGACGGCAAGGAGATCGTCGACCCGGTTCGAGGGGAGGCGCAAGGCCGCGCCGCCGTAGGCGATGTGGAAGCGGTCGATGACCTCGGCGTTCGGGATCCTGGAGGTAAGGGCGCTCGTCACGCTTCCTTCGTAGTCGCGCGCGTAGGCCATGTAGGCATCCAATGCGGCTCGGTCCGCTGTCAACGAGCGCCCTGTCGCTGCGGGACTGGTCGCCCGCAGGCCGGCGACGCCGCCCGCGTAGCTCGCCGCTGGGTCGAAGTCATACTTGACGATGACGTTGACGCGCTTCGAGCCTTCCTTGCCGA